>JAHFUA010000033.1 GCA_023265315.1 Acidobacteriota bacterium | reverse complement strand
TGGCGGGGGCCACCGCTGGGCAGTACCTCAGTCCGGAGGAATTCCACGAACGCATCCGTGAACTGGGAAGAATCCCCGCCCAGCGCAACACCACCTACACCAGGCTGAAGTTGAGGCGCTAAGCGGGCGTGAGCGACCATGAGGACAGCGAAGGGGAGCGGGAGCCCGCTGCCGAAATCCTGAGCAACGCGAGGGATCTCCCCGAGGCCGAACCGACGCACCCGGTAAAGCACGTAGGCTGACGTGCATGGAATGGAAACGATCGCAGCCGGGTTGCGCCTATTCGCCCTTGAAATTGACGGTGATGGTGGTCTCGCCCTCGACCGGTTTGCCGTCGAGCAGGAAGG
The DNA here is from genome assembly GCA_023265315.1 of Acidobacteriota bacterium. GTDB lineage: Bacteria > Acidobacteriota > Terriglobia > Terriglobales > Acidobacteriaceae > JAHFUA01. Next base: position 28,287 of record JAHFUA010000033.1, on the reverse strand, counting down.
GTTGGTAGCGCCATTTCTTTACTGCTTCCATGGCGGCATTCACCAGCAGCGGATTGCCGCTGATGACGCGGAGTTGCTGGATGGTTCCGTCCGTGCCGATGACGGCGTCCATTACAACCGAGCCCTGGACGCGGGCGCTGCGCGCTCCCGGCGGATACTGCGGGTTCACCTTGTAGGTCGGCGCCCCAGGGACTACGTGGGAAATTCCGGGTGGCTTGGGCTCCGGGGCAGCGGCCGCCGCTGGCGCCTTCTCGAGCGGCCGTGGCTCCACCGATTCCGCGGCGGCAGGCGGTACGGTCGGAAGAGGTATCTGGAGCGGCAGGGACGTGGAAGGCAGCGGCAAAGGCTGCGGCAGATCGCGCTTGATGACAGTCGGTGGCGCAGCCTTCAACGATTTCACCATCGGGCTGGGTGCTTTCGCTACGGTCTCCGGCTCGCGGGTCACCGAAATTGGTTGCTTGACAGGAGCGGGCGCCGATTCTGCTGCCGGTTTTGCCGCCGCCGGTGACGTCCACGCACCGTGGAAGTTTGGGATCAAGCCCATCAGCAGGGGCAGGCGCCACAACTGCTGCTGATACACCACCAGACCCAGCGCTAGCAGAAGTACTCCCCAGAGCGCCATCTTCAACCCAAGGCTGGAGCCAGCTCTGCCGCCGAGTTGGGCCAGCCTCGGTGGTTCGGGCACGGCGGCCACGGGCTTCGACCCGTTCCCGGAAGTCCTGGGAACCTCCGGACCCGCCGCCAACCCTTGGCCACACATGCCGCAAAAGCGGGTGGGCGAGGGATTTCTGTGGCCGCACTTGCGGCATCGATTGCTGTCCCGGAGAATGGAAACGTCTCCCGGAGCTCCCTCGGCGGAAGCGTCGTCATCTGAAAGATTGTCGCCTGGCGCCTGCAACGCTTCAATTTTCTTCTCCAGCAGGGCGATTATCCTCGGGTCGGGGTTGTGATCCCTGCTCCCCTGGTGTCTCTCCAACGCCTCCAGTTGCTTCAGCAGCCTCTGAAATTTATTCTCCAGTTCGGGATTGGAGATAGGGTCGCCGCGGTCCGCTAAGGGCGTGGCCCGGCGTTGCTCCGGTGGAAGATTGTTGTAGACCCGCGCCAGCTTGCTGACGAAACTACTATCTGCATGCTGTGATTCTTCCGCAGGATTGCGGGGTCGAGCGGGTTCCGGCTTGCCTTCGTCCATTCCTCGCGACCTCGCTTGGTGCGCTTGGCGAACTCCTGTTGCCTGCGTTTACTCGACAACCGGCGGGCAATCTTACGTTAGCCGCCGGGGAGTCCTCTCGCGCGCAGATCGGGGAGTGTGTCAGGATTGTATAGCATTGGCGGCCCGCGGCGTAATTTGGCCAATTACTCTAGTAACAAGCACGCACGAGGGGTTCCTTGACCCATAGGTTGGGGCTACTGTGAGACAATTCGCGACTCGTCCCGGTGGACGATCCGGACCGGCGACAAGCCGCCCGAAACCATGATTCCGCCCGAGGTGTTCAACGTAACCACCTGGCTGCTAGACCGCAACCTGCAAGAGGGACGCGGGAACAATGTCGCCATCGAATGTGGGGATGAGCGCGTCACCTACCGGCAGGTGGCGGAACGCGTCAACCGGCTGGGGAACGCATTGCGCGCCCTGGGGGTGCGCATCGAAGAACGCGTCTTGCTGATTCTGCTGGACACGCCGGAATTCGCCTACAGCTTCCTGGGCGCGATCAAGGCCGGCATCGTCGCCGTGCCGGTCAATACCCTGCTCAAGCCGCCCGACTACGAATACATGCTGAACGACTCGCGGGCGCGGGTGGTGATGGTGAGCGAGGCCCTTCTGCCACAGGTGCAGGCGATCCCTCGCGCGCGGCTGCGCTACCTGCGCGACATCATCGTGGTCGGCAATGCGCCCGCGGGCACTCATTCGTTGGCCGACTTGCTCGCCAAGGCCAGCCCCGAGCTGGAGGCCGAACCCACCAGCCGGGATGATGCCGCCTTCTGGCTGTATTCCTCCGGAAGCACGGGCTTCCCCAAAGGCTGCGTGCACCTGCACCACGACATCGTGGTCGCGTCCGAGCTCTACGGGCAGGGGATCCTCAGCATCACCGCCCGCGACCGCTGCTTCAGCGTGGCCAAGCTGTTTTTCGCCTACGGGCTGGGAAACGGGCTCTACGTCCCATTCTCGGTAGGCGCCACCGCCATCCTGTGGCCGGGACCGCCCACGCCGCCCAACATCTATGCCGTGATCGAGCGCCACCGGCCGACCTTGTTCTACTCCGTGCCCACGAGCTACGCGGCGCTGCTGGCGCACCGCCGCCCACCACCCCAGCAAACCAACACCGGGTTTCCACCCCAACGAAGCAAAACCGGCTTCGTTGGGGACCCCGGGTTTGCCGGGGACCCCGGGCGCGAAGGCGCGGATTTCGACCTCTCCTCGATTCGCAATGGGGTCTCGGCGGGCGAATCACTGCCGGCGGCGGTCTTTGAGCGCTTCCGGCAGCGCTTCGGAGTCGAGATTCTGGATGGGCTGGGCTCCACCGAGATGCTGCACATCGTAATCTCCAACCGGCGCGGGGCGGCGCGGCCGGGTTCGAGCGGGCAGGTGGTCCCAGGATACGAAGCCAGGATCCTCGACGAGAACAATCAGCCGGTCGCCGCGGGAGAAGCCGGCAGTCTGGTGGTGCGCGGCGACAGCACCTGCGCTTACTACTGGAACCAACACGACAAGACGAAAAACACCATCGAGGGCCACTGGATCCGCACCGGCGACAAGTACTACCAGGATGCCGACGGCTACTTCTGGTACGCGGGCCGCTCCGACGATATGCTGAAGGTCTCCGGGCAGTGGGTCAGCCCGGTGGAGATCGAGGCGGCCCTAGTGGAGCATGCGGCGGTGCGCGAGGCGGCGGTGATCGGACGCGAAGACGCCGAGTGCCTCGTCAAGCCCATGGCGTTCGTCGTGCTGGAACCGGACGCGGCCGGAGACGAGAAGACCGCCCGTGAATTGCAGGACTTGGTCGTCAACAAGCTGGCGCCGTTCAAGAAGCCGCGCTGGGTGGAGTTCGTCAGCGAGCTGCCCAAGACCGCCACCGGGAAGATTCAGCGGTTCAAGCTGCGCGAGCGGATACGCCGCGCTGGCGCCGGCTAGGATGCTTCCTCACCGCTCTTCCAAGGATGGTCATTCCGAGCGGGGCGAGGAATCTGTTTTTTTGCCGGCAAAAGAATCGGTCACGAAGGGAACAACAGATTCCTGACGGCCTAAAGGCCGTTCGGAATGACAATTTTGGGGGATTGCTCCGAAGGGATCAATTCTGCAGCCATCGCAGGTGCCCCGCATGAAAGCTTCCGTCGTAATGCCGGTGTACAACGAGAAGAACTACATCGATGAGATCGTCCGGCGAACCCTGGCCTCCCCGGTCGAGAAAGAACTCATCATCGTGGACGACTGTTCCACCGACGGCACGCGCGCCCGCCTGCAGGAGATGGCGCGCGCGCACGCGGATGGCCGCATCCGCGTGCTGTTCCACGACAAGAACCGGGGCAAGGGCGCGGCGTTGCGTACCGGCTTCGCCGCTGCCACCGGGGATGTGGTCATCATCCAGGACGCCGACCTGGAGTATGACCCGGCCGAGTATCCCAAGCTGATGGCGCCGATCCTCGCGGGCAAAGCCGACGTGGTCTATGGCTCGCGCTTCGCCGGCGGGGAATCGCACCGCGTGCTGTACTTCTGGCATTCGGTCGGCAACAGATTTCTCACCCTGCTCTCCAACATGTTCACCGGCCTCAACCTCACCGACATGGAGACCTGCTCCAAGGCATTCCGGCGGGAGATCATCCAGTCGGTGAAGCTGACGGAAGACCGCTTCGGCTTCGAGCCCGAGGTGACGGCGCGCATCGCCGCCCTCAAATGCCGCGTCTACGAGGTGGGGATCTCCTACTCAGGAAGAACCTACGAAGAAGGCAAGAAAATCGGATGGAAGGACGGCGTGCGCACCTTGTGGTGCATACTGAAGCACAATCTGTTCACTTCAGGTCGCTAAGGCTTGGTTGCTGGCCCTTAGGAGCGCCCAGCTCGACCACTACATTCCTTTCTACCGCCACCTCGCCGTCATATACCGCGCGTATGATGCGCACCGGCGCGGCCAGTGCTCGGGCCGCCGCCAACCCCACCTCAAGGTTGCGCCAGGATGATTTGAGCATCCAGTCGCCGACATCCAGTATCCAAACTTCGTAGTGCTCGCACTGCGCCATGGGCTTGTAAGCAATCCCTAGTTTTCCAGCGCTATGTCCTTTTTTCAATGTCATTCCTGAGTCCGCTGGCCGGTTCCGCGTTGGAAACGGCGCACGAAGGTAAGAAGAAGCTTCTGCAGAGACGCAGCATGCTGCGTCTCTACAATGAGGCAAGCTCCCATGTCCACAACTGCCAAACCGCGCATTCTGCTGCTCTGCACCACCACCGGCTACCAGGCGCAGGCGTTCGTGGATGCGGCCGAGAAGCTGAGCCTCGAGGTCGTCTTCGGCACCGATCGCTGCCACGTGCTGGACGATCCCTGGGGAGACGACGCCATCCCGCTGCGCTTCGAGAATCCGCAGGAGAATGCACGCAAGATCGCAGAAGCGGCGCGGGAGCGGCCCTTCGCTGCCATCATCCAGATCGGCGACCGGGCCACGGAAACAGCGGCGCTCGCCAGCAAGGCCCTCGGCCTGTTGAACCATCCGCCTGAAGCCGCCGAGGCGTGTCACGACAAATATCTCGCCCGCGGCCAGCTGCGCCGGGCCGGGCTCAACGTGCCTGACTACCGCCGTTTCCCGCTGGACGCCGACCCGCGGCAACTGCTGGCCACGGGCGAGGTCAGGGTGGACACTCCATGCGTGCTCAAGCCGCTGGCGCTCTCGGCAAGCCGGGGCGTGATCCGCGCCGACACTCCCGAAGAATTCATGCGTGCCTTCGAGCGCATACGCGCGCTGCTGAAGAGTCCCGAGGTCGGAGTGCTGCGCGAGGACACCAGCAACTTTATCCAGGTGGAGGCCTACATCGAAGGCGTCGAGGTTGCGCTGGAGGCCATCGTGGACCGCGGCCGCCTGCGCGTGCTCGCCATCTTCGACAAGCCCGACCCGCTGAGGGGGCCGTTCTTCGAGGAAACCATTTACGTCACACCCTCGCGCATGGGCCGCGAGGCGCAGCAGGCGATCGGCGAGACTCTGGCCAAAGCAACCGCCGCGCTCGGGATCTATCACGGCCCGCTGCATGCCGAGTTGCGCATCAACCCCGCCGGCATATGGGTGATGGAGGTGGCGGCACGCTCGATCGGCGGGCTGTGCTCGCGCGCGCTGCGCTTCGAGATCCCGCTGGTGGACAAGGAAGTGTCGCTCGAAGAGTTGCTCATCCGGCTGATGCTCGGGCTGGACATCTCGCGCATCTATCGCGAAGATGCGGCCTCCGGGGTGATGATGATTCCCATTCCCGCAGCCGGCTTCTATCAAGAAACGCAAGGTATTGACGAGGCGCGCGCTGTCGGCGGTATTGAAGATATCGTAATCACCGCCAAGGAATCCCAGAAGCTGGTGCCATTGCCGGAGGGCTCGAGTTACCTGGGCTTTATCTTCGCGCGCGGCGGATCGCCCGGCTTCGTGGAGAACGCTCTGCGGCGTGCGCACGAAAAGCTGCTCTTTGTCATCACGCCGGCTTTGCCGGTGATCTGAACGAGCGCGCTCGTGTGTCGCCCCTGGTGGCGAGCACTACGAATAGAACCCAGAGATGCTCTCCACCACATAGCGCTGCTCGTCTGCGGTCAGCTCGGGGAACATGGGCAGCGCCAGCACTTCGCGCGAGGCGCGCTCGGATTCCGGCAGGTCGCGCTCCCTGCATCCCAGGTAGGAGAAGCATGGCTGCAAGTGCAGGGGCAGGGGATAGTACACCTGCGTGCCGATGCCGCGCGATGCGAGGAACACTCGCAGCTCGTCGCGGCGGGTGGCGCGGATGACGTACTGGTGGAAAATGTGGTGGGCCTGGGGCGCGGTCTCCAGCAAGCGCACCGGCGCCGGCGAACTCGAGGGCCCTGCCACCAGCCCGGCGCGCGCGAACAACCGGTCGTATTCGGCGGCGCGCTCGCGGCGTTGCGCGTTCCAGCGCTCCAGGTGCGGAAGCTTTACCCGCAGCACCGCCGCCTGCACGGCGTCGAGACGGCTGTTGGCGCCCATCTCGTCGTGGAGGTAGCGCTCACGCATGCCGAGGTTACGCAAGCGCCGGACGTGGGCGGCGCGCTCCGCGTCGGCGACGGCCACACAGCCGGCATCGCCAAAAGCTCCCAGGTTCTTGGTGGGATAAAAGCTGAAGGCAGCTGCCGTGCCCAGGGTTCCCGCCCGCCGTCCGCCCCACGACGCGCCGAAGGCCTGGGCGGCGTCTTCGATCACGGCCAGCTTGTGCTCGGCGGCGATGCGCTGGAAGGCGTCCATGTCGGCGCACTGCCCGTAGAGGTGCACGGGAAGCAGCGCGCGCAGCCCGGCGGGCCGCGAGCGGGTAACCCGCTGCTCGACCAGAGCTGGATCGAGATTCAGCGTGCGCGGGTCGATATCCATCAGCACCGGGCGCGCGCCGGCGCGCACGATAGCAGAGGCAGAAGAGAAAAAGCTGAACGCGGTGGTGATGACCTCGTCCCCGGGCCTGACGCCTGAGGCCAGCAGCGCCAGCCATAGGGCGTCGGTGCCGGAAGCGCAGCCCACGACGAAGGCCGCGCCCAGATAGGCGGCAGCTTCGCCTTCGAACGCCGCCACCTCGTCGCTCAGGATAAATTGCTGCGACTCGGCGACGCGCTGGAGGGCCTGGTTGATCTCGCGGCGGATTTCGGCGTACTGCCGCCCCAGGTCGAGCAGCGGCACTTCACGAACCGCGAGAGCTTTGACGGCGGAATGCTTCACGGGATTCGAGATTGTAGCACTGGCCTCCAGCCGCAGCGGCGGCGGTGGCGCTACGCCGGCTGCGAGCGCCGCTTTCCATTCCTCGAGCGCTAGGCGCAAGCTGTCAAGCGCGATCCCGCAGTACGCGTTGGGGTAGTCCGCCAGTTTGCGGCTGGCGCGTGCCAGTAGCGAGCGCGCTCCTGCGATGTTTCCAGTCGAGTAGTGGTGCAGGCCAACGGCGGCCTGGATCAACGCCTGCAGACAATCCTTCTCTGCGCCCTGGCATTCGCGCCACACGTCTTCCAGCACTTCGTGGGCGTCGAAGAAGCTGCCGGCGTTGAAGAGCTCGATGCCGTGCTGGAATTTGGCGGCGTCCACCAGCTCATTCTGACATGACTGGGCCGCCCCGTAGCGCCGAGACGGCGGCGCCACGATCTTAGCGTCCGAACAGGGGGTAGTGGCTGGCCGCGCCCATGAAGAACAGCATGGGGAAAGAGATGAAGAAGTTGGCGCGCGAGGCGATGAAGGACTGGCGCATCATGCGGGCGAGCTTGTCGGGCATGGGAGCGGCGGCGGAAGTCTCTTTGGTCCAGGCGATGAGGCGCTTGTTGACGCGCCAGACGATGCCCCACACGTTCAGCAGCATGAACCATCCCAGCCCGCCGCCCACGCCGATGGCAAGCACGCGGTTGTTCTCCACTTGGGAATTCCACTGTAGGAAGATCACCGCCGCGGCGATGAGAACCACGGCAAAGATGACCGTCAGCACCGCTCCTTGATTCAGCGCGCCCTTGCCGGCCATAAGCACTCCCTGCTCGATGACGAAGGCCAGCGTCCACACCAGGAAGAAGCTGCCAAAGACGCTGCCGGCGCTGTAGCCGTGGGTGCGGGCATCGAGGACGGTAATCCGTGACCAGAAGACGATTCCGGCGAGCACGGTCACCACTGCGCCCCAGCGGAACCACCACAGCGCCAGCGACAGCAGCGGGGGATTCACCTTGGCTTTGGTAGGGGCGTCCATCTGCTTCTGCAGCGGCATGTTCACGAGGTTGAAGAAGTAGAGCAGGCCGATCCAGGTGATGGCGGCGGAGAAGTGGATCCAGCGCAGGACGATCTCGTAATTGCTGCCGAAGTCAGTAGGCGGGTGGAAGGGGATGGTGGCGAAACTCGGAAGCATTCTGTCTCCTTGCGGGAACGGCATCCTTGCACGCTGGAGCCAGAGGTGTCAATCGGGCAGCGGGCTGGGTTCCAGCAACCCACGGGCCTGGTTGTCATCCTTCGCGAGGCAAAGCCGAGCGGAGGATCTGACGATATCGTTTTGCCACCCACATCGGCGGTGTGAGCCGATACGACAGATTCTCCCGCTTCGCTTCGCTCCGCGGAAGAATGACATCTTAGCCAAACTGGGGAGGCTGCCAGGGCCGAAGCCCGGGTCCCTGAAAAGTCCGCCTGTCTCGGCGGGCTGTGGCGGGTCCAGGTGGAAGCCTGTGTGGTTGGCTGGTGGCAGCGGGTTGCAAAACCCGGGGCTGAGCCGTATCGTAACCAGGGGGGCCGTCCCGCGATCGTTCGCCTCTTTTCGGGCGGTGACCACACCTTGGTGGTTCGGGAGATCGGCGATGGATAAGCCGGCACAGAATATTCAGGATTCCTTTCTCAATAACGCCCGCAAGGAAAAGAGCACCATCACCATCTATCTGCTGAGCGGGGTGAAGCTGACGGGGCGCATCCGCTCCTTCGACAAGTATTCGGTGGTGCTGGAGACCAACAACCAGGAGCAACTGATCTTCAAGCACGCCATCTCCACCGTGGTCACGTCCCGGCCGGCGCACCCGGTGGTGGAACGTCCGGCGCACATCGAAACCAAACCGGCCGCCTCCGCGCCGCAGGTGGTGTCCGGAGCGACGGCCACTCCTTCCGGCACGGAGGGATAAACGATCCGCGGTTCCCGCGCAACCCGGTCCGCTCCCGGCGGCAGGGGAATGCCTACTTCCCGCAACCGCCATGAGCGCGCCTTCCTCATCGGCCTCGATTACCGGCCACAACGCAAACCCTGGAAACACGTGAAACCGGTGAGTGTCCCGCGCATGGCGCGTGACAGCAGCGTGGCCCGCGCAGGCGAAAACGCGCCTTCGGATTTCAGCGCCCAGGATTCGATGACCGAACTGCGGGAGTTGGCCACCAGCGCCGGCGCTGAGGTAGTCGGAGAATTCATTCAGTCGCGGGAGAAGCCGGACCCAGCCACGCTGATAGGGCGCGGCAAGCTGGAGGAGATCGCCGGGGCGGCAGCCTCGGCGCACGCCGACCTGGTCATCTTCGACCACGACCTCTCGCCTTCCCAGCAGCGCAATATAGAAGATGAGGTCAGCGTGCGGGTGATCGACCGCACCCAGCTCATCCTCGACATCTTCGCGCGCCACGCCCGCACCCGCGAAGGGCAGTTGCAAGTGGAACTGGCGCAACTGGAATACCTGCTGCCGAGGCTGACCGGACGCGGCATCGAGATGTCGCAGATCGCCGGCACGGCGGCCGGCGGGCGCGGACCGATCGGCACCCGCGGTCCCGGTGAGACCCAGCTCGAGACCGACCGCCGCAAGATCTTCCAGCGCATCCGCGACATCAAGCAGCGGGTGGAGAAAGTTCGCCGCACTCGCGCGCAGCAGCGGCAGCGGCGGGAGTCGGCGCCGGTGGCGACCGTCGCCCTGGTGGGCTACACCAATGCCGGAAAATCGACGCTGTTCAACGCGCTGACGCGGGCGAGCGTGCTGGAGTCGCCGAGCCTGTTTGCTACGCTCGATCCCACGATCCGCGCCGTGCAGTTGCCGTCGCGCCGCAAGGTGCTGGTGTCGGACACGGTGGGATTCATCCGCAACCTGCCGCACACGCTGGTGACCTCGTTCCGCGCCACGCTGGAGGAAGTGCAGCGCGCTGCCCTGCTGCTCGAGGTCTCGGACGTGACTAGCCCGGTCGCTGCGGAGCAAAATGCGCAGGTGGAGAAGGTGCTGCGCGAGCTCGAAGCGCAGGACAAGCCGCGGCTGCGGGTGATGAACAAGGTCGATCTGCTGCCGGCCTCGCGACGCGATGCCCTGGAGGACGACGCGACGACCGTCCACGTGTCGGCAGTGAAGGGAACGGGAATCTCCGTTCTTCTTGATCGGATCGACGAGGCGTTGCAGGAAGATCCACTGAGCCGCGTGAAGTTGCGAGTGCCGCAGCGCGAAGGCAAGGCCTTAGCAATCCTCGAGGGCCAGGCACGGATTTTTTCCCGTGAGTACCGCAATGGATTCGTGGAACTGAATGCGCAGGTGCCGCAATCGGTATTGAGGAAGGTAAGATCCTTCGTCCAGGATTGAGGGCCGGGCTGCCGTCCCCAAAGGGACTGCAGAAAAAGCAAATGGGCCGGCTGCCAAGAAGCGGTGACTTTTCCTTGGCCTCCAGCCCATTCGATCCTGACTCGGATCGGAGGTGATATTTATATGCTAAACCTATGCCGGGGAAAGTCAAGTGGTCCAGGGTACATCGGCTGAACGACCAGAGGGGTACGATGACCCCCCTCGCCGCTCCCTGCTAACCCCATGAAAACTCGCGCCCATTCGGCCCCTCTCGCGTTGACACAAGCGGCATGGGATGGTAGTTTGATCGGTTCGACGCCATCGTAAACTTTCCATTATCCGGGCTGATCTAACGATTCCATGGATGAGATTCTTCGGCAGCTAGGCGAACTTCTGCTTGCGGCCATCCCCACGGTGGTGGTGTTCGTCATGCTGTTCTTCGCCTACAAGCTGATCGTGCACAAGCCGCTGGTGGCGGTGCTGGAGGCGCGGCGGGCGCGCACGCAGGGCGCGGTGGAGAAGGCCAATGCGGACATCGCTGCCGCGGAGGCGCGCACCGCCGAGTACGAGCAGCGCCTGCGCGAGGCGCGGCTCTCCATCTTCAAGAAACTGGAAGCGCGCCGGCAGCAATGGTTGCAGGCACGAGCGGCGGCGGTGGCGGAAGCCCGGGCGGCAGCCGAGGCGCGCGTCAAAGCGGCACGAGCTTCCCTCGCGCAGGACGTAGAGCAGGCCAAGGTGACCCTCCAGGCCGAGAGCGAAACCCTGGCCAGCCAGATTATCCGTACTGTCCTCAAGCCGGCGCTGGCCGCCCAGTTCCCCGTGGCAGGTGGCCGGCAGTCATGACCAGGCGTCCTTCCCCGCGATTCTTGCTGGCAATGGTCGTGGTCGCCGTTCTTGCTGGAGCGGCATGGAGCCAGCAGCACTCGTCACCCCCGGCGCAGGCGGAGCAGCAGAAATCGGCGCCGAAGAAGCCGGCGCATTCTGAAGAGGGCGCGGCCACCAGCCAAGCGGAAGGGGGACCGGGAGCCGAGCTGGCTCAGGCTTCGCGCGAAGCTGCCGGGGAAGATGAGACCGCCGAGTTCAAGCACTCGGCGACGGTGCGCTGGCTGGCCCGAATCACAGGTCTGACACCGTTCGCAGCGTACTGGGTTTTCGTCGGACTCAACTTTGCCATCGTCGTTGTGCTAATAGCGCTCATCATGAAGTCGAAGGTGCCGGCGGCGTTTCGCGCGCGCACCGAAAGCATCCAGGAAGGGATTGCGGAAGCCCGCAAGGCCAGCGAAGAAGCCCAGCGCCGGCTGAGCGACATCGAGAGCCGGCTGGCTCGGCTCGATACCGAGATCGCCGCCATGGCGGCGGCGGCGGAGGCCGAGGCGCAGAAGGAAGCAGCCCGCATCCAGTCCGCCGCCGAGCAAGACAAGCGCAAGATCGTGGCAGCGGCCGAGCAGGAGATCGTTGCCGCCACCCGCCTGGCGCGCACCGAACTGCGCGCCTACGTGAGCGAGCTGGCGGTGGGGCTGGCCGAGAAACGCATCCAGGTGAACGCCTCCACCGACCAGGAGCTGGTGCGGGCTTTCGTCGATCAACTGGGAAAGAACGGCAAATAGAGCATGTCCGTCTTCAGCCGATACGCGCGCGCCTTCGCCGACGTGGTGATCGAGAAGAAGCTCGATCCGCGCCAGGTGGAGGACGAACTGGGGTCGTTCGTCAGGATCGTGGAGTCGGTGCCCGATCTGCGCACCGTGTGGGAGAACCCTTCGGTCGAGATGCGGCAGAAACAGGCGGTGCTGGACCGGATCATCACCCACATCGGCGGCTCGCGCATGCTGCGAAACTTCGTCGCGGTGCTGATCGACCACCGGCGGGTGGCGGCGCTGCCGGAGATCGCGCGCCAGTTCGAGCTCGACCTCAACGAGCGCCTGGGGCTGGCCGACGCCGAGGTCATCAGCGCGCGCGAGCTGACAGATCCCGAGAAGCGGGCTCTGGAGGTGCGCGTCGGCGAGGTCACCGGAAAGAAGGTTCGCGCCCGCTACAAGACCGACGCCAAGGTGCTGGGCGGGGCCGTGGTGAAGGTCGGGAGCACGATCTACGACGGATCGATCCAGGGGCAGTTGGAAAGATTGAAGCAGGAATTGAGCGCTGGGAGCATTTAGCACTTAACAATTAGCAGTTGGCAATTGGCGCCTGAGGCCGTTGCGAGGCTAAATGCTAATTGCCAACTGCTAATTGCTCACATGGCAATTCGAAGGAATTTATGGCAGGCATAAAAGCAGACGAAATCACGAAGATCATCCGCGAGCAGATCGAGAACTACGAATCCAAGATCGCGGTGGACGAAGTGGGGACGGTCATCAGCCTGGGCGACGGCATCGCGCGCATCTACGGGCTGGACAAAGTCATGGCGGGCGAGCTGATCGAGTTCCCGCACGACGTGTCGGGCATCGCCATGAACCTGGAAGAAGACCAAGTCGGCGCCGTGCTGCTGGGCGAGTACACCGAGATCAAGGAAGGCGACGAGGTGCGGCGCACCGGGCGCATCATGAGCGTGCCCGTGGGCGAAGCCATGGTCGGGCGCGTGGTGAACGCGCTGGGCCAGCCCATCGACGACAAGGGCCCCATCGCGACCGACAAGTTCTACCACATCGAGCGCATCGCGCCGGGCGTCATCGACCGCCAGCCGGTGCGCGAGCCCATGGCCACCGGCCTGAAGGCCATCGACAGCATGATTCCCATCGGCCGCGGACAGCGCGAGCTGATCATCGGCGACCGCCAGACGGGTAAGACCGCTGTCGTCATCGATACCATCATCAACAACAAGGGCAATGACCTGATTTGTATTTACAACGCCATCGGGCAGAAGCGTTCGTCGATCGCGCAGGTGGTGAAGATCCTCACCGACTACGGCGCCATGGACTACACCATCGTGGTGGCGGCGTCGGCGTCGGAACCTGCGCCCATGCAGTACATCGCGCCCTACTCCGCGTGCGCTATCGGCGAGTTCTTCCGCGACAGCGGCCGGCACGCGCTGTGCGTCTACGACGACCTCTCCAAGCACGCAGCCTCCTATCGCGAAATCTCGCTGCTGCTGCGGCGGCCTCCGGGGCGCGAGGCCTATCCCGGCGACGTCTTCTACCTGCACTCTCGCCTGCTGGAGCGCGCCTCCAAGATGAGCGCCGCCAAGGGCGGCGGATCGCTGACCGCGCTGCCCATCATCGAGACCCAGGCGGGCGACGTTTCGGCGTACATCCCGACCAACGTCATCTCCATCACCGATGGCCAGATCTACCTCGAGACCGACCTGTTCAACAGCGGCATCCGCCCGGCGGTAAACGTGGGCCTTTCCGTGAGCCGGGTGGGCGGCAACGCGCAGATCAAGGCCATGCGGCAGGTGGCGGGCACGCTCAAGCTGGAGCTGGCACAGTATCGCGAGCTGGCGGCCTTCGCCCAGTTCGGCAGCGACCTCGACAAAGCCACGCAGGCGCAACTCGCCCGCGGCCAGCGCCTGACCGAACTGCTCAAGCAGGACCAGTATTCGCCGCTGTCGTTCTCCAAGCAGATCCTGATGATCTTCGCCGGCACGAACGGGTTCGTCGACGACCTGGCGGTGGAGGAAATCCGCAGCTTCGAGAAAGGCCTCTACGAGTACGCCGACACCATGAATCCCGGCCTGCTGGACGAGATCATGAAGAAGCGGGTGCTCGACGACCAGCTCAAGGCCGGCATGAAGAAGCTGATCGCGGAGTTCAAAGAGCGATTCGCGGCGGAGAAGAAAGAAGTAGTCAGCAGTCGGTAGTCCGGAGTCATGTGTTTGGGAGGGCATGGCTGAAGGCCGTGCCGTAAGCATTCATTATTGAATTGTCATCCCGAGCAGCGCGAGGAAGCGCAGCGACCGAGCGCGAGTCAAGGGACCTCGGTTTTATGTCGCTTAGAACCAAGATTCCTCGCGGCTCCGCCCCAGCAAACCAAACACCTGGTTTGCTGGGGATCCCTGAAGCCGCTCGGAATGACAGCTTTTGAAAACAAAACTTTGTAGAGACGCAGCATGCTGCGTCTCTACCCATGATTTGAATGGCCAACATTCTCGACATCCGGCGCAGAATCCGCAGCGTGCGCAACACGCGGCAGATCACCAAGGCCATGAAGATGGTCTCGGCGGCACGTCTGCGACGGGCACAGGAGCGGGCACTGGCGGCGCGGCCATATGCGCGCATGCTGACCAACGTGCTGCAATCGCTGGTGACGCGCGCCGAGATCTACGACCCGGAGACCGGCGAGCCCCGGCACCCGCTGCTGGCGCGTCGCGAAGAGAACAACGTCCTGATGCTCGTGGTCACGGGCGACCGCGGCCTGGCCGGCGCCTTCAACACCAACATCCTGAAGACCACGCTCAATTTCCTGGCGAGCAAATTGGGGAAGAACGTGGACATCGAGACCATCGGGCGCAAGGGTCGCGACTTCCTGCGGCGGCGCTTCCCCTACATGACGGAAGGGCCCTCTGGCGGCGGTCGCGCCGGGCCGGTGGAGATCGTAGGCGAGAAGGTCGGCATGTTCGGCAAGCTCAGTCACGAGGACGCGCGGGAGATCGCCGAGCGCGTGATCGAGCGCTACACCAAGGGTGAGATCGACGCGCTGTACATCGCCTTCAACGAATTCAAGTCGGTCATCGCACAACGGCTGGTGGTGGAACAGATTCTGCCCATCAGGGAGATCGGGCGGGCGGAGATCCTGCAGGCACAGGTCATGACGGAAGAGGAGCGCAAGCGCGCCGGGGAAGCTGCGCGCACCGCGGGCGTCGCGACGGAAGAGGCGGACACGCACGCCATCGACCAGCGGGCGGCGCAGTTCGCCACCGCGCAGGTGGACTACATCTACGAGCAGCCGGCCGGCGAATTGTTCAACAGCCTGCTGCCGAAGTACGTGGGCATACAGATCTTCCGCGCGCTGCTGGAGTCGGTGGCCGCCGAGCACGCCGCACGCATGACCGCCATGGATTCTGCAACCAACAATGCCAGCGACATGATCGACTCGCTGACCCTGGCGATGAACCGGGTGCGCCAGGCCAAGATCACCAAGGAGATCATCGAGGTGGTGAGCGGAGCAGCGGCGCAGTAAGAGGTTTCTCGTTCCTCGTTTCTGGTTTCTCGACAGACGCGGGGGACGAGCGGCGCAGGGTTCTTTCGAGAAACCAGAAACGAGAAACGTTTTCTATGCCAGAGAATGTCGGACGTGTCATCCAGGTCTCCGGTCCCGCCGTGGACGTGCAGTTCTCCGAGGCGGAGCTGCCTCCCATTTACGAAGCCGTTCGCGTGGTGAGCGAAGGCTTCGACGTGCCCCAGCCCGTGGACGTGATCCTCGAGGTGCAGCAGCACCTGGGCGAAGCTCGGGTGCGCTGCGTGGCCATGCAGCCCACCGAGGGCATGGTGCGCGGCATGCAGGCCATCGACCAGGGCGGGCCCATCACCGTGCCCGTCGGGCGCTGCACCCTAGGGCGGGTGATCAACGTCATCGGCAGGCCGGTGGACGAACTGGGGCCGCTCGAGGGCTGCGCCGGCAGGCATCCCATCCACCGCCTAGCGCCGGCCTTTGACGAGCAGTCGACAACCGCGGAGATGTTCGAGACCGGCGTGAAGGTCATCGACCTCATCCAGCCCTTCCTCAAGGGCGGCAAGATCGGGCTGTTCGGCGGCGCCGGCGTGGGCAAGACGGTGGTGATCATGGAGCTGATCAACAACGTCGCCAAGCAGCACGGCGGCTTCTCCGTGTTCGCAGGCGTGGGCGAGCGCACCCGCGAGGGCAACGACCTGTGGCTGGAGATGACCGAGTCGGGCGTGATCAAGCCCGGCAAGCCCGAAGAATCGAAGGCGGCGCTGATCTACGGACAGATGACCGAGCCGCCGGGAGCGCGCCTGCGGGTAGCGCTGACGGCGCTGACCGTGGCCGAGTACTTCCGCGACGTCGAAGGCACGGACACGCTGCTGTTCATCGACAACATCTTCCGCTTCACCCAGGCGGGTTCGGAGGTCTCGGCGCTGCTCGGGCGCATGCCGTCCGCGGTGGGCTACCAGCCCAACCTGGCGACGGAGATGGGCGAACTGCAGGAGCGCATCACCTCCACCAAGAAAGGCTCCGTCACCTCGGTGCAGGCCATCTACGTGCCCGCCGACGACCTGACGGACCCGGCGCCGGCGACCACGTTCGCGCACCTCGACGCCACCACGGTGCTTTCGCGTGCGTTGACCGAGATCGGCATCTACCCGGCGGTGGATCCGCTGGCTTCGACCTCGCGCATCCTCGATCCGCGCATCGTCGGCCAGGACCACTACGACGTTTCCCAGGGGGTGAAGAGGGTCCTGCAGCGCTACAAGGACCTGCAGGACATCATCGCCATCCTCGGCATCGACGAGCTGAGCGAAGACGACAAGCTCACCGTCGCCCGTGCCCGCAAGATCCAGCGCTTCCTCTCGCAGCCCTTCCACGTGGCCGAACAGTTCACCGGCACGCCGGGACGGTTCGTGAAGATTGCGGACACGGTGAAGGGCTTCCGCGAGATCATCGAGGGCAAGCACGACGACATCCCCGAGCAGGCGTTCTACATGGTCGGCACCATCGACGAGGTGCTGGAACGCGCGGAGAAGATGAAGGCCACGGCGGCAGCATAGCAAACGTCGTCGGTCGTTGGTCGTCGGCCTGATGCGCCGACTAAGAGCTAAGAGCTAATGGCTGATGTTTTCCAACTCGAGATCGTCACCCCGGAGAAGCAGGTGGTGAGCGATACGGCGGAAGAGGTGCAGATTCCCGGCAAGAAGGGGTATCTGGGCATTCTGCCCGGGCACGCGCCGCTGATCACCGAACTCGCGGTGGGCGAGATCATTTATCGCAAAGACGGGCAGCCCCACTACCTTGCGGTGGCCTGGGGATTCGCCGAGGTTTTGCCCACCAAGGTCACCATTCTCGCCGAGGCCGCGGAACGTCCGGAAGAGATCGATGTGCGCCGGGCGCAGGAAGCCCGGGAGCGCGCCGAGGAGCGCCTGAAGAGCCAGGATCCCACGACCGACTACGAGCGTGCTCTCTACGCTTTGAAGCGTGCCGACGTGCGTCTGGACGTGGCGGGGAAGAAGCATCCTTAGGACGATGAGTCAGGAGTCAGGAGTCAGCACGGGCGATTGTCCGGAGTGACTCCTGACTCCCGACTCCTGACTACTAAATGAATGAGCCTTTCAGTCCAGGTGGCGGGCCGAACGGATGTCGGCTGCGTCCGCACCAATAATGAAGACAATTTCGGCTACGACACTGCCTGCGGCGTGTACGTAGTGTGCGACGGCATGGGCGGGCAGGCCGCCGGCGAGGTGGCCAGCAAGCTGGCCGTGGAGACGGTGCTGGAGTACTTCCGCCGCCACTGGTCAGAAGGCAACTTCCCCCAGGTCGGGGAGAACTTCGACGACATCTCGCCGGACGCCAACGCGCTGGCCAGCGCCGTGCAGGCGGCCGGCATCCGCATCTTCCACGCGGCCCAGGAGCACCCGGAGCGGCAAGGCATGGGATCCACCATCGTGGCGCTGTTCGTGCGCCAAGGTAAGGCGTCGATTGCGCACATCGGAGATAGCCGTGTGTACCTGTTGCGCGACGGCCAGATTCGGCAGCTCACCGCCGACCACTCGCTGGTCATGGAGCAGGTGCGGCGCGGCCTGATGACGGTGGAAGAGGCGGAGCGCTCCTCTATGCAGAACATCATCACCCGAGCCCTGGGCCCGGAGGAGAGCGCGGAGCCGGACGTGTTGGACGTCGAACTCTCTCCCGGCGACACCTTCCTGCTCGCCACCGATGGACTGACCAAGCTGGTGAAGGAGCACCGCCTGAGCGAGCTCACCAACTCTGCTCCCAGCCTGGAGAAGGCCTGCGATGCGCTGGTGGCAGCCGCCCGCGCCGCCGGTGGCGACGACAACATCACCTGCCTGCTGGTGAGAATCAATTGAGCCATCGAGTCATTGATTCATTGGGTCATTGAAGGCCCGCTTACTGCCTCCCCTTACTTCCTTCTGCTACACTGGCGCGTTTTCTTCATCGTCCTAAATCATCCTGTCGAAGTTCGGAGGCAATCATGGAAATTAAGACCGTAGGCGTGCTGGGCGCGGGCACGATGGGCAACGGCATCGCTCACGTCTTCGCCAAGAGCAGTTACAACGTGGTGCTGGTGGACATCGAGCAGACCTTCCTCGACCGCGCCATGAGCACCATCAGCAAGAACCTGGAACGCGAGGTGGCGAAGGGCAAGCTCACCGCCGAGGAGCGCGCGGCGGCGCTCAAGCGCATCACGCCGGTCGTGGGCCGCGCCCCGCTGGCCACCTGCGACTTCGTGGTCGAGGCCGCGACCGAGCAGTTCAAGATCAAGTCCGAGCTGTTCCAGGAGCTCGACCGCCTGTGCCACGCCCAGGTGATCCTGGCGTCGAACACCTCGTCGATCTCGATCACCAAGCTGGCCGCAGTCACCCAGCGCCCGCAGCAGGTGATCGGCATGCACTTCTTCAATCCCGTGCCCATGATGAAGCTGGTGGAGGTGATCCGCGGGCTGGCCACCTCGCAGGAGACCTTCCAGACCGTGTTCGAGCTGGCCAAGAAGCTGGACAAGACGCCGGTAGAGGTGAACGACTCCCCGGGCTTCGTCTCCAACCGCGTGCTCATGCCGCTGCTGAACGAGGCCATGTATGCGGTGATGGAAGGCGTGGCCACGGCAGAGGCGGTGGACGAAGTCTTCAAGCTGGGCATGGCCCATCCCATGGGCCCGCTGACGCTGGCCGACTTCATCGGGCTGGACGTTTGCCTGGACATCATGCACGTGCTGCACGAGGGCCTGGGCGATCCCAAGTATCGTCCCTGCCCCCTGTTGATCAAAATGGTCGATGCGGGATGGCTGGGAAGGAAGACGGGGCGAGGGTTCTATAAGTACTAGGGAGTAGGGAGTAGGAAAACCCATACGATGCATGCGCCCGTTTTTTCGCGCGGCGAGTTCGCTCTCTGGATCGTTGCCGTCATTGTTGCAGCGGCGGCAACAGCACTTGATCTGGCGCTCCGCGACACCTCGACGTCGCTCATCGCGATTCTTTTGGTGTCAATGATCGTCGGATATCTGGGGCCACGGCGGGCCTGGCGATGGGGAGTGCTGTTCGGCGGGTTCCTGCCGCTCGCGCATTTGCTGTGGCGCCGGGACGGAGAATTGTCAGGACTGCTCGCGTTCATGCCGTCGTTTGTCGGCGCCTATCTGGGCGCGTTCCTCGAGAAAATGGTGCGCGAGCTAAGGGGGTTGCCACGATGAGCGTGATTCCGGCCATTCCATGCTATCCTCGCAGCAATGTGCGCGCGGATGACGGTGCTGGCGAGTGGGAGCAAGGGAAACTGCGCCATCGTGGCCAGTTCCCGCACCCGCCTGCTGGTGGATGCGGGCCTCTCCTGCCGTGAGACCTTCAAGCGCATGGCCGCAGCCGGCGAAGACCCGCAAGCGCTCAGTGCGATCCTCATCTCCCACGAGCATTCCGACCACCTCGCTGGGCTGCCGGTGCTGGCGCGTAAGCTGAAGATTCCGGTGTACATGACGGGCGCGACCCATGACATCTGGGGCCGCCAGTGCGGCAAAAAGCAGACCCATCTCGAGCGCCTGGAACTGTTCAGCTCCGGCCACAGCTTCCATATCGGCGACATCCAGGTAACGCCCTTCACCACCCCGCACGATGCCGTCGATCCGGTAGCCTTTGCCTTCCGCGTGGACGGAGTGAAGCTGGCCATCGTCACCGACCTGGGCTACATGCCCTCCAGCGTGCGTGACCACATCCGCGACTGCGACGTGTTGATGATGGAATCGAATCATGACCTGGAGATGCTGCGGGTGGGGCGGTATCCGTGGCCGGTGAAACAGAGGGTGATGAGCCGGGTCGGACACCTCTCCAACGCCGCCCTCGCGGAATTCTTTGCCAGCGATTATGATGGGAGCGCGGCTTTCGTGGTACTGGCGCACCTTTCCGAGGAGAACAATCATCCGGAAATTGCGCGCGACACTGCGGAACGGGCGCTGGCTCCCCGCCGCAGTCTGTTGCATAACCGGTTGATGCTCGCGTCGCAGTGGCAGGCGCTGGAAGCCATCCGCCTTTAGCACGAGCATGAACGAAAAGTGCGTGGATTCCGTGGTCGGCGACATCCTCGCCGGCTGGCGTTACGACATCTCCGGCCTCGCGCCGGAGATGCGCGGCGACTACGAGGCCCACTTCGCCGCCTGCGTCCGCTGCCGCGCGCGCCAGCGCCTGCATCGCTCGATCGACATCTCGCTCATCGTCCTGGCCACCATCTCCGCGGGCCTGTTCCTGCTGGCCTTCATAGTCATCCGCCGCTACTCGCCGCAGCACGCCCTCTTGCTGGAGATCGTGGCGCTGGGCGGCTTCGCCTTCTCCGCGCTGGTGTGGGTGATCGTCGCCATCGTGACTCCCGTGCCCATGGTGGTGCTGGATGCCGCCCGGACGCGCGCCCGTCAGCTCTCCGACCGGCTGCCGCCCGAGATCAGGGACCGGCTGCCGGATGAGCTCAAGCTGAAGTAGAGGGAGCAGGAAGCAGGAGGCAGGCCTAGACCTGCAATCCTCCGATCAAATTTGTGATCTTCTCCACCCGGTGTTCGATCGACCAGTTGGTGAGCGCTTGCACGATCTTCTCCGTCGCCACCGGGTCCCAGAAGCTGGCGGCGCCGATCTCGACGGCGGTGGCGCCGGCCAGCATGTATTCGACGACGTCGCTGGCGGTGGTGATGCCCCCGATGCCGATGACGGGGATGGAAACCGCGCGCGCCGCCTCGTACACCATCCGCAGCGCGATAGGTTTGATGGCCGGCCCGGAAAGTCCGGCGGTGACGTTGGCGATGCGCGGCTTGCGGGTCTCGGCGTCGATGGCCATGGCGACGAAGGTGTTGACCAGCGAGATGGCGTCGGCGCCCGCGTGCTCGGCCGCCAGCGCCATCTGCGGGATGCTGGTGACGTTGGGCGAGAGCTTCACGATCACCGGCCGCTCCGCCTTGCGCGTAGCCGCGAACACCAGTTCCTGCAACACTCCGGGGTCGCTGCCGAAGAAGATCCCGCCGGCGTCGGTGTTGGGGCAGGAAACGTTGAGTTCGTAGGCGGCGATGCCCTCGCCGTCATTCAGAATATTGATGACTTCGATGTAATCCTCGATGGTGGAGCCGAAGACGTTGGCGAAGACCACTACGTCCTTGTGGCGGCGCAGGCGGGGGAGCTTGTCGGAGACGAACTCGCGCACGCCGATGTTCTGCAGGCCGATGGCGTTCAGCATGCCGGCGGCAGTCTCGAAGACGCGTGGCGGAGGATTGCCGGGCATGGGTTCGCGCGAGAGCCCCTTGACCACGATTGCGCCCAGCTTGTCGAGGCTGACGATTTCCTCAAACTCCACGCCGTAACCCAAGGTGCCGCTGGCGGCGATCACCGGGTTCTTCAGCCCGATGCCGGCGATGTCCACCCGCAGGTCGGGAATGTTGGGCGGCGGGCTCACGGCGCAGCCTCCTTCGCCGCTGCCAAGGCTTCGGTGAGCACGCGGCCGGTCGAGGCGCTGGGAGCGTTGATCCTCAGGAGTGATGCCAGAGTCGCGACCATGTCTACCGGCTCGCAGCGCGTGCGGTAAATGCCTGGACGGAAGGCGAGACCGTAGAAGTAGAGCGGCACGTGCGTGTCATAAGTGTAAGGCGTGCCATGATCGCCGCCAGTGGGATATCCGACATCGAAGGGCGCGGGAACCGCCATCACGTACCAGCCGCCATAGGGCGAGTAGCTGTGCGCGTACTTGCGTCCCATGGCGGTGGGCGGGAGCTCTCCCTCTTCGAGCTGAGAGCGAGTGTAAACGCCGTGCACGTAGCGTTCTTTCATCAGGGCTGCGGCGACGGCGTGCTCTGCGTCGGCTTCTTTCAGATTGGCCTTCGCAAAAGCTGCCTCGGAAAGATAGGCGATTGGCCACTCGAGGTGCTTGACGTACTCGCCCGGGCCGAGGCGCGTCGCAAGCGCTTTGTTGATGCGAGCCCGCAGCGCCTGGGCATCGAAGTTGGCGGCAGGCAGGCGCAGCTTCGACGCGTATGCCGGCAAGGGCGCCATGCCGTGATCGGCGCTGAGCACGATCCATACGCTGGCCAGGCCAAGCTGGCGGCCTAGGAAGCTGGTGAAGTCGGCGAGCTGGCGGTCGAGCGCCAGCGCCATGGCCGCCATCTCGGGCGCGTCCGGCCCGATCTGGTGGCCGAGAATGTCGTTGGCGGAAAGGCTGATGGCGAGCAGGTCGGTGTTGGGCCCGGCGCCCAGCTTCTCCTGCGCGACCAGCTCGCGGGCGAAGTCGAACTGATAGTCGTTGGCAAAAGGGGTCGCGCCCACGATGTCGTAAAAGCCCTTGCCGGATTGCGGCGCGGTGGTCCGCAGCACCTTGCCCGAGGTGTCCTTCCAATCTTGGTTCCAGTATTTCTCCGCCCGCTTTTCCTGATTGAGCTTCCGCACCCAGCCGGGAAGCTCTTTCATGTAGTAGGACGAAGTGATCCAGGCGCCGGTCTGGTGGTCGATCCAGTAGGCGCCGTCGGCCGCGAAGCCTCCGGGCAGCACGGCGGAGCGATCTTTAAGCGAAATCGCGAACACGCGCGAGCGGCCGCCGGTGGAGAGCTTGAGTTCGTCGCCGAGAGTGTCGGCGCGGAGGTTGTGCGGCGATGCTCCTTCGCCGGCGGCGCCCACCAGCTTGGTAGAAGCATCGCTCACCGAGGTGACCACACCCTGGCGCTCCGGGTCCCACCACGCATTGCCGCCGATGCCGTGTCCATCGGTGTAGGCGCCGGTAAAGAGCGTGGCGTGTCCGGGCGCGGTGTGGGTGTTGGCGTAATCGAAGTTGCAGTTGACGAACGCCGCGCCGCGATCGAGAAAGAGCCGGAAGCCGTTCTCAACGAAGCGGTCGCGATAACGCTCAGGGTAGTCGCCGCGGAACTGGTCAATGACGATGATGACGATAAGCTTGGGCCGGCCGTCGTAGGCGGTCGCGGCGGAGAGCGTGACCAGAAGCGAAACCAGGACCAGCAGGGCGCAGGTGCGTTGCAGGGGAAGTTTCATGGGCGGAAACAGTGTACGACACAGCACAAACGGGGGCGAGACGCCCCCGGGACAGCCGGCGAGACGCCGGCGTTACAGCCGATTTTTCTTCCGCCTTGGTTTCCGGTAGATTAGCTGTTTCTATGCTCGACCTAGCCTTCGTTCGTGACAACCTGCCTCTGATCGAACGGGAGATGCGGCAGCGGGGACTCGATCCCAGCGACGTCATTGGCCGCTTCGGCGAGCTGGACGCGCGCCGGCGCAAAGCTATCACCGAGGCCGAGAACCTAAAGGCCAAGCGCAACCGCGCCTCGGAGCAGATCGCGCAGCTCAAAAAGAGCAAGCAGGATGCGACCACCCTGATCGAGGAGACCAAGAGCCTGCGCGAGCAGATTCAGGAGCATGAAAAAGCCGCGGAACAGCTCGACGCGGAGTTGCGCGGGCTGCTGGTCGGGATTCCCAACGTGCCGCACCCGAGCGTGCCGGTGGGCAGCACGGCGGAGGACAACCAGGAGATCCGGCGCTGGGGCGAGCCGCCGAAATTCGACTTCGCGCCCAAGCCGCACTGGGAGCTGGGAGAGGCCCTGGGCATCCTCGACCTGGAACGCGCCGCCAAGCTGGCGGGGGCACGCTTCGCCGTCTATTGGGACCTGGGGGCAAAGCTGGAGCGCGCGCTGGCCAACTTCATGCTCGACCTGCACACGCGCGAGCACGGCTACACCGAAGTCCTGCCGCCCTACATGGTGAACGCGGAATCGATGTACGGCACCGGGCAGTTGCCGAAATTCGAAGCCGACCTGTTCAAAGTGCCGCAGGGCGACAAGAGCCTGTATCTGATCCCCACCGCCGAAGTGCCGGTCACCAATCTTTATCGCAACGAGGTGCTGGAGACGGCGCGCCTGCCCATCTCGCTCACCGCCTATACACCGTGCTTCCGCAGCGAGGCCGGATCGTACGGCAAGGACGTGCGCGGCATCATCCGCCAGCACCAGTTCCAGAAAGTCGAGCTGGTGAAGTTTGCGCGGCCGGATCAGTCGTACGACGAACTGGAGAAGCTGACGCACGACGCCGAAACGGTGCTGCAAAAGCTCGGGCTGCACTACCGCGTGGTGGTGCTGTGCACCGGCGACATGGGGTTTTCGTCGGCGAAGACCTATGACATTGAAGTGTGGCTGCCGGGGCAGCAGTTGTTCCGCGAGATCTCGTCGTGCTCGAACTTCGAGGCCTACCAGGCGCGGCGCGCGAACATTCGCTACAAGCCCGAAGGCAAGGGCAAGACCGAGTTTGTACACACGCTGAACGGCTCGGGGCTGGCCATCGGGCGGACGTGGGTGGCGATTGTCGAAAACTACCAGCAGGCGGACGGCAGCGTGGTGGTGCCGGAGGCGCTGAGGCCGTATCTGGGCGTGGATAGAATCACGACGAAAAAATCTTAACCACAGAGGACACAGAGGTACACAGAGGATTTTTGTCGTATTTTCTCCGTGTCCCTCTGTGTCCTCTGTGGTTAATTCTCAGGGCGCTGGGAGTTCGTGCACGCCGGCGGGCAGGGGCGGGTTGGCGGCGAGGAAGCGCTGGATCTCCTCGAGCACGCGGCGACGGCATTCGATGGGCGCTATGTGACCGCAACCGTCCAGGACCGCCAGCACGGACTGCGGCATCTCGCGGCGCATGGCTTCGGCGACCGCGAGCGGCGTCAAGACGTCCTGCTTGCCCCAGACGATGAGCACGGGCATGGTGACGCCCGCCAGCTTGCCGTCCATCAGTTCACGGCCGGTGATCATGTTGGCCACATTGCGCTGGATCACCCAGTCTTCCTCCCGAAGCACGCGCAGGAAGTCGCGGGTGATGAATGCGGGAGCGCGCCCGGGATGCGGCGTCAGCAGCTTTTCCAGCGCTTGCATGTCTGCCATGGTGTGCGGGGAGAGCAGGCGGAGGTCGAACGCAGGTGTGAATTTCATCCCGGCACTGTCGAGCAGGACAAGGCGGCGGACGCGCTCGGGAGATTGCGCGGCGAAGTCAAGCGCGATCCAGCCGCCCATCGACCATCCGGCGAGATCGAAGCGCCTGAGCCCCTGGCTGTCAAGGAATTGGCGCAAAATACCGGTTTGGAGGGTGACGGAGTAATCCATGTCCGGCCGGTCGGAAGCGGCGTAGCCAAGCAGATCGAGCGCGTAGACGCGGTGCCCCCTGGCCAGCGCGGGCATGAGGGGCGCGAAATCCAGTGCGCGGCCGCCCAGGCCGTGGACCAGCACCAGCGTTTCGCCGGTGCCTCCGACGAAATAATGGATGCGATAGGGGCCAAGCTGCACGTAGTGCCTCTCGATGCCGGTGAGCCGTAGCGCCGCGGTGGCGATGGCGGTCAGCGCCGAAGCCGGACGCCAGACGAATAAAGCCACCAGCAAAACCACAAGCGCCGCCAGCAGCCACAGGCCGCGGCGCAGCCAGCGAGTCGGTGTGAGCACAGGTGTGAGCGTTGTAGGCGGCATTGGAGAAAGGCCCTAACCACAGAGGACACAGAGGTACACGGAGGAAACGAATCGAATAATCGCCAAGATCACCGACATCGCCGACATCGCCGACCGCGTGAGAATTTCTAAAAAACCTCCGTGTACCTCTGTGTCCTCTGTGGTTAATTTTCAACTGTAGCTGGCAAGCGTCCGCATTGCCAAGGACGGCGACGGGAATCTACACTGGATGAGAAGTGAAGTGTGTTCCGCCGCGATCCCGCCTATGACACACGTGTGGCGAACCATCTCGAATTTTATCTGGTGGAGTTACGAGCGCGGCACCATCCAGTACGACGTCATGGTCACGCTCATCGTGCTGTTCATCTTCCTGGCGCCGCTGAGAATCAACTTTAAGGACAAACCGATCGAGCGGGTACCGCATCCCACCAGGGTAGTCCTGATTCCCGACGGAGATAGAGGCTACATCTACCAGGTCGATGCCGCGGGAGTACCCGGCAAAGACGCCGCTAGCGTGCACGCTTATCTCCAGCGGGTGATCGAGCCCATCGCCGGTGAGGTGGAGATCGCCCGCTACGAGCCGGTGTACGACAAGAAGGGGCGGGTGGTGGCGTACAAGGTCTGGCTGGAAAGATAAGCAGCGGCCCGGGAGCAAGATGATGAGGATGAGAGCAACCGCGAGGCTGGCGATGGTTTGGGTACTGTTGGCGGCCGCAGCTGCGTTCGCGGCAGAAGCGCCGCAGACCTCTTCTCCGGATCTTGAGAAAGTGCTGCACCAAATGGATGCCGTGGCCGCCAGCTTCAAGACGGCCGAGGCCGACTTCGTCTGGGACCAGTACACCAAGGTAGTGAACGAGACCGACACGCAGGCGGGCAAGGTGTACTTCCGGCGGTCGTCAAAGGAGATTGAGATGGCGGCCGACATCGCCCAGCCGGCGCAAAAATACGTCCTCTACCAGGACAGCACGGTGCGGGTATACGAGCCCAGGATCGATCAGGTCACGCTGTACAAAACCGGCAAGAACCGCGCCGAAGTGGAGAGCTTTCTGGTGCTGGGATTCGGCGGGCGCGGGCACGACCTGGAGAAGTCCTTCGAGGTGAGCTTCCAGGGGTACGAGCCGGCTGGCGGGGAGCGCGCCGCCAAGCTGAACCTGGTTCCCAGGACCGTCAAGGGCAAGGATATCTTCGATCACATCATTCTGTGGATCGACCCCGCGCGCGGCATCTCGGTCCAGCAACAGTTCTTCGAACCGCAGGGCGACTACCGGCTGGCCAAGTACAGCAATATCAAACTCAACCAGAGTATCCCGGGAGACGTGTTCAAGCTGAAGACCACGGGACGAACCAGGGTGATCAACCCCCAGGGTTCATTTTGAACCTGTGTTTTTGCGGGTGAGCAGAAAAATGTAGGCGCAGAGTTGAACGGGCGATATACTCAGCGGGCGGAAAAAAGGCGCCGTTCGTTCACCACTTTATAGGCAATTCGAGGGCCACGGACTCATGGCGAAGCTTTTCACGATCCCCGTCATCCCACGACGGAAGACCCTCCAACGCCAGCGCAAGCCGGACCCGCGCTACGTCGAAGGCCAGCGCGTGCTGGTGCAGGCGATGCGTTACTTGGCGCAAACCGATCCGCAGACCAATCGTGCCGCCATCCACCTGTTGTCGGAGCACTTCCGCACGAACTTCCGGATGAGCGATCACCCGCCGGTGGAGTAGCACTCAGCAATCAGCAGTCAGCAATTCAGCTCGATCGCGTAGCGACGGGCTGCCCTCGCCCGGGTCGCGCCTAGTGCTGGCGGCGGCCAGGACGCACACCACCGGGAAGCATTCCAGAGTGTAGCGCGGCTCGGGGTTCTCGAGGGTCGCGAGGAAGGCGCACCGTAATGCGATCCACAGGAGGAAGAGGCCGGCGTAGGCGACGCGCTTGCGGGCAACCCCGATCAGCGCAGCCGCGAGATAGGCAAGGTTGATGGCGCCCAGGAGCACGCCGAGCAGCGAGTCTTTGGGATCGTGGCGGAAGCGCCACCAGTGCGAATCCAGAGGCAGGGCCTCGGTGCGCGGACGCAGCCACATGTCGGCCACCCGCGCCAGCGGCAGCCAGAGGTAGTAGCGCAGAGGAGCGTCATGGATGCGCTGGGCGGCCAGGCTGGCGAACTGCGAGTCGAGTTCGGGCGTCATGCGGCAGAACGGGTCGCAGGTGGCGTTGTAGGCGGAGAACAGGCGCTCGGTCCAGGCGCGCTCGTGCGCGGAATCGAAGGCGCGCGGGGGAAGCTTGCTGATCTCGATGGGGTCGCCGGGCACGTGCCAGTAGATATCGTCCACCGACACGTAGTCCACCAGCCAGGTCTTCAGCCAGCGGTTGAAGCCCGCCGGGACGAACTCCCAGGGATTGTTGGCATAGCGCGGGGCCAGCGGCTCGAAGACGTGGAACACTCACCAATTGCGCAGCGTCCAGGGGATGAGCGGGGCCAGCGAAACCACAGCCAGCAGGATGCCGGCAGCGATCACGCG
>JAHFUA010000032.1 GCA_023265315.1 Acidobacteriota bacterium | reverse complement strand
GCTCCCGCTCCCCTTCGCTGCGCTCAGGGTTGCTCACGCCCGCTAAGCGCCTCAAGTTCGACTCCGACACGCTTCCGCCAGAGTTCTAGGTCCCTCGCTGCGCTCGGGATTTCGGCAGCGGGCTCCCGCTCCCCTTCGCTGCGCTCAGGGTTGCTCACGCCCGCTAAGCGCCTCAAGTTCGACTCCGACACGCTTCCGCCAGAGTTCTAGGTCCCTCGCTGCGCTCGGGATTTCGGCAGCGGGCTCCCGCTCCCCTTCGCTGCGCTCAGGGTTGCTCACGCCCGCTAAGCGCCTCAAGTTCGACTCCGACACGCTTCCGCCAGAGTTCTAGGTCCCTCGCTGCGCTCGGGATTTCGGCAGCGGCTCCCGCCCGGAGGCTTCGCCGCCTCGCTCACGCCGCGCAAACGCCTCAATGTCGTGTGGCGGTGGCAAGATCGTGGAAATTGCTTTTGTTGTGCAGAGTAGTTATCATGTGCGCCCTCGATGAGTACCACCTGGGGTGAGTGGGGTCTCGGGAGATTGTCTGGCTGCGGTAACCCCCAAAAACCAAAATTTGGAGGCGTTATGTCCGGGTGCGGTGCGCGCGCAATGGCTTCGGCCCGTCGCTTGCTCTCTGCGATGCTTGCATTAGGGCTGCCGCTGGTTTTTGTGCTTGGCGAATCAGGTTTGGGACAAGCAACCCCGCCGTTGAAGTTCGGCAACAACTATTTTGTTACCGGCGATTACATCGTCGGCGGCGTGGGCCTGCGCGGGTCCGGGATCAACGGCTGGGCGACGGGAACGATCAGAATTCCCGACCCGAATTCTGTTCCTAATACGGGTGTGCCTCTCGGAGCCGATATCGTCGCAGCTTTCCTCTACTGGGAGACGGTCGAAAGTTCTCAGACGCCCGGCGCTGGCATGAACGGGACCTTCAATGGCTACGCCATTACCGGAACACCGCTGGGCAATCCCAATGCTCCCGTATCGTGGAGTTCGGGCGGGTGTGCGGGCTCATCGCAAGGTTCGAAGACAATGCAGGTCTATCGCGCGGATGTTCGTGCCTACGTGAAGGTAGATCTTAACAAAAATGTTCTGGCGGGAAACGCTGGAACCCAGCAGAACCCAGCCCAATATAAGGTCGTCCTGGCCGATAGTGGAAGCAATGGCGGCGGAGCCCCGCTTACGTTGGGAGCAAGTCTTGTGATCATATGGCGGGTTCTGGACAAGAGCGTTCCGCTGAACGCGGTAATCATTTACAACGGCGCGTATGCGCCGAGCAATACCTCGGCAACCATGACGCAGACAATGCAGGGGTTCTACCAGGCTACGGCAAATCCGACGGCTAAACTGACTCACATCGTGGGCAATGGCCAGACCAACAAGTACGAGAACGTATACTTAAACAGCCAAACCCAAGCCCTTCCAACTCGCTACCCCGGCCTACCTCCCTTCCCGGGGTACTACAACGGGTCCTGGGACAATCCGACGTGGACGAATCAAACCGGGATTGGCGTCGATGGCACCATAGTCAGTGCCAATCCTTTGTTTACGACGACTTCGGTGATGCCGGCTGCCACCAACAGCGGGTGCGTGTCATGGGGCGCAGTCATCTTCAGCACTACGGTTCAGAACAGTCAAGAAGACGGCATATTAGACGTGTGGAAGCAGAACCAGGGATATTGCGATGCCGCAGTGAACGAGGGATCGTGTAGTGTCGGAAACCTCTCAGACCCCGCGTGGGTGGCTCTTCCCGGAGCAGGAGCAATACCAGGCTACAAGGACCTATTTGTTCAAATTGATTACATGTGCAGCAACGTAAGCAATGGCGCCTGTACTGGGACTTCGTACGCACCGAATCAGCAAGCCTTAACGATGATGAGCAATGCCTTCGTCAACAAGAACATTAACTTCCATTACTTTCTTTCGAACCCCATTCAAGAGCCAGTAGCGTGCACCGACACCAACACCACTCTGTGCCCATTTCCTAATCAAGCCGGGGTCGTCGGCTGGAAGGGCGGCTTTGATTTTCTCAAGAACCAGCCGCTCAATTACCCCGACGAAAGCTCCTGCGAGCAGGCGCTGAACGGCCCCTGCACACGGCGTTTCCAACACGGGCGGAAGGATAGCTATCACTACGCATTGTTTGGCGTTGCCTTGGGGCGACCGAATTGGAGCATGGCGGATGGGAGCCTAACAAAAATCGTGGTTACTGGCACTTCCGCAACGTTCTATGCTGCGAAATCCCTCACTACTTCAACCCCGGATGGACTTGCTGCCATGGGTGACCGTGTCACTATTGCCGATGCAATCACTAATCCCGGCTTGAACGGGACCTACTTGGTCACGAGTGCCACAGATACTACTTTCACCATACAGCTCGCCAATGCGACGAATGCAACGTACACATTTTTTACCGATCCGAGTCTTTCCGTTGCCTCCGGTTACATAGGCACCGGATCCGGCTATTCCGACGTGGGCGGGGCGGATTCACTCATAACCTTGGGTCTCTGGGGGGCTGACGGTCAGACGGTGCCGGTGCAGGCCGGCACGTTCATGCATGAGCTCGGGCATTCGCTCGCCTTATCTCATGGCGGTTACTGGTTCGATACTCCAGGCAGTTACATTCCCACTGTCGAGGCCAACTGCAAGTCCAATTTCCAGAGTGTGATGAACTACCTGTTCCAGGTGGACCTCTTGGATAACGGTGCCCTGGATTATTCCGAGCAGCAGCTGAGTACGCTTAACGAAAGTCTCGCTGGGGTGGGCGTGACCACGACCAATGGCTCAGCGACGGCATACGCGACTACCAAGTGGTACGCTCCTACTCCTCCGAATGGAGTGGGTACTGCGGCAACGCGCTATTGTGATGGCACACCTCTGCCGACAGCCAACCCTCCTACTATGTACCGCCTTGAGGGTCCAACCACAGCGATTGCGTGGTCGAGTGACCAGGACATCAATTTCGACGGCAAGATCGAGACGATTACGACCACGGCTCCATTCACATATGGCTTACGTGGCTACAATGATTGGGACCATATTGACCTGCGGCAGGTCGGCGCGACCGGCAGTTTGTCTGTGGCCGGAAGCCCGATTGCCGGCGGCGGGAGTCCCATTGCGGGTGGCGGCAGCCCCATCGCGGGTGGCGGGAGTCCGATCGCAGGTGGCGGCAGCCCCATTGCGGGTGGCGGGAGCCCCATCGCGGGTGGGGGCGCAGGGGAGCTTACTCACGAGGCCGCCAACTCTGTCACCCGTCCTCCCAGGAAGCTGGTCGCATCCGTGACGTCGACTTTACCGCGCTACATACAACTGAATTGGAATCCGCCGACTTTCGGCCAGATCGGTTCGTATGACATCTACCGTTCGGCCAACGGAGCGCCCGCAGTCAATATCGACTCTGTTTCCGGCACCTCGCTTGCGTACACCGATAAGACTGTCACCTGCGGCCCCACTTACAGGTATTTCGTGACCGCAGTCCTGGGGGCAACGGCACAACAGAGTGTGCCTTCGAACACGGCGCCGCCGCCCGATCAGCCGCCGCTGACGGCCTGCGCACCTCAGTACATTTTCACAGGGTTCTTCTCCCCGCTCTCGCCGGCCTCAGATAGCTCCTACTCCGGCACATTCAACATAGGGAAGTCCGTCACCACAAAATGGACGTTGCAAGACACTAGTGGTAATTACGTGGGCAACTTGAACGCAAACACGCTTTTGGCTGTCGGACCATTCTCCCCCTTGCCCAATGGAACGTGCCAACCCACGCAAGAACCCGTGGTTTTTAACAACCCCACCCCTCCCAGCTTTTCAACACTGTACTCTCCAACCACCGGGGCCAAGGGGAACAGCACGTTCCGTATTGCCACATCCAATAACCAGTTCATCTTTAACTGGGACACCACGCCATTCAAGGCGGGTTGCTATGTCATCGAACTGGATTTGGACAGCGGCCAGGTAGAGAGGACTGCGTTAAAGTTGCGGTAGTCCTGAGAGGCGCCACGATGCGCCGCTCAAGGCACAACGTGAAAATGCCCGGCGTTTGCCGGGCATTTTCCATTTCTGGCGCCTTGGGGCTTGGTCTTGGGCGCTGCTAGGTGACGAGCCTGAGCCCACATGTGGCAACGCTTGGTTGGGTCCTCAGCCACCGAGGCGTCTGCGGATTTCGGGGAGTAAGGGATCTTCGCCAGCCTGGCCGCGAATGCTCAGATAAGTGCGATAAGAGTCCGCAAACCCGGGACTCTTGAGGCCTTCGCGCACACGTCCCTGGTAGTAATAGACGGGCGGGAAATAGCCAAAGGTGGGCACATTATCCATGAAGAGCTCCAGGGCTTCGCCCCGTCGCTTGGCGCACCTGTCGAACTCCGAGTCTGCCTCTACAAAGGCCCCGGCTTGCAAAAAGGCTCGCCCAAGCTCGAAGCGGCCGACCCAGGTATCCAGCAGGTTGTTGGCTTCGGTGAATGCCTTGACGGCCTCACGCACGTCTCCGCGCTTCAGGGCGGACTCTCCCTCAATCATCTTGGCGTACGCTTGAGGCTCGGTCTCCAGCTCGGATGCGAGGCTGGCCGCCAGCCTCTGTGCTTTGGCCATTTCTCCAGTCTCGGCGAAGACTTGCGCCGTCAGGAACCTGATTTTGACCGCCTTACTGTTGGCCAATGCCTGGTCGGCGGCGGCAACGGCCGCACCCCTCTGTCCTCGCAAAAGCTGTGTGCGGGCCAACGCAGCAAGCTTGTCGGCGGCGCTCTCCGGGTTCTTCACTGCCGAGTCGGCGGCCGCGCCTTGTTCAAGGATGCGCACAGCATCTGCGAAACGGCCTTCATACACAGCCAAATCGGCCAGACCCGACGCCGCGAAGGACGCGCCTAGCGCGCTGACCTTCTCGAGCTTGTGATAGGTTTGGGCGGCTTGAGACAACTGGCCCTCCCCCAATTGGGCCTCCGCCAGAGCGAGATACGCATCCGGCGAGGGGTTCAGTCGTAATGCCTCCTGCGCCTCACGCTCACCATTCTCGAACTCTCCGCCGTAAGAACTGTAAAACGATAGAGCCAGCCGTTGCAGTGCGCCTTGCGGAGCGATGTCCACCGCTCGCCGCGCCGCCTCAACCGCTTTGGGGATCTTCCGCAAGTTAATAAAGCAAGCGGCGAGATTGAGGTATCCTATATTGTCGGCTGGGTACCGATTGGTAAGTTCGCTGTATTCCTCGACACATTTCTGCCAGTTACGGGTTCCGACGTAGTACACGCCGCGGACCCGGTAACGTTCGCGTTCCGTCAAGCGATCCTCGTGTTCCATGGCCAGTTTGATGTACTTCTGGGCGTCTTGCAGTTTGCCCAAGTTCCGAGCTATAGCGGCCATTCCGGAATAGGCACGTGCGAGGTTGGGATCCAGTTCGGCGGCCTTTTCAAAGGAATGTAGTGCGTCTTGCGCTTTTCCGGCAAACTGCTGTTCCATCGCCACGCCATACTGATGTACCGCCTCGAGATTTGCGGCCGTAAACGTCCCTTCGGCCGCAGCCAGCTGGGCCGACTCCGGCGTGGTGTCGCCAAGCGCTTTTCGTATAGGCGCGGCCAGTTTGGGAATGGTGCCCAGAACATCATCTTTATTGGCGGCCGTGACCTCCGCCTTGGCGATGACGTTGCCGGTCACCGCGTCCAGTGCGATTGCCGACAGGGTGTAATTATCGCCTCGCCGGCTGATTTCGCCCGTGATAACTGCGCTGATGCCTTGGCTGAGCGCCACAAGCCGGGCTGGCTGCTCGTCGAGCTTATCGGTGGGATTCGGAAGTTTTTGAGCCAGCTTGCGTGCTGCCCCGCGGTTATAGGCGCTAATGAGGCTGGCTCCTTCCAGTGCAACGTTGAACATCGGCTCTAGCGTGTCATCGAAAATCGGATCCCCAGTGTGGTTTGTGAAATCGGCCACTAGGACCGAGACCGGAGCGTGGCCCACGCTGGTGGTAGTCCGCGAACGTGTCACCCACAGCCCGGCCGCGACCGCGATAACGACCACCAGTACCGCCGCGATGCCCATCAGCATCCAGCGTTTTCGCCCCAGTGCTGGCGCGATGGCAACGCCGGATGGCGGCCTCTTGCCCTGGTATTCGTCCAGGCGGTCGATAAATTCCTGCACGGTCTGGTAACGCTGGTTGGAATCCCGCTCCAGAGCCTTTCCGAGAATGTCGCTCAAAGCGCGCGGCACGTGGGTATCCATCTGGTGCGCAGGCATTGCCGCCTCTTGCGTGCGCTTGAGCAAGGTGGCAATCGCGCTATCAGCCTTGTACGGCGTCTTGCCGGTGAGCAACTCGTAAAAGATCAGGCCGATCGTGAACAGGTCCGAGCGCGCGTCCAATTTCTCGGCCCTGGCCTGCTCCGGCGACATGTACTCGACCGTTCCCAGCATGGCGCCAGTCTTGGTCATGCCGTCGCCGGTAAGGGTGCGCGCCAAGCCGAAGTCCATGACCACAACTCGGCCTTGGGCGTCACGCATGATGTTGCCGGGCTTGAGATCGCGGTGGATCACGCCCTCGGCATGGGCGGCCGCAAGACCGGCACATACTTGCTGGATGATGCTGATCGCCTCATCGGGCGGCAGCTTGCCACGATCGGCCAGCAGGCTGCGCAGGTCGTGGCCGGCGACGTATTCCATGGTGATGAACTTGATCCCGTCGGCTTCGCCAATATCGAAGATCCGGATAACGTTCCTGTGGGCGACCTGCCGTGCCGTGAGCAGTTCCTGGCGGAAGCGTGCTAGCGCTTCAGGATGGCGAGCAATATCCGGCCGGATCACCTTTAGTGCGATCAGCCGGTCCAATTCTTTGTCTCGGGCCTTGTACACGGCGCCCATGCCGCCGAGACCCAGCATCTCGAGAATCTCGTAACGGCCGCCCAAAAGGGTCCCGATCGGCAGGATGGCATCCAGATTATCGGCCGAACGGGGCCCCAGGCTGGCCGATGTATCCGAGCTCTCGCCATTCAAGGTCGCGTCATTGGGTGACGGGATTTGATCGCGGGGTGACGGGATTTGATCGCGTGCGTCCATGGTTCAGGGCAGAAGGCCGCTGCCACGCTTCCGCGTGAGACGGCAAGGCACGCCACAAGGGCTCAGGCTTTGAGCAGGAAGTATATAACATGGCAACTGAGCGCCTGTGCTGCGGGTCCACGAAGGTCTACCCCCAAATGCTCCATTTCTTGGCAACTGCGGCGGCTGCTCTCGCCAAGATCGGATGCCCCACTTAGGACCTCGACATTGCGCCGGCGAACCTCCTCCAGGATGTTGCGCATCTTCTGCACCCAGCACCGCTAGTGGCACACGCGGGGATAGACGCTTTGGATCGCCGCGCGCGGCAGACCAGAGCAACCGTCGATGACGATCAGTCGCCGCCGCTTGCCTTCCAGCCCGCGCCGGTAGGCACTGGCACTGTGATGAAATTGTGATATTTCCATATTTCAGAACGCGTCGGTTCGGATCAGAACGCATCAAGCGCCGGGTTGTAAGCGGTTGAAGAATCAAGTAGAGTAGAAAATTTTCATAACCGCTCAGAACACCCTCTGGGTTCTTCAAAACCGGCGGACGTCGCTTCCGCCAGAGTTCCTTCGCTGCGCTCAGGATTTTGGCAGCGGCCCTTCGGCTTCGCTCAAGGCTCGGCCTCGCGTTGCTCGGCCTCGGCTAGCCTCCGCTTCCCTCACGCCTGCCGGACGCCAGATCCCTTGCTGCGCCAGCGGGCTCCCGCTTTCCCTACGGCTGCGCTCAGGGTTGCTGGTGGAGGCTGGGTTGGGGCAATCAATCTCTGGTACGAAATGTCTGTTGGGGTAATCCTCCCTAGTTACGAAAGGTCTCTTGACGAGCTCGGGCAAGTGCTTTAGCATCCGCTCCCATCCTGGTGGGGAATTCACCATAATTTGGAGAGGCGATGCGAATGAGACTGCTGGTGCTGTTCGTCGTGGTGTCTTGTATCTCCTTGACTGCACAGAAGGTTAGAGACGCTTCACACTTGACCCCCAATGGCAAAGGCTGGGGAGAGGATAGAGATAACGCCCCGCCTGAGGCCCGACCCTTCGCGGTTACCACGGGCAACGGCATCAGCTATCACGGCGGTCCGGTGATGTCTGCCAGCCCGGTGCCGGTGTATTTCATCTGGTACGGCAACTGGAACTCGACCGGATCCAATAGCGCGACCACTGTGAACCTGATCGAGAATTACTTGTACAGCGGCAGCGGGCTGAATTACTCCGGCTACGAGAACATCAACACCACCTACGGCGACAGCACCCACAACGTCAGCGGTGGGGTGCAATTCACTAGCGGCAACGATTGGTTCCCGGGATACCCGAACGGTACCCGGCTGCGTGATGCCACGATCCAGACCATCGTCTCCAACTACATCTCACAAAAGCAGGGCGGGGCCGGCGATACCAACGGCATCTACTTTGTGCTGACCTCGTCCGATGTGACCGAGACTTCCGGCTTCTGCACGAAGTATTGCGGCTGGCACACGCGCGGCACCATCGGCGGGCGCGATATCAAGTACTCGTTCGTGGGCAATCCGGACCGTTGCCCGAGCGCTTGTGAAGCTCAGACCAACAGTCCCAACGGCGATAGCGGCGCCGATGGCATGGCCAGCATCATGGCGCACGAGACCGAGGAAGCGATCTCCGATCCCGATCTCAATGCCTGGTACGACTCCAGCGGGTACGAGAACGCCGACAAGTGCGCCTGGAAGTGGGGTCCCACTACCGGCACCGTGGGGAATGGCGGCTACAACCAGACTCTCGCCGGCAAGCATTGGCTCATCCAGATGAACTGGGAAAACGCCCGCGGCGGTGGCTGTGACCAGATGCTCGGCGGCACGTTCTACACCCACTAGAAGCTCGCCCCTTTCCTGGGCCGTCCGCTGTGCGGGCGGCCTTTTCGTCTCCCTCCACATTGCGGGCGGCGCCCCCCCTGTCCTTTGTCCCCGGACTGCTTACAATGAGTTGAGTTATGTCTCCAGGAGTGGTCAAACCATGAGCCGTACACTTGTTTCTTGCTTCTGCCTAATCTTGTCTCTAGTGCCTTCCGCAGTTTTAGCGCACAGCCAAGCCACGCCGAAATCCGGACCCGGCCGTATTGTCACCGTGACCCGGCTGGTGGCCATGTTTTCCGATCTGGAATCGCAGTGGCTCACGGCGGTGCAGCAGAAAGACGAAAGCGCCTTGAAGCGCCTGTTGGCGGACGATTTCCAGGTGTGGACACCCACCCCGCCGGGTGATCCCATTACCCGGGAAGACTGGCTGAAACAAGCTTGGGCCGGCAGGCTGGAATCGTTCCACCTGCGCCAGATGGCGGTGCGCTCGCTCACCGACGATACCGCCCTGGCCAGCTTTGTATTGAGCGAAACTGTCGAACGTGCCGGCAAAACTACGCGACGCGACTATTTCGTGGTCGACGTCTGGCGCAAGAACGACAACCAGTGGCAGGTCACGGACCGCTATGTTTCCAGCCACGCCGGCGCCTCCCATCCAGCCCAGACCGACGTCAAACCAAGCGGGAAGAACTAAACGGCTTGCTTTTGGAGTGCTCTTCGTCATTGCAGTTTGTCTCCCAGCAGCTTGCCCAAGGTCGGCTTGTGCTTCTGGCGGCGTTCCTTCTTGATGTTGGGCACGCGGCGGGTGGGCGGCGGAGCGCCGATCTTCTCCCGCGCCGCCGCTTTCACCGCCTCGACCGCGCGGAATGGTTTCGGCTTCTTGTGTTTGGCCAAGTCCCGCCTCTCAGGACGCATTATGCAATAATCACGGGGGAGTACGGAGTACCGAGCAGGAACTCTAGAACATGGACGAGAAGGACTTCTTCGACGAGCGGCAGGAGAAAAAGCTGGCGCCGCTGACCTGTCCGCACTGCCGCCAGGCCGGCGAATATGAGCTGGGGTGGCTGGTGCGCACCAAGAAGCGGCAGCTTCCCGGGCGCGCCGACGAGCGCGACCGCGCCCGCTTCGCTAAGGCGCGCTCCTACATGGTGCGGCGCGACGACGTGGTGATGTGCAAGAACCTGCGCTGCCGCAAGCGCTTCGACGTTTCGGGCGTGCAGTCGGTGGCGTTCTTAGATTGAACGCCCGTGATTGCCGGGATCTGGGTCAGTGGTAAGTGATAAGTGGAAAGTGGTAAGTAAACCCGGCACTTACCACTATCCACTCACCCGGCGACCCCTCTCATTTATACTGCCGTGTTCTTTTCTGGGAGAAGCTGCATGAAGATCCTGGTGTGCATGAAGCAGGTCCCGCAGAAAGACGCACCCTTGAAGCTGAACGAGTCCGGCGCCTGGATCCGCGAGGACGTCTCCTACGAGGTGAATGAGCCCGACGCGTACGCGCTGGAAGAGGCGCTGCGCCAGAAAGAGAAGCACGGCGGGGAAGTAGTGGTGATCACGGCCGGACCGGCGCGCGCCCTGCAGGTGTTGCGCGAGGCGCTGGCCAAGGGCGCCGATCGCGCCATTCATCTCGAGGACGCGGCGTTCGTCACCTTCGACGCCGCCAATATCGCGCGCGCCTTCGCCGCCGCCATCAAGGAGGAGAAGTTCGACCTGATCTTCACCGGGCTGCAATCCGACGACTTCGGGTTCGCGCAGACGGGCGTCATCCTGGCCGAACTGCTGGGCTGGCCGCACGCCACCATCATCATGCAGATCGAGAAGGCGGAGGGCGGCATCAAGGTCAAGCGGGAGCTCGAAGCGGGATACTTCCAGCACGTGGACATGCCGCTGCCGGCAGTGCTGACCATCCAGTCGGGCATCAACAAGCTGCGGTACGCGACGCTGATCGGAATCAAGCAGGCCAAGAACAAACCGCTGCGCAAGGTCGCGCTCGCCGAGGTCCAGCCTTCTCTGGCCGCGAACCAACTGAACATAGAACGACTCTACGTCCCGCAGAAGACCAAGAAGACGGAAATGATCGAGGGTCCGCCCGCCGACGTCGCCCGCAAACTGGCGGAGAAGCTGAAAAACGAGGTCAGAGTGCTGTGAGCGAGATCTGCGTGGAGCAGACGCAGGCAGTGCCAGGGAAATGCGTTGGGCTAGATGCCTCGCTTGGCTCGGCATGACACTTCGATTCGGGTTCGAGATTCTGTCCCCGACTAGAGTGCCGGAGTCAACAGGCAATTTGAGTTGGGAAACCTTATGAAGATCTTAGTCATCGTCGAACAGCGTGAAGGCAAGTTGAACCGGGTTTCATTCGAGACGCTCACCGGCGCGCAGGCGATCGCCCGCGAAACCGGATGGGCGCTGGAGGCGGCGGTGGTGGGCTCGGGAGTCGGCGAGATCGCCCGGGAAGTCGCCGGCAAGAAGGTCGCGAAGGTGTACGACATCGAGTCGCCGCAGCTCGCCGCCTACACCCCGGACGCATTCGTCGCCGCGCTCAAGCCGTTCCTGGCGGAAAAGAAGCCCACGCTGGTGCTGATGCCGCACACCTACCAGGTGCGCGACTTCGCTCCCAAGCTGGCGACCGCGCTGGGGCGCGCGCTGGTCAGTGACTGCACCGGGTACAAGAAAAAAGGAGACAAGCTGCTGTTTGTGCGGCAGATGTTCCAGGGCAAGTTCGCGGCCGACGTGGCTTTCGACAGCGAGCCTCCGTACTTTGCCACCTTCCAGACCGGCGCCTTCCGCGGCGACCAGGTCGAGGCCGGCGCGTCGCCGGCGGCGATCGAGACGGTGCAGGCCGACATCCCCGCTTCCGCCCTGCGCAATAAGCCGGGCGAGGTTTTCAAAGAAGCCAAGCAGGCTGTGGACCTCACCCAGGCCCAGATCATCGTGGCCGTGGGGCGCGGGATCAAAGAAGAGAAGAACCTTGCGCTGGCCCGGCAATTGGCGGAGGCGCTGGGTGGGGAGATCGCGGCCTCGCGTCCCATCTGCGACGCCGGCTGGCTTCCCATGGACCGCCAGATCGGCTCCTCCGGCCAGACGGTGGCCCCCAAGCTCTACGTCGCGCTCGGCATCAGCGGCGCCATCCAGCACATCGTGGGGATGAAGGGCTCGCGCACCATCGTCGCCGTCAACAAGGATTCCGAAGCGCCCATCTTCGAAGTAGCCGACATCGGCATTGTCGGCAATCTGTTCGAGGTGATCCCGCCGCTGGTGGAGGAGATCAAGAAGGCGAAGGGCTAGGAAGGTTGCAAGGTTTCAACGTTTCAAGGTTTCAAGCTCACAAAGCTCGCGGTTCGGGGCGAGGAGGGCGAGATGGCTCGTTCTTATCGGGATCGTCTTGGGTGGCAAAAGGCGAAAGGACTTGCAGTCGAGATTTATCGGCATACAGAGCACTTTCCGCCCTCAGAAACGTACGGCTTAACCACTCAACTGCGCCGGGCCGGGGTGTCGGTTGCGTCGAACATCGCCGAGGGGCAAGGCCGCCTTACCAAGGGTGAATTCCGGCAGTTCCTGGGTCACGTGCGCGGCTCTGTGTTGGAAATCGACACACAACTTGCGATAGCGTTTGAGCTCCATTATCTCAATAAAGCGCAATACGAGCCAAGACGCCGGCGAGGTGTAGATTCACGCAACCTCGGTCAGTGAAACCTTGAAACGTTGAAACCTTGAAACTCTTTCCGTGATCATCTTTCGCAAGCCGCTGACTGATATCGAACGCCCGCAGATGGAAGCCGACGCGGTCATTGTCGGTGGCGGGCCCG
Source organism: Acidobacteriota bacterium (assembly GCA_023265315.1). GTDB lineage: Bacteria > Acidobacteriota > Terriglobia > Terriglobales > Acidobacteriaceae > JAHFUA01. The sequence goes on along the minus strand of JAHFUA010000032.1, from coordinate 16,052 downwards.
CCGGACTGGCTTGCGCGCTGCGGCTGTCGCAGCTCATCGACGAACACAACGGCAAGCATCCCGACCAGCAGCTTTCCAAAGAGAACATCTACGTCCTCGAGAAGGCGCGCGAGATAGGGCAGCACTGCCTCTCGGGCGCGCTGCTCGATCCGCGCTCCATGCGCGAGCTGCTGCCCGGATTCGAAAAGGAAGCGCCCATCGAGGCCGAGGTCACCAAAGAAGCGGTTTACTTCCTGACCCGGACCCGCAAGTTCAGGTTCCCCATGACGCCTCCCGCGCTGCGCGACCACGGCAACTATGTGATCTCGCTCAACCGGTTCGCCAAATGGATGGGCGAGAAGGTCGAAGCCGCCGGCATCACCGTGTTCAGCGGCTTTGCTGGTTCGGAGCTGCTGATCGAGGGGGAGCGCGTCGCCGGTGTCCGCACCGACGACAAAGGCGTGGACAAATCCAACCAGCCCAAGGGCAACTTCGAGCCCGGCTACGACCTGAAGGCCAGGGTCGTGATCCTGGCCGAAGGCACGCGCGGCTCGCTGGCCAAGCAACTAGTGGCGCACTTCCATCTCGACCGCGACCGCAATCCCATGTCCTACGGCGCGGGCGTGAAGGAGCTGTGGGAGCTTCCCCCTGGACGCCTCGCGCCCGGCGAAGTGATCTACACCATGGGCTGGCCGCTGACCACGCGCGAGTACGGCGGGGCGTGGATTTACGGCGGCAAAGATAACGTCGTTTCGCTCGGCTTCGTCACTGGGCTCGACTATCCCGACCCGCGTCTCGATCCGCAACGTGTGTTACAGCAGTTCAAGCTGCATCCGATGGTGCGGGCGCTGCTTGAGGGCGGCAAGATGATCCGTTACGGCGCCAAGTCACTGCCCTATGGCGGCTGGTGGGCGGTCCCGCCGGTGGCGGGCGATGGCTGGATGATCCTGGGCGACGCTGCCGGGTTTCTCAATTCGCAGCGGCTCAAGGGCATTCATCTGGCCATCAAGAGCGGCATGCTGGCGGCCGAGACGGCCTTCGAAGCCCTCTCGCAAAACGATTTTTCCGCCGCGCGCCTGGCCGGATACCAGCGGCGTGTGGAGAACAGTTGGATCAAGCAGGAATTGTGGAAGGTGCGCAACTTCCACCAGGGTTTCGAGCATGGCTTGTGGGCGGGGATGTTCCACGCCGGCTTGCAGCAGCTCACCGGCGGACGCGGCCTGCACGCGCGCTATGCTGCGACGGCCGGGCATCGCCGCCTGAAGAAGCTCGCCCAACTGCCCGCGGACGGCGGCGCCGAGGCGCACCTGATCAATGATTACAAGGGCGACGGCAAGCTGACCTTCGACAAGCTCACCGACCTTTATCACTCGGGGACGAAGCACGAGGAAGATCAGCCGGCGCACCTGGTCATTCACGACACTAACATCTGCAACACGCGTTGCGTCGCGGAATTCGGCAATCCCTGCCAGCACTTCTGCCCGGCGAGCGTGTACGAGATGGTGGAAGCGCCGGACGTGCCCGGCGGGAAACAGATCCACCTGAACCCGTCGAACTGCGTGCATTGCAAGACCTGCGACATCATGGACCCCTACGAAATCATCACCTGGGTCCCACCCGAGGGCGGCGGCGGGCCGAATTATGACGGGATGTGACCGCGCATTCCGCGGCCCATTCGCCAGCTTCGCTTCGCTCAGCTGCTCAAGGCGGGCTAAAACCCGAGCTGCGGGCGGTCATCCCGCGCGCAGCGAGGGATCTCCGAATTTCTGGTCCTAGCCTGGCAGCACGCAGTTGACGCGCGTTCGCGCTCCGGGAGATGATTTCAGTACACCATGCGATATTCAGCGTTGGTCTTTGTTCTGGCGTTAATCGCCTTTGCTCCGTTGGCCGGCGCACTGGAGCGGGGCTGCGCTCAGGGTATTGGCGAGTGGACCGAGAACCTGTGGGACGGCTACAGGATCGAGATCGCGGCCGCAGAGGGTGGCGCGCCGGCCCAGTGCCGCGCGGCGCTGAAGTCCGCCGACGGCAAAGTGCTGTTTGAAGTCGCGGGCGCGGAAGCGCTGGTGAACGGCATCAGCGGGCATGACATTAACGGCGACGGCAAGCCCGACGTGGTGATCGAGACCCGTCGCACCGCGGGCCAGTGCTGTTATACGTACTCCATCCTTACTCCCGGCGGGAACCCGCCGCTGGTGCGGCAGATCACCACCACCCCGCCGCTGGTCTTCGAGGACCGCGATGGCGACGGCAAGGTCGAGATCGCCACCCACGATTTTGCGTTCGTCGGCATCGAGGGACTGGGCGAGTCGGATTCACCGCGGCCGCTGGTGGTGTTCCGCCTGCGCGGCAACACCCTCTACAACGTGAGCCCGGCCTACTGGCCCGAGTACCAGCGCGAGATCGACGTGGCCAAGAACAGCCTCTCCCGCAACGGGCAGGAACTGCTCATTGGCCGCAATGCTTCCAGCTCCGGCGTGGGCGGGGGCGCCGGCAAGCCCAAGGAATTGAGCCCCGCCGATGAGAAGCAGTTGCTCGACGCTAAAGGCGCGGTTCTGACTATGGTTGTGAACTATCTCTATGGCGGTCGCGGGGAAGAGGGGTGGAAGACCATCCGGGAGATGTGGACCGACCGCGACAAGGACCGCATCCGCCAGGCCATCCTGCTCAGCCGCTCGCGCGGGGTGCTGAGCGAAATCAACCGCATCACAGCGGCCGCGAAGAACGCGAATCAGTAGTCGGGAAAAAGCAGGAGGCAGGAAGCAGGTTTCCCTGCCTCCTGCCCCGCGTTCCCATCAGCGCTGCCCGCGCTCCCGGAAAGAAACAAGATCCCACCCTCCGTCAGGCACTGCGGTCTCATGCCGTAGGATATACAGATTGCCATCATCGGCGCGGATCTTGAAAAAGACATGCTCCGGCGCGTACCACTGGTCCAGCACTTCCGTGACGATGTACTCGTGTTTGTCGAGGCGAAACCGGCGAGGCCTCTCATCCGCCTTCCGTCCTGCGTAGGACTCGACCTCGACCCTCATGCCCCCTATTTTCGCGCCCAGGGCGAGAGATTTCCATGAGGGCAATTTCGAGCCGTGCTGTGCGGATCGCAGACTGGTCCGGCGGCCCAGACTGAAATCCGTTCAGGCAACACGCGGCAGGGCACAATGCAGTACAATGCCCCCGGTTTTGGGGGACCAGAAGGTAATCCCGACTAAGTAACCAAGATGGAGGTGCAGGGTGCCGTATCAGTTGGAAGGACGTCTACTTGAGGTCTGCACATGCAATGTGCTGTGCCCATGTTGGGTGGGCGAAGATCCGGACGGGGGCGTGTGTGACGGAGTGCTTGCTTGGCATGTTGATAAAGGCAAGGTCAACGCCGTCGACGTTTCTGGTCACGTCCTGGCTGTTCTGTGCCATATCCCCGGCAACATCCTGAAGGGCAACTGGACAGTGCGCATCTACATTGACGACAAGGCCACGCCGGAGCAGAAGGACGCTCTGCTGAACGTCTGGACGGGAAAGCTCGGTGGACCGGTAGCGGACCTGGCGAAGCTCATCGGCAAAGTGGCTGCGGTGGAGCAGGTCCCCATCACTTTCGCGGTCAAGGGGGTGAATGGCACGCTGAAGGTCGGTAAGGCCATCGACGCCGGCCTGCAACCGTTCCAGGGCGCGACCGGCAAAGAAACGACGCTCCACGACAGCATCTTCACAACGATTCCGGGCTCGCCGGCCTATGTAGGCAAGGCCTCGCACTACAAGGTGAACGCGCCCGACTTCCAGATCGACCTCCAGAACCACAACGCGGTATCCGGTTCCTTCCGGTTTGCCGGCTGAGGTCTGTATCTGTTCGCCCGTTGCTCGCTGGCCCCGGCGAGTGAGCGGCAAACACACGCCCAAAAGTGGGGAGAGATGGGGACATTCCGAGTCCGGGTTCCAAACTCCCTTGAGCGAACGGCCCTGGTGCTATCCCTGGGGCTGCTGACGGGACTGGCTTGGCTTGTACTGTGGTTGACTGACTCGACCATCCACAGTCTTCTGCACCCTCATCACCATGCGATGGCTGCCGGCCAGGCAACGGGGGTGTTGCCGTTGCTGTTCCTTGCCGGATGGATCGTGATGACTGCGGCGATGATGCTGCCCACGACTCTGCCCCTGGTCATCACCTTCTTTGCCTTCGTTCGGGAGAGAGCAGATCGCGCCGGGTTAGTGACCCTGGTCATTGCTGGCTACATGGTTGTCTGGGCGGCCTTCGGCGGGTTGGTGTACTTGGGCAACCTGGTCACAAAGTGGCTTGTGGCGACCAGCCCCTGGCTGCAGCGAAACCAGTGGGCCGGGGGCGCCGGGCTCGTTCTGTTGGCCGGCTTGTTCCAGTTCAGTTCGCTCAAGTACCGCTGCCTGGACAAGTGCCGATCTCCCCTGAGTTTCGTGATCGAGCATTGGCACGGGCAGCGGCATCGCCGGCAAGCTCTTCGCCTGGGCATCGACCACGGCCTATTCTGCGTGGGCTGTTGCTGGGCGCTCATGCTCCTGATGTTCGTAGCGGGCATCACGGATTTGCTTTGGATGCTGATCCTGGGCTTGGTCATGGCGATCGAGAAAAACATGCCCTGGGGGCGGCAGATGAGCGCGCCCCTGGGGATTCTCCTGCTCGCCTGGGGGATGACGCTGCTGGCGGTTGCGTAAGCGAACGCACCACTGCGTTGGTCCCGGCCCACGGACATCCCTGGTCAATTAGTGGAAAAGCGGTATAATCGTCCAATTGTTTCCGACCGCCGGGACCTGCCGGTATACCCATGGTCCCGGAGGCGGTGCTCCTCGAATTGCTGGGGTCGAATTACCGGGGTCCCCAGCAAACCCGGTTTTGGTTTGCTGGGGTGGTCGAGGAGACGAGGGTGAAGGTGGAAACGCTTTCGCCTCCCGTGCTTGGAAAGGAAACGTCCCGCCTGCGGCGAACTTCTTCGCCGGGTGCAGCTTTTCCATTCCCAGCGCATCGGAAACACGGCAGTTTTCCCGCGCGCGATGGAACGCCTGACCGACAAATTCGGCCGCCCCATCACCGACCTGCGGATCGCCATTACCGACCGCTGCAACTACAAGTGCGTGTATTGCCGGACGGGCAATCAAGGCGCGCAGTACGCCGAGCTGCCGTTTGCCGACTACGCGCGCATGGCCCGCGTGTTCGCCGGCCTGGGGATCGAAAAGGTCCGCATTACTGGAGGCGAGCCGCTGCTGCGCCGGGGCGTGGTGGGATTCGTCGAGGAGCTGGCAGGCTTGCGCACGCTCGATGACCGTCCCCTGGACCTGGCCATCACCACCAACGGCCACCTGCTGGCGGAGCTGGCGCAGCCGCTGAAGGACGCCGGGCTGCGCCGGGTCACGGTCTCGATGGACGCGGTCGAGCCCGAGCGGTTCGCGCGCATCACCCGCGTCTCCAACGGATTCCATGCGGTTCTGGCGGGTATCCGCGCGTCACAGAAAGCAGGGCTCGACCCGGTTAAGGTGAACTGCGTGCTGCTGCGCGGTTTCAATGACGATCAGATCGTCGAGTTCGGCAAGTTCGCCCGCGACCAAGGCGTGGTGGTGCGCTTCATCGAGTTCATGCCGCTGGAGGAAGAGCGTGTGTGGTCGCCGGAGATCGTGGTCACGCTGGCGGAGGTGCTGGAGCGGATGCGGAGGTTCCGTCCGCTGGTCGAGATCCCGCACGCGCGCAGCGAGACGGCGCGGCGCTACACCTTCGACGATGGCGTGGGGGAGATCGGGATCATCGCTCCGGTATCCCAGCCCTTCTGCGGGCATTGCAGCCGGGTGCGCGTAACCTCCGACGGCAAGATTCGCACCTGCCTGTTCTCGCTGTTCGATCACGACCTGCATGAGGTGATGCGCCGCGGCGGCGCCGATGAAGACATGGCCGCCTATATCGGCCAGGTGATCGCGCACAAGGAAGCGCGGCACCACATCGGCGAGCCGGGATTCGAAAAGCCCTCGCGCAGCATGGTGCACATCGGGGGATAGGAACTTCATTCGCCGCGGATAGCCTGCCCCGAGCGAAGTTGAGGGGCGGAAGAACGCGGATTTAGCCGTACCCAGGACTAAAAGTCCTGGGCTAAAGTCGGTCGTCGCTACGCGACTCCGCGGGTGAGGGCACCGCGCCCGTGAAAGCGACTACGCGAGCGGGCGGCCGAGGGCGGCGACAAAGGCTTGCTTGGAATGCAACTGGAGTGCGACAATAAAGCGATGGTAATAGGCGGCGGGGCCGAATCGGGTCCGCGCTGGCCGAACCAAACTGTGGCTTCAACAACCCCGTAGGTCGGGCCCGCGAGGGCAGTGGATCTACTGGAGCCGCAGGATGCTTTCAACATCCCCGTTCCGGGCGCAGCAAGCGCGCCGGGACTGAAGGCGGTAAGAGAAATGTCACTGGCAACAGCCTGCCGTTTGGACAGCTATCTTGTCCTTCCCGACGTCTCGATGGACGACCGCATCACCGCCGCCAAGCAGGCGCTGGGGCGCGAGTGCGTCATCCTCGGGCACCACTATCAGCGCGATGAAGTCATCAAGTTCGCGGACATCCGCGGCGATTCCTATAAGCTCTCGCAACAGGCGGCGCAGGCCGCGGGGCGCTACATCGTCTTCTGCGGCGTGCACTTCATGGCGGAGAGCGCCGACATCCTGGGGCGTGCCTCGCAGCAGGTGGTCCTGCCCGACCTGAACGCCGGCTGCTCCATGGCCGACATGGCAGAGATTGGCCAGGTGGAAGACTGCTGGGAGCAACTGCTCGAGCTGGGGCTGACGTCGGATTCCGGCGACCAGATTACGCCCATCACCTACATGAATTCGACGGCGGCGATCAAAGCCTTCTGCGGCGAGCGCGGCGGGCTGGTGTGCACGTCGTCGAATGCCGCCGGCGCCTTCCGCTGGGCATTCGCCAAAACGCCGAAGCTTTTCTTTCTGCCCGACCAGCATCTCGGGCGCAATACCGGCTACGCCCTGGGCATTCCGCTCGCCGACATGGTCACCTGGGACCCGTATCTGCCGATGGGCGGCATCGCGCCGGAGCGGCTGCGCAGCGCGCGTGTGATCCTGTGGAAGGGACACTGCTCGGTGCACCAGCGTTTTTTGCCTGAACATGTGGACAACGCGCGCGCGCTCTATCCGGGCATCCGCGTGATCGCGCACCCGGAGTGTCGCTGGGAAGTGTGCCAGAAAGCGGACGCGCTGGGCTCGACGGAGAAGCTCATCCGGCTGGTGGCCGAAGCGCCGGCGGGAGGCAAGTTTGCCATCGGCACTGAAATCCACCTGGTGAACCGCGTGGCCAAGGAGAACCCCGATAAATTCGTCATCACGCTCGACGATTCCGGGTGCCTGTGCACCACCATGTTCCGCATTTCGCCGCAGCATCTGTGCTGGGCGCTGGAGAACCTGGTCGAAGGCAACGTGGTCAACCGCATCGCGGTGCGGGAAGAAGTAAAATACTGGGCGAAGGTGGCGCTGGACCGGATGCTGGAGATCCAGTAGCCCTCGGTCGTCGGCTCTCGGCCGTCGGCCAGAGGGCCTTCGGCTCAGAGCGATCCTATGGCAGAACGTACGTTCACATTAGACGAGGCGCAGGCGTTGCTGCCGGTGCTGGAGTCGCTGCTGAAGGCGGCGATGGAGGGCAAGGGTGCCGCCGAGCGCATCGAGCAGGAGTTCAAGGCGGTCTCCAGCCGGGTGTTCCTCAACGGCGGCACGCTGCTCGACGTGGCCAAACTGGCGGCGCGCAAACGCGAGAAAGAACGCCTGGTGCGGAAGATCAAAGATGCGCTGGCGGAGATCGAGGCCAGCGGCGCCCAGGTGAAAGACCTGGAGATGGGCCTGCTCGATTTCCCCTGCGAGGTTGGAGGCCGCACCATCCTGCTGTGCTGGAAGCTGGGCGAGAAGAGCATCGCCCACTGGCACGGCACCGACGAAGGTTATCGCTACCGCAAACCCATCGACGAGAAGATCGCCAAGGCCGCGAAGCGGCGAGGGAGCAGGGAGTAGGGAGCTACCAGCAAATCGGGTGATCGGGAGATCGGGTCATCGGGAGATCTGAAAACAATGACCCGATGAGCCGATCCCCTTGCCCGCTGCCTCCTGCTTCCTAGGGTTTTTCTCCCGCCAGCCAGTGCGGTTTGAAATCGGAATTGGCCAGCCACTCGGCCGGGGCGATCATCGCCTCGATGGCTTGTGTGAGGTGGGAGAAGTCAATGTGCGCGAGATTGTCGCTGGGGCGATGGTAGTCGCGATGCAGGCCGTAACTTGAGACCGTGTGCGCCACGACGCCCTTGCGTGCCAGCGGGTAATTATCGGAGCGCTCGAAGAAGTGCTCGCCGGCGTGCGGGTCGGCAACCAGAGGCGCGCCCTGCGCGGCCAGCTCGCTGCCCAGGTTGGAGCGCTCGTATCCGGAGAGCCAGAGTTTGTGCCTGGGGATAGCGTCGTCGGGGCGGCCAAGCATCTCAAATTCCAGCGCGGCGACGATGTGCGAGAGCGGCACCGGCGGAAACTCGCGGAAGTAGGTCGAGCCCAGCCCGCCGCGCTCCTCGCTGCCGAAGAAGGCGAATAGCACGGTGCGGCGCGGACGCGGCCCGCTGGCGATGGCGCGCGCCAGCTCCAGCACGGCCGCCACGCCGGAAGCGTCATCGTCGGCGCCATGGTAGATCACCTTGCCGTGGCTGGTCATCCTGGTTCCCAAATGGTCGAGGTGGGCGGAGAACAGCACCGCCTGGTCGCGCAGGCTGGGATCGCTGCCGGCCACCAGGCCCACCGTGTTCCAGGTTTCGCCGGGCTGCACCGGGTTAAGTTTGGCTTCTAACCGGATCGTCGTGCCGTCGGCCAGTGCGGAGAGCGTCTTAAAAGCGGCGGCGCGCACCACCGCCATGCTCATCTCCTGGATGCCGGCTTGCTTGGGCAGCGCCTTGATCCGTGGGGGAAGCTTGGGCAGGCGTCGCGCGCCCGACCAGGCGCTTGCGAGCGAAGGGCTCTCGGGAACCAAAACCAGGGCCGCGCCGCGCTGCGAAATGTCATAGGCCTGCTGCCAGGCAGTGGCGTCGTCCGTCGAACTGAGCAGGACCACCGCGCCCGCTTTGATCTCGGCCTTCGGGTCGTGGGGATCGAGCTTCTGGAGCGGGCCGAAGATCGAGGCGTCTCCCAGCCAGGTGACGGCGATCTGGTGTCCGTTGGTCCAGCGTGTGGTCTGAACGCCGGTCTCGTCCGGGGTCCCCAGCAAACCCGGGGTCCCCGACGAAGCCGATTTTGCTTCGTCGGGGTGGAAACCCGGTTTTGGTTTGCTGGGGTGGTCGAAGCTGAGCACGGGAGGCGCAGCCAGCGAGCGGTACTCAAGCGCGATCTGCTGCAGGTATCCGCCATCGTCTCCGGGACCCCCAGAACGCCTGTCTTTGGCGTTCTGGGGCAGGGCGGGCGCCACGCCGTAGCGGCGCAGTTCGGAGGCGACGTAGTCGGCGGCCATGTGCTCCTGGGGCGTGCCGCTGCCGCGGCCAGCGAGGGCGTCGCTGGCGAGATAGTCCATGTGGGCACGGATGGAGGTCGCAATGTCGGGGACGAGCGCACGCGCCGCCGCACTCTCGGGATGCGCCGGCAGGACGAGCGCCAGCGTCAGAAGAGCAGACAGCGCAACTCGCAAGCGGAAAGCGGGCTTCATGGTCAAAGAATATGCGGCCGAGGCCCGCGTCGGGCGGCCCTGCGGCAGTATACTTCCAACTCCAAGCTCCTTCATGTTGGATGCAGATTTGGTAGGATGCTCTGATGGAGGTTGTCGGGATGGCTAATCGTGGGCGCTCGAATCTGGTGTGGATCTCATTAGTGACTTTTGGGTTGCTGCTGCTGGCAGGCTGCAGTGGATTCTTTATAAACCCTTCACTGACCTCCATCACAGTAACCCCGCTGACGCCCACGATCACGACGTGCCCTGCTCCTTCGGGCTCGGCATGCACCGTGCAGATGGTGGCTACCGGCACCTTCAGCGATGGCAGCACGTCCACCATCGCCGCAAGCTGGTCGTCGTCGGATAGCACCATAGCTACAGTTAGTTCCGGTGGCCTGGTGTCGGGAGTAGCGGCCGGGACGGCAACCATTACGGCTGCTTCCGGCACGGTTACCGGTTCTACAAGTGTAACGGTGGCGCTCGCCAACCTGCAGTCCATCGTGCTCAATCCTGCCGGCAATCAGTCGTTCGCACTGGGGACGGGATCCCTGCAGTTTCATGCTACGGGCACCTTCGCCGGTGGCGGAACGCAGGACATCACCAATTCCGTGACTTGGATGTCGTCGAGTAACGCTGTGGCTACTATCAGCAACACGACGGGCAGCAAAGGCGTGGCAACGCTCGTGACGACCGGGACTACGAACATAACGGCAACCTCAGGATCGATTACCTCACCAGCTACCGTGCTGACCGTAACCCCCTAGTCGCAGGGGCGGCTCCACCATGAATCCAGGGGAATTCTCACGACGGCGGTTCCTGATCGGCTCTCTTTCGACGCTTGGCGGGGCCTGGCTGGCGGCACGCTGGCCCATGATCGCGGCAACCCAAGAGCACATCCATGGAGCGTTTGAATCAGGACAAGCGCCGGCGTTTCAGTTCTTCTCTCCGGAGCAGGCGGTCGAAATTGAGGCCATGGCCGCCCAGATCATCCCTGCGGACGATGCTCCCGGCGCGCGCGAAGCCCGGGTCATCTACTCCATCGATCGCGCCCTCACCACCTTCGAGCACGACAAGCAGCCGCTATATCGACAGGGGCTCACCCAGCTCCAGGGCAAGACGCGGGGATTGTTTTCTGGCAGGGACAAGTTTTCCGAGTTGACCTCCGAGCAGCAGGTGCAACTGCTGACGGCGATCGAAAAGAGCGAGTTCTTCGAGCTCGTCCGGCTACATACGATCGTGGGATTTCTCTCCAACCCCGAGTACGGGGGCAATCACGACCGCATCGGTTGGAAGGTGATTGGGTTCGAAGACGCGGGCGCCTACGAGCCGCCTTTCGGTTACTACGACCGCGAAATCAACAAGGATGACGGCCGATGAAGCATTTCACGACCGGCACGCAGGTGGATTTCGTAGTAGTGGGCGCGGGCGCCGCCGGGGGCGTGGTCGCGAAGGAGCTTTCCACTGCGGGCTTTCAGGTCGTGGTGTTGGAGCAAGGGCCGTACCTCCGCGAATCCGATTTTCGCCACGATGAGCTGCGGTTCCGCGACATCTACGACAAGCCGTACCTCGGGCAGGAGATTCTCACCAACAATCACGAGCTTCAGCCCAACACCTTCCGCCGGACGGACATGGACATCGCTCGGCCGCTTCCCGTGGTGGGCTACGGCCGGTGCGTGGGAGGCGGGACAGTCCATTTCACCGCCAACTACTGGCGGTTCCATGAGATCGATTTCATCGAGCGCAGCCGCTGGGGTCCGATCGAAGACACAGGCTTCGCGGATTGGCCGATAACCTACGCCGACCTCGAGCCGTACTACACCAAGGCGGAATGGGACTTGGGTGTGTCAGGGCTTGCCAGCGCTAGCCCCTTCGATCCTCCACGTTCGAAGCCGTATCCTTTGCCGCCGCTGCCGGTGAAGTCGTCGGGCGTGCTGTTCGAGCGCGCGGCGCGCAAGCTGGGATGGCACGCCTATCCAGCGGCGCTAGCCATCCTCTCCCAGCCTTACCAGGGCCGGTCCGCGTGCATGCATTGCGGCTTCTGCGAATGGTTTGGCTGCGAATTCGCGGCCAAGTCGAGCACGCTGGCCAGCGTCATTCCAGTGGCGGAGAAGACTGGCCGCTGCGAGATCCGTCCCAACAGCTACGTGCGCAGGATCTCGACCGACAAACACGGCCGCGCTGATGGAGTGATCTATTTCGACGGCGAGCGCCGCGAGCAATTCCAGAAAGCCAAAGCGGTGGTGGTCTGCGCCAACGGCGCGGAGACGCCGCGGCTGCTGCTGATTTCGAAATCGAACCTGTTCCCCCAGGGGCTGGCAAATTCCAGCGGGCTGGTGGGCAAGTACCTCATGTTCGAGGCCACGGCGGGCGCGCTGGGGACGTTCGAGCATCCGCTGAACGAGTACAAGAGCGTGCAGGTGACGCGCGTGATCCACGACTTCTACGATTCCGATCCCCAGCGGGGCTTCTACGGCGGAGGCGGTCTCGACGCCCGCTTCGATTACTACCCCATCGGTTACGCGTTGTATGCCATGCCCCCTGATGCGCCACGCTGGGGCGCCGACTTCAAGCGTGCGCTCAAGGAGAACTTCAATCGCACCCTGAATGTGTTCGCGCACACCACCGCGCTGGCGCTCGAATCGAACAGCATCAGCCTGGATCCCGATCTGAAAGACGCATGGGGGCTGCCGGCGATGCGCGTGACTTACAAGAGCCATCCCGATGATCTGCAGAACATGGCCTTCTTCCGCGACCGGGCGCTGGAGCTACTCGAAGCCGCCGGAGCCATCAAGAAGTGGGGTTTCCCGGTGGAAGACGCCACCGCTTCCGTCCATCTGATGGGCACGTGCCGCATGGGGAACGATCCAAAGAGTTCAGTGGTGGACCAGTATCACCGTGCCCACGACGTGCCCAACCTGTTCATCGTGGATGGGAGCAGCTTCGTGACCAGCGGCCGCAATCAGCCCACCTGCACCATCCAGGCGCTGGCCTATCGGGCGTCGGACCACATCGCCCGCATGGCGAGGAGCGGCGGCATCAGGTCCTCGCTTTGACGCGCAGCACAATAACAGAGACGTAGCCGAGCTACGTCTCTGCCGGAAAACTGGATTCAATCCTAAAGCGAGCGCAGGAAGGCGAACAGCCAGGCCTCCTCTTGCGGCGAGAGTCGCTGGAAATTCTGCGCCGAGGCGGCAGCTTCGCCGCGGTGGCGGCGGATGGCATCGGTCAGGGTGGCGGAATTGCCGTCATGCATGAAGATGGTGCGGATGCGCAGACCCCATAACGGCGGGGTTCGGAGGCGATTGCGGGAAGCGTCGCCGCCATTCTGCACGATGCCGTCTCCCGTGCCCACGTCGTGCAGCAGGAAGTCGCTGTAGGGATGGATGGTCTTGTTGGCCAGGGCGTCAGGCACGGTGAACGTACCGCCGTTAATGGAGGTACCACTGGCCGCGGTCTGCCAGTTGGGGAAATGGCAGAAGGCGCAGCCGCTGCGCTGGAAGACACGCGCGCCCGCCTGGGCCTGCGGTCGCGCCAGCAACAGCGGGTCAGGACCGGGAGCGATGGTGGCGCGCATAAACTGGGCGAAGCTGTCGATGTCGTCCTGGCTGTTGGGCGTGTTGGGGTCGAGCGTGTTGCAGGTGGTAGCCACTTCGCTCGGGAGCAAGGGGCTGGTGACACCCATCTCGTTCAGATAAGCGTCCGCCGAAAACGACAGCAGCGAACGGTGCTGCGCCTTCCAGCCGAATCGTCCCACCCCGGTCTGGCCGGCCGCCTCCAAGATCCCAACCTGGATGGCCAGGCCGCAGATGCGTCCGCGGGAGGTCTGGCATTGGCGATCGCGAAACGCCTGGATAGCGGCATCGGGGATGGCTTCAATGAAGCCGTCACCGAGAACCGGCAGGCTCAAGCGGAAGGCCCTCACATTCGTGTCCTCGGGAGCGCTCTGGTGCGCCTCCGCGCAAGTAGAGCGCAGGTCAACCAAGGAACGATTGCGGACCACCTCCCCGCTGGGCAGAGTAATGTCCGGATTGACGAAGGCGCCGTTCCTGAAATAAGCAACGCGCAGTTCCTTGTTCTGCGAGCCGGCGCCGACGGTTCCGGCGTCGTTGTGGCAGTTGGCGCAGGAGACGTCGTTGAACAGCGGGCCAATCCCCTTCGAAACGTCCTCCACCTCGGCGAACTGATCCTTGTCGGAGTCGTAAGTCGCCTGGTCTATCAGGCCGTTGGTAGTGTTACCCAAGCCCACCGGGGCGTCCGCCGGCTGGGGAGCCGCGGCCAAAAGCACCACGCTGAGGGCGATACCGATCAGGACCAAACCAATGTAGATTCTGGGCACTTCTCCTCCTTGTTGGGGCTGACGCCCCCCACATCGCTTGCGTTAGGGCTAAGCGGCGCTTCGCGGCAGCGGGAAGAGGTGGCGAGGTTCTCGCGGCGCGAGAACTGAGTCGCCTCTTGGGGATTGCGATTAGTGTGCGGCTGGAGGACGAAGTGGTAAAGATTCCGGAGGTTCAGAAGTAGCACGCAGAGGGCAGGGGGCCGAGACCGGTCAAAGAGACGGTGGACCGGGCAGTGGCCGAGGGGGCAATCCCCCACCGGGAGCGGGATGTAGCGGCCTCGGATCTTCAGGAGAAAATCGGCTTCCATGCTTCGACTGCAGCCACGGTGCAAAGTTCGGCGGCGAGGTAGCGGCGGCGAGGTAGCGGCGGCGGCGAGGTAGCGGCGGATCATTTATCGCACGATTTTTATCCACAATGCAACAAAATTTACAACTTGGATACAACATCCGGCATGGGCCAACTTGGACAGGCAACAAGACCGCGCTCTATAATTTCCTTTCAACCTTCAGCGGCACTCACTACGTCACGCCGCGCGCCGTGACCGCACAGATCGGGTTCCACTTCTAGGGCCTGAACTGGAGGGAGAGGCGGCTCTTTTGGCGCCGCCTCTTTTTTCTTGTCGATGCTTTCCTGAGAGACGCAACATGCTGCGTCTCTACAACCACGACGTCATGTAAGCTGGGTTATATTGTTCTGTACCCGGTGATCTGTTCACAATCCCAACCCAAGACCTGGATGGCGGTAGGCGTGCTGCTTTGCCTGCTGGCAGCCGGCTGCGGCAAGACCGGCGGCAAGCCTAAGGAATACGCCTACGTCTCGGCCCAGGAAGCCTTTCTGCGCGACCAGGTGGCGGCCGTCTATAAGAAGGTGGGCAAGGTCCAGAACGGCGATCGCGTCGAGGTGCTGGAGAAATACCGGCGGTTCGTCCGCGTACGCAATGAGGCCAACGAAATCGGCTGGATCGAGCTGCGCTACCTGACCAGCGCCGACGTCTATGAGCAGTGCCAGAAGCTGGCCGCCGAGCATGCTGCCGACCCGGTGCAAGCGCCCGCCACTACGCGCTTCGCCACCAATCTGCACGTCACCCCCGACCGTGAAGGCGAGCACCTATACCAATTGAAGGCGGGGGCGAAGGTCGAAGTGTTGGCGCGCGCGACCTCGGAGAAGCCTGTGCCCCAGGGAGCGCAGCCCAAGCCGGTCGTGGCCCGGAAGGGCAAGCAGAAGGAAGAAGGCCCGTCGAAGCCGATGGAGGACTGGTGGCTGGTCCGCGTGCCACTGCCGCCCGGCAGTTCTGTCCCAGGACGCGTGGGATGGGTGCTGGCGCGCATGGTGGACCTGGATGTGCCCATCGAGATCGGGCAGTATGCGGAGGGTCAGCGCATCGTCGCATTCTTCGTCCTCAACCAGGTGGACGATCTCAGCAAACAGGTTCCACAGTACGTGGTCGCGGTGAACGAGCCGCGCGATGGCCTGCCCTTCGACTACAACCAAATCCGCGTCTTCACCTGGAACGTGAAGAAGCACCGCTACGAAACCGCCTACCGCGAGCGTAAGTTGCAGGGCGTGCTCCCCATCCGCGTCGGCCAGCAGGAGTTCGACAAGGAAGGCAAGCTGCCGGTCTTCGTGCTGCGCGTGAAGGACGGCGCCGGCAATGTCGATGTCCGCACCTACAAGCTGAACGGGGTGATGGTGCGCCACGTGTTTCCGCTGGGAGAAGAGAAGCCGGCGGCAAAGGCGGCGCCCGCGCGCAAGCGGCGCCGCTGAGTCATTAAGGTCCCTCCGGGGCTGAAGCCCACCATTTCAAGGGCCGCATCCATGCAGGCCTAAAAGGCCAGCTCCACCCTCCGGCAGCCTCATCTCTGGTTGCGCTAGAATGTTTTGCCTTCTTGGCGCGAATCATTTCGACGCGGCGGGCGTTCCCTGTCGAGTTTCACATCCCCCGGAGTAGGAGCAGGTTCTATGAAATTGAGAACGGTGAGCGTGCCGGCAATCTTAACCATTCTGATCTTTTGCATGGCCGCGCAGGCGGGCGAGAAGGAGAAGCCCCCCGGCGAGAAGAGCCACGACAT
>JAHFUA010000031.1 GCA_023265315.1 Acidobacteriota bacterium | reverse complement strand
GGGCAGCCCGTTGTATGAATCCGCCATGTCACACACCTCCGCAAAATTATTCAAAAGACCGGAAATTATAGCCAGCGGCGCGCTGGCGGGCGTAGGCCAACCGTCACAGGCGACTGTGACGCTCATCACTGAGCAGGCCCGGGCGGGAACACGTGCCCATTGTAGCGGCATCTCAGGGGGCTGAAGCCCGGATTCTTTTCACACTGGAAACGGCCCGGCTGAAGCCGGCGCTGGATTCCCGCGTTAGCTGCACTAGGTCACAAGGGCATGTGAGCGCGGTCACGGACCCGCTGTGGATTGCCGCCCTAGATTTATGTGTGTATGCGTATATATGCAGGAGGTCATTATGAATGGCAAACCTCGTTTCATCATGTGCAACTGCACGGGTGAGTGTCCGGGGTTCAAGGACATGAATTTCTGGCAGTTGCTGAACTTCGTACGCAATGAACTGGATGCGGAATATGCCGTCTTGCACCCACAGTTGTGTGTCGATGATGGCGAGCATTTCCTGCTTGAAATCCTCAAGCCGGATACCTTGTACATCATCGGCGCTTGTGACCCACGCATGCAGAAGAAGATGTTCCGCGACGCATTTGAAAAGTCGGGAATCGACTTCGACCGGCAGGTGGTTCCTCTGGACCTGCGATCCATGTCCACGGAAGCAGCAATTGTCAAAGTGAAGGACGCCTTTGGTCAAGCGCACAACAGTCTAAAGACCGGACAATGAGCAAGGGAAGGGGGACCATGCAATCGGCTGCAATCCCACGGAAAAAGATACCGTGGTTTCCTACGGTGGACTACGGTACCTGCACCGGCGACCAGGAGTGTTTCAAGTTCTGCAAGAACGAAGTCTTCACCTGGGATGAAGACAAGAACCACCCCGTCGTCGCGAATCCCTATAACTGCGTGGTCGGCTGTCAGGCATGCATCAACGTGTGCCCGGTGCAAGCCATCAGCTTCCCTACCAAAGAAGAACTGCGGAAAACTATGAAGCGCCTGCGGACGGCGATCGAATAGGACCGCGCTCTTAACTGAGGGGCTCAAGCCAACAGCGTGGCGGCTCGAAACGGCACGGCTGAAGCCGTGCCCGGACACGAGTTACTAGCGGCAAGAGAGACCTAGCAAGCTACGTCTCTACGCCCAGAACCTTTTGATACAGCGGACGGACGAGGCGATACGTCCGCTCCAGCTCGCGCTCGAGGCCCTCGCGGAAGGTCCGCCCCAGAATGCGCGCCACCAACTGCTCGCACACCCGCCGGGGATGGTCGCCCAGGGGCAGCGATTTGCGCGCGCGCCCGGTGACCAGCCGCACCACGTGCCCGACCGTCCGCAGCAGCTCGGCGGCCGCGTCCAGGGTGGCGCAGTCGTCGTCGGAGAGCAGCGCCCGCGCCGCCAGCATGTGCAGGCGCTCGCGCGTGTTCCCCTGCACGTCTTTAACGCCGTACATCACCAGCAGATACGACAGGATGTAATCGATGTCGTAGAACCCTCCGGGCGCGACCTTGAAGTTGGGCTCGCTGTCCGACTTCTCAAGCTTGGCCCGCATGGCGCGCACCGCGGCGCCGAAGCCGGGGTCGCTGGCGAAGCGCGACATCTGCTCTTCGACTGCGGTCATGGCGCGCAGCGCCAACTGCTCGGAGCCGGCGACGTAACGCAGCTTGGTGTAAGTGAGCGCCTCCCAGGGCTGGGCCTCGCTCGAGAAATAGGCCGCCAGGCTCGCGGGCGTGACCAGCAGCTCGCCCTCGGCGCCCCGCGGACGCAGCCGCAGGTCCACCGGGAACAGCGTGCCGTCCTGGGTGTAGGCGGCCAAGGCCTCCACCATGTGCTCGGCGACTTTGATGAGCGGTTCGGTGTCCGCCGGCTCGTCGCGCACGAACAACAGATCGGCGTCGGAGGCCAGGTCGAACTCCCAGCTCCCCAGCCGTCCCAGGGCCAGCACGGCAAATCCCCGCGGATTTCCCGCGATGGCGAGGGCGGCGGCGATAGCGTCGTCGGCGGCCGCGCTCATCTCGGAAAGCGACTCGTACACCGGACGCAGCTCCATCACGTCGCGCGAGCCGGCGGCGAACATGCGATGCCGGTAGTGCTGGCGCAGCATGCTCAGCTTCTCGCTGCGGGTGGAGGAGGACGACGCCACGAAGCCGAACACCGGATCGTGTCCCGCCGCCCCCGGTCCTTCCGCCTGGAACAGAGCGCCGCTTTGGTTGCCGTTGGACGAGGCGGCAATTTCCTCGATGGTGCCGAGTTCCTGGGGGTAGCGCACCAGGATGTCGGTGAGATAGTCGCTCACCTGGAACAGGCGCAGGGCGCGCCCCACCGCCTCCGGGTTGTGGACCAGCGCCGCGTAGCGCTCCGAACTGGTGAAAGCGGCGCTCAAGAAGCGTTGCAGGTTGCGCCGCGTGTGCGCCGTGAGGTCGCGTTGCGCCGCCACTTCGTAGAGGGCGGGAGCGTCCGCCGCCAGCCGCTGCAGAATCTGCTGATACGACTGTTCCCGGCCCGCCTCGGGGGGCGCCAGGCGGAACTCGCCCTGCTCGCACTCCTGGCGCTGCTGCGTCTGCTGGTGATGGATGATGCGCTCGTAGATGTCGGCCACCGCGGCCATGCTCTTGCGAACCTGCGCCACGAAGGCTTCGGTGCTGTGCTCGCGCGCGTCCTCGCCCGAGACCGAGCGGTGGAGCACGCGCAGATCGGCCTCGGAGGCCGGCAGGCGGTGCACCTGCTGCCCGCGCCGGAGCTGCAGCCGGTGCTCGACGGTGCGCAGGAACAGGTATCCCTGGCTGAGCTCGTGGAAGTCCTTGCCGCTGATGTGGCCTTTGTCGTGCAGCTTCTGCAGCGAGAACAGGGTGCCGCCGGAGCGCAGCCAGGTCTCCGTGCCGCCGTACACGCGCTGCAGGCACTGCACCAGGAATTCGATGTCGCGGATGCCGCCGCGGTCGAGCTTGACGTCGAGCGCATCCGACCGCCGCACCCTCGACAGGCGCTTGCGCCGGTGCGCCCCGATCTTCTCCAGTGAGTTGACCGCGGTTTCGATGGCGGCGAAGTTCAGCTCCTCACGGTAGACGAAGGGCTGCACCGCGCGGATGAACTCCCGCGCCAGCTCGAGGTCGCCCGCCGAATGCCGCAGCTTGATCAGCGCCTGCAGCTCCCAGTCGTGGGCCACGCTGGCGTAGTAGCGGGTGGCGTGCCCCAGCGGCACCGCCGGCTCGCCTTCGGCGCCCTGCGGACGCAGGCGCAGGTCGATGCGGAACACCGGGCCCTCGGGGCTGATGCGCGAGAGCACCTCCGTCACCTGCTGCGCCAGCCGGATGAAGTACTCGCGGTTGCTGATCTCGCCCGGCGGGTCGTCCGGGGCCCCCGGCGAGCCCGCTGTTGGCTCGCTGGGGTGGTGGGGTTCTCCGTCGCCATAGAGAAAAAGCAAGTCCACGTCGGAGCTGTAGTTCAGCTCATTGCCGCCCAGCTTGCCCATGGAGAGCACGGCCAGGGGCGTGTCCACCACCCGGCCCTCCGGGTCGCTGTGGCGCGGGACGCCGTAGCGGTTGCGCAGGAGGCCGTGCACGTAGCGCCGGGCCTCTTCGATGAGCACGTCGGAGAGGGCGGAGATCTCGGCCGTGGTCTCGGCCAGGGTGGCGATGCCCAGCACGTCGCGCAGCATGATGCGGATGTACTCGCGCTTCTTGAAGCGCGCCAGCAATTGCGAGATGTCGGTGTCGAACGAGCGCGAGCGGAAGCGCGCGAAGTGCTCCAGGAAGTCCTCCCGCGAATGCGAGCGGTCGAGGGTGCGGTCGCGCCCCAGGCTGTGCAACAGGTCGGGGTTCTGGATCAGGGTTTCGCCCAGCCACTGGCTGTGGCCGAAAACGGCGATGGCGTAGTGGATGAGGAAGCGGCTGCGGTCGAGCCGGCGCCCTAGTTCGTGGCTCTCGGGCGCGCTGGTGAGCCGCTCGAACAGGTTGAGGGCGGAATCGGGGTCGGGCGATTCGGCCAGCAGCGCGGGCAGCGCCGCCGCCACCCCCGGCGGCACACGCCCCTCGAGGCGCGCCAGGTTGGCACGCGCCGCCTCCGGATCGCGAAAGCCGATCTGCGCCACCGCCGCCACCCAGTCCATGGCCACGCCGGCAGATTATCGCGGATGCGGGCGGAAAGAAAGAATCTCACCACGAAAGCACGGAGACACGGAGGCGGAAAGGACGCTACGGATCATCTTCACGGGTCGTCACGGGTTGGGTTTGATCCGTGTTTATCCGTGAAAATCCCTGGTTAAATCTTGGGCCTCTATCCAGCTCGGGGCCCCGGTTCAGATTCATCCAATACTGATCGATGGCCCGCGTCAGTTCGACCACGGCGGCGGGATCGGCCGCCTTCACCAGATAGGAATTCGCGCCCGAATCATAGGCCCGGTTGACGTCTTCGCTGTGGTTCGAGGAGGTGAGCACGATTACCGGGACCCGGCGGATGGCGGGCTGCTGCCGCACCCACTCCAGCACCTCAAAGCCGGATTTCCGGGGCAGCTTCAAGTCCAGCAGCACGAACACCGGCAGGGGAAAGCGGCTGCGGTCGGCGTAGGGTCCGGCGCCGCTCAGGTAGGCGACCGCCTGTTCGCCGTCCTTCACTACCTGCAGCAGGTGCGGGACCTGGGCCTTCAGAAAGGCGCGCTGCACCAGAAAGGCGTCGCCGTCGTTGTCCTCGACCAGCAGGATGATGGGCGCGGTATTCATTTGCCCTCACAAGCCGCGGGCAGCTCGATCCAGAAGCGACTGCCGCGCCCAGGCTCGGAATCCACGCCCGCGGTGCCGCCCATGCGTTCCACACCCTTGCGCACGATGGCCAGCCCGATGCCGGTGCCGGGATAAGGCTCGGGGCCGTGCAGCCGCTCGAAGGGCAGGAAGATGCGCTTCTGGTGCTCGGGCGCGATACCCAGGCCGTTATCTTCCACCCACAGCCTAATGCTGCGGTCGCGTCCTTCGGCGAACACCCGCACCTGCGGCCGGGTCCCGGGGGCAACGAACTTGAGCGCGTTGGAGAGCAGATTGGTGAGCACCTGCACCAGGGTCAAACGATGTGCAATCACCGACGGCAGCGGCGCCGTGACCGTGATCGACTTCATGCACCGCGTGTCGCCCGTGCACACCTCATGCACGACTTCGCGCACGGTCGCCTCCAGATCAACCGGGGCAAGCTCCATCTCCACCCGGCTCAGCCGGCTGTAGGCCAGCAGGTCTTCGATCAGCTCGTCCATGCGGCGGGCCGCATCCATCACCGCGCGGGTGTAGCGGCGGCCCGGCTCGTCCAGCTTCTCTCCATAGTCTTCCTGCAGGGCTTCGGCGAAGCCCCACATGGCGCGCAGGGGAGCGCGCAGGTCGTGCGACACCGAATGCGTGAAGGCCTCCATGGCGCTGTTGGCTTCCTGCAGCTCGAAAGTCAGCCGCTCCAGTTCGGCGGATCGCGTCTCCACTTGGAGGGTGTGCAACTGCATGCGCTCCAGCCGCTTCCTGCACTCGGTCAGGTCGCGGGTGACCTTCGTGAAACCGGTGTGCTGGCCCTGGCGGTCGTAGAGCGGCGTGATCGCCACGCTGGCCCAGAAACGCGAGCCGTCCTTGCGCAGGCGCCAGCTTTCGTCCTCGTAGTGGCCGGCCACCCGCGCCGCTTCCAGGTTCGCAACGGGCGCGCCCCGCTCCACCTCTTCGGGCGGGTAGAACACGGAAAAGTGACGGTCCAGGATCTCGCTGGCCTGGTAGCCTTCCATGCGCTCAGCGCAGCTATTCCAACTGATCACGCAGCCACCGGCGTCGAGGAGGTAGATAGCGTAGGGGCTGACACACTGGACCACACGCCCGAAAGGGTCATCGCTGGTCCCATGACTGCGGGCGGCTTGCGGCGGCCGGAGATCGGGAGGAGCGCTCATCGGGTGTCGGTCAGAACACAAGTGAGGGCTTGAGCGGTTGCGGCTGCGCGCGCCATTCAGCCCATTCCTCCGCGGCGTCCATCCGCACCGGCGCAAATCTTATCCGAGTTTCGAGTACCGCAGAGCACGCCAGGCTGTGCCCTCGGCGCTCCAACGATTCCCGTTTAGGGAAGCGTCGTCGTCAGCCCGTCATGGAAATGCGGAGCCAGACTGCTCCTCGATCCGGCCGGATGCCATGAAAGACAAAAAGGCCCGGCATCTCTGCCGGGCTCGCTTATCTCACGGTTTGGCCGACGGCCGACGACTATATGTCGTAGTACAGCGCGAACTCGTAGGGATGCGGTCGCAGCCGCACCGCCTGGTCTTCCTTCTCGCGCTTGTAGGAGATGTAGGTTTCCAGCAGCTCCTCGGTGAACACGTCGCCCTTGAGCAGGAAGGCGTGATCGTTCTCCAGCGCGTCGAGCGCCTCGCCGAGGGAGCCCGGCATCGACGGGACCTTCGCCAACTCCTCTGGACCCAGGTCGTAGATGTCCTTGTCCAGCGGCTGGCCGGGATCGATCTTGTTCTCGACGCCATCGAGTCCCGCCATCACCATGGCCGCGAACGCCATGTAAGGATTGCAGCTCGGGTCAGGCGGGCGGAACTCCACGCGCTTGGCCTTGGGCGAAGCCGAGTACATGGGAATACGGCAGGCCGCCGAGCGGTTGCGCCGCGAGTACGCCAGGTTGACCGGCGCCTCGAAGCCCGGCACCAGGCGCTTGTAGCTGTTGGTGGTGGGCGCGATGATGGCCGACAGCGCCGGGCCGTGCGCGATCAGCCCGCCGATATACCACAGTGCGAGCTGCGACAGGCCGGCGTAGCCATCGCCCGAAAACAGCGGCTTGCCGCCCTTCCACAGCGACTGGTGGGTGTGCATGCCGCTGCCGTTGTCCTGGAACAGCGGCTTGGGCATGAAGGTGACGGTCTTGCCGTACTGGTTGGCGACGTTGCGGGTGATGTACTTGTACAGCATCATGTTGTCCGCCGAGCGCACCAGCGAGTTGAACTTCAGGTCGATCTCCGTCTGCCCGCCGGTGGCCACCTCGTGGTGATGGCACTCCACTTCCAGGCCGCAGTTTTGCATGGTCAGGGTCATCTCGCTGCGCAGGTCCTGGTAGTGGTCGGTGGGGGGCACCGGGAAGTAGCCTTCCTTGTAGCGCGGACGATAGCCGAGGTTGTTCTCCTTGCGTCCGGAATTCCAGCGCCCTTCCTCGGCGTCGATGAAGTAGAACCCGTGCTGCTCGCGCTGATCGAAGCGCACGTTGTCGAAGATGAAGAACTCCGCCTCGGCGCCGAAGTAGGCGGTGTCGGCGATGCCGGTGGATTGCAGGTACATCTCCGCCTTGCGCCCGATGTAGCGCGGATCGCGGTCGTAGCGCTGCTTGGTCACCGGGTCGATGACGTCGGCGACCATCACCAGCGTCGGGGCCTCGGTGAAGGGGTCCATCATGTACCAGGCCGGATCCGGGATCAGCAGCATGTCGCTCTCATGGATGGCGGCCCAGCCGCGGATCGAGGAACCGTCCATCCCGAAGCCCTCTTCGAACGAGGACTCGCTGAACTGTTCAATGGGGAAAGAAACGTGGTGCCAGAGCCCGGGAAGATCGGTGAAGCGCAGGTCCAACACCTTGGCCCCGTTCTTCTTGGCAAACTCCAGCACGCTCTTCGGATCAGCCATTCTTGACTCCTTTGGCGCGGGCGCGGGCCCACGCGGGGTGATGCCTATGGGTGCGGTCTGGCGAGGAATTCAGGCCGGACCATCCTAGACTAATGGGCGACCGCGCGGCGGTGGAAATATTCATTTTTTATCGCCGCGATAACTCTGATTTATGAGGCGCCTCTCTGGCCCGTATATACTTCCGCTGTCTGGATCTCTTGGCTGTTGGCTCTTGGCTTTTGGCTAAGGCTCCAACTCGGTACTAGGTACTCGGTACTCATGGATTTCGACCAGCTAGAAACGTTCCTCGAGGTGGCACGGCACGCCAGCTTCTCCCGCGCCGCCGAGAAGCGCTTCCGCACCCAGCCGGCGGTTTCCGCCCAGATCCGGGCGCTGGAGGAGGAGGTGGGAGGGCGGCTCTTTGACCGCTCCGGGGGTAAAGTATCCTTGACCGCCGCCGGCAAGGAGTTCCAGAGATATGTTGAACAAACCCTTGAAGCCCGCAAGCAGATGATGACCCGCCTCGCCGAGATGGAACATGTCCCGCGCGGCGAGATCGTGGTGGGCGCCAACGAGGGTACCTGCCTCTATGTGCTGCCCGAGGTCTTCGCTGAGTTCAAGCAGCAGTACGGCGGGGTGGCGGTGAGCATCAGCCGCGCCGAGAGCACCAAGATCCTGGAGTCGATCATCGACAACTCAGTGGACTTCGGGGTGGTGTCGCTGCCGGTCAGCGACAACCGCCTGACGGTGGTGCCCATCCACCGCGACGAGCTGGTGGTGATCGCCGCCCCGCGGCACCCGCTGGCGCGGATGAAGTCGGTGCCCATCGCCGAAGCCGCCAAGCATCCCCTGCTCTTGCCCAAGGCGGGACACACGCGCGATGCCCTGGAAGACATCTTCTTCGAGCGGCGGCTCAAACCCACGATCTCCATGGAACTCGACTCCAGCGAATTGCTCAAGCGCTTCGCCGCCGCCGACGTGGGCGTGGCGTTCATCGCCCGCTCCAATGTGCTGGACGACGTGCGCGCCGGCTTGCTGGCCGCCCTGCCCCTGGCTGACGTCACCATCAAGCGCGACCTGGCGCTGGTCTTCCGCAAAGACAAGGCGCTCAGCCGCGCCGCCCTGGCCTTCATCGAGATCGCCGTCAAGCTCAAGACTCCCGAGCGGCAGACGGTGGCAACATGACGGTCAGGCGCCGATCCCTTTCGCCAGCGCCGCGTGCAGCCGCTGGCTGAATCCTGCCGGGACTTCGAAAACACGGTCGTCGCCCACGATGTACAGCATCTTTCGCGTCGTATCCAGCACCATGGAACACCGCCGGCACTGGGCGAGGTGCGCCTCGATCTCGGCCCGCAGCCGTGGATCGACATCACGGTCAATGTAATTGGACAGCTCTCGCAGGACTTCGTGGCAACTCACCATGGGTTCTTTCCTTTCCGAAAGGGCAGCCGGTCGATCCACCTCTTTTTGAAGAATGGCGAAAGTTCCTCGCGCATTTGCAAGCGTGCCCGGTGCATCCGCGTCTTCACCGCCGCGGCGGTCAATCCCAGGGTCTGCGCGGTCTCCTCCACGCTCAGGTGCTGCACGTCACGCAGCAGGAAAACCTCGTGATAGATGGGAGGCAATCTCATCAGCGCCCTGTCCACTGCCCTCCGCAATTCCTTGCTCTCTAGTGCCTTCGAGGGGATGTCACGCCAATCGGCGATCTCCCGTGGCATGAACTCCCCTTCTGGCGCGCGATCCTGAACTGCATCGAGCGACTCGTAGAGGTGTTTGCGATCCTTGCGCCGGCGCATGCGGGCCTCGTTGATGGCAATCGTCAGCAGCCATCTCTTGAACTTCACATCCGCACGCAACTGGTTGAGGTGAGTAAAAGCGCGCAACATGGTTTCCTGGGCCACTTCTTCGGCGTCTTCCGGGCTGTGCAGCACGGAATAGGCCAGCAGATACACACTGCGCTCGTAGGGCCGGATCAGCTCGTGGAACAGCCCCCTGTCACCCGCGCGAATGCGTTCGATGAGGTGCGATTCGTGGCTGTCTACGGCCTCGACTTCGGTCACTTCGGCGGTTCCCTTTTCGATAGCGTCGGCATCAGCTCTGAACCTTAGTAGGATGCGCGACTGGCTAGTAGGATGCGCGACTGGCTGCGAGGTTTCGCGAAACCGTCGCCGGGTTCACGAATCTTGCCGGATAAGCGGTGGACTTGCGAACCGCAGTCAACCAAGGAGGAGTTGTGATGAAAGTCAGCGTAAAGAAATCCATGACCGGGGGCCTTGTGGGGACCCTGGCGATGACTATCATGATGTATTTTCTGGCCCCGATGATGGGAATGCCCAAAATGGATATCGCAGCCAGCCTGGGGAACATGCTGGGCATCGGCTGGATCGGCGGCCTCCTCACCCACTTCATCAACGGCGCCGTTATCTTTCCGTTGATTTACGCCCGGCTGTTATATCGGGCGTTGCCGGGCACGCCGGCGGTGAAGGGCCTGCAGTGGGGCGCCATTCTCTGGCTGCTCGCGCAAACCGTGGTCATGCCCATGATGGGTGGGGGCGTCTTCAGTTCGAGGATGGGCGGTATGCTGGCGGTGGCCGGCTCGCTGCTCGGTCACCTGGTTTACGGAGCGCTGCTGGGCGCGATCGCGGGACGCGCAGCCGACGGCGCGGCTCAGCTCAGGCCGGAGCGGCGCGTCGCCTGACTGTTCCGCGGGTGAAACCGGAAGAGGTTTCGCGCATCTTTCTATCAGCCTGGGGTCGTGCTGGCTCCCTGCTGAAAACTAGAACTGCGAAAGGAGAAATGATGAAGTCCAAGAACCGTTGGTTAATCTTTCCCTTGCTGGCTCTGCTTACTGCCGGTGTGCTCTCGTTCGCCGCCGACAAGCCGCAAGCCTTCACCGGCAAAGTGAGCGACGTCATGTGCGGCGCCCATCACATGATGGCGGGCGCCTCCGACGCCGACTGCACCCGTGCCTGCGTCCAGAAGGGATCGAAGTACGCCCTGGTCGTAGGCGACACTGTTTACACGCTGGAAGGCGGCGATGCCGACATGCTGTACAAGCTGGCGGGTCAGAAGGCCACCGTCACCGGCACGCTTAAGGAGAAGACCATCACCGTCGCCTCGGTCGCTCCCGCGAAATAGCGCGAAGGCAACTTTATCGCCGAGATTGAAGGGCGTCTGCTGAGCGAAGCAGAGGCACCTGACTTGTACTTGGTGCACAAGTGAAGGGGCACGACCTTGGTCGTGCCCCTTCACTGGAAATCGGCGAGTTGCCGTTCTTTCTTGCCACTCGGCGCCTCGGCGGTGAGGTCTCTTTCCCGAACCATCTCCCCCGGATGGTGTAGCCCTACCGCGCCGCCCCGCCTCAAGATTTCATCTAGACACGCGGGCTCCTGTGTTACATTCTGCGATTCGCAGCTACCGGCGGAGGTGCGGGCAGTTGGGCAAAGACATGGTCCCGAAGCGGATCTTTCTCACCAAGGGCGTCGGCAAGCACAGGGAGCGGCTGACCTCGTTCGAGTTGGGCTTGCGCGACGCCGGCATCGCCGCCCAAAACCTGGTGCGGGTCTCCTCCATCTTCCCGCCCAACTGCAAGCTGATCCCCCGCTCCCAGGGGCTCAAGTACCTGCACGCCGGCGAGGTGGTGTTTGCGGTGGTGGCGGAGAACTCCACCCGCGAACCCCATCGCCTGGTGGCCGCCAGCATCGGGCTCGCCATCCCCGCTGATCGCACCACCTACGGATATCTCAGCGAGCATCACTCCTTCGGCGAGACCGATGACACCGCCGGCGACTACGCCGAAGAACTCGCCGCCGAGATGCTGGCCACTACCCTTAACCTGGAGTTCGATCCCGACCGCTCCTGGGACGAGAAGAAAGAGATCTACCGCATCTCCAATAAAATCGTGCGCACCATGAACAACACCCAGTCCGCGGTGGGCGACAAGCGCGGGCTGTGGACCACAGTGATCGCGGCCGCGATCATGATCTTCGATTAGCAGCACTCAGCACTTAGCGGTTAACCCTTAGCATTTAGCCCTTGAAAGCAATTGCGGTGCGAGAACGATGCCCGCTGGGTTTCCCCGTGCTCTCGCTGCTCAGGGCTAACTGCCAATTGCCAAATGCTAATTGCTTATTTCTTCAATCTCTCCAGCACCGCCCCCGCGATCAGCGGCAGCCCCACGGTTGCATCCACGAACACTTCGGCGAACCGCCCGCCTTCTTCCGGCGGGACGAACTTGCCCCACGAGACTGCCTCGGTAAAAGGACTCCCCGACAGCCCGCCCCAATACACCGGCTCCGGGCAGATGCGCACGCCGTAGTGATAGCGCTTGAGGGGGACATCTTCGCCGGCGCGGCGGTGGCGCAGCTCGATGTACGGGCCGAACTGCTGCGCCCAATTGCGTGGCACGCCCCCGCCGATGGTAAAAACCCCCAGCCGCTTCTGCTTCAGCAGCGTCTCGGCGAACTGCTCCAGGTCTTCGAAGGGATCGTAGCGCAGCCGCGGCTGCCCGTCGCGCGTGCGGATGCGGTTGGTGAGCGCGAAATCCAGTCCCAGCTCGGAATCGGTGAAGGCGGGCACGAACACGGGCACGTTCTTCTGGCAAGCCGACTTCAGGATGCCGCGCCCCTCGGCGCGCTTCACCAGGTATTCCCCGATCGCCCGGTTCAGCTTCCAGGAGCAGAGGATTTCCTTCGGGTCCCACTGCTTCAGGACGTCGAAGACCACGGCCTCGACGTCGTCGAGGTTGCGCTCCGGCTCCAGCGTGTCGTACACGCGGTTGTAGCCGGCGTCGTAGAGTTCCACGTCGCTGACCCTGGGGTCGTAGCGGAAGTGCGAGCGCCCGGTGGCTTCCACCAGCCCGTGCGCCATCAGCGCACCGGTGGAGACGATGGCATTCACCACGCCGCGGTCGATCAGTTCGGTGACGATTAGCCCCTGCTTGGCCACCGTCATCGCCCCGGCCAGGGTCATCACCACGAAGCAATCGCGGTCGCGGGCCATGGCTTCGAGCACGTCCGCGGCCTCGCCCACCTGCCGGCCGGTGAAGGCCGTGTCCGCCATGGCGCGCACCAGGTCGTTGACCGTATTCACCTGGCCCAGGTCCAGCGGATGGATGGGAACCAGCTTGTCCTCAACCGGGTCGTGCAGCTTGCGGATGTTTTCCCCGCCTTCATGATCGCCGTGTTTCAAGACCTCACCTCTCGCGGGATATCACGACTGAATTCAGAACGAGTTGAAGCTACAGCCTGAGCGCGATTCGCGTCAATGTTCGAGATCAAGGGATCCATGACTCCACGGCTCAATGACCCAATCCCGATGACCCGATGGCTCGAATCCTTTAATATGCACTCGTGCCTGAGAGCTTCCAAGTCGGCCTCATCCAGATGGCATGCGGGCCTGACCCGGAGAAAAATGTCGGCCACGCCGCCAACCTGGTACGCGACGCCGCCGCGCGTGGCGCGCAGGTGATCTGTCTGCCGGAACTGTTCCGCACCCAGTACTTCTGCCAGCGGGAGGACGCCGCCCTGTTCGATCTGGCCGAGCCCGTGCCCGGCCCCACGACCACGCGCCTGGCGGAAGTCGCGCGCGCGGCCAAGGCCGTAGTCGTCGCCTCGGTTTTCGAGCGCCGCGCGCCCGGCATCTATCACAACACTGCGGTGGTGCTCGATGCCGATGGCTCGATCAAAGGGATCTATCGCAAGATGCACATCCCCGACGATCCTCTCTACTACGAAAAGTTCTATTTCACGCCCGGCGACCTCGGCTTCCGCGCCTTCGACACCGAGTTCGGCAAAATCGGCACCCTGGTGTGCTGGGACCAGTGGTATCCCGAGGGCGCGCGGCTGACGGCGCTGGCGGGCGCGCAGGTGCTCTTCTATCCCACCGCCATCGGCTGGCATCCCGCCGAGAAGCAGGAATTCGGCGCCGCCCAGCACGACGCCTGGCGCACCGTCCAGCGCGGACACGCCATCGCCAACGGCGTTTACGTGGCGGTGGTCAACCGCGTCGGCCACGAGAACGGAAACGTCAACGGCAACGCTGCTCCCGGCGCCGGCCTGGAGTTCTGGGGCGGATCGTTCCTCGCCGATCCCTTCGGCGCGGTGATCGCCGAAGCTGCCAGCGACCGCGAACAGATCCTGATCGGCGAGGTGGACCTGCGCCGCCTCGAAGAGGTGCGCCGCCACTGGCCCTTCCTGCGCGACCGCCGCGTGGACAGCTACGGTGGGATCACGCAGAGATTCCTCGACTGAGTCGCATGGCTAGACTGCCTCTGCCTAGAAACGTGAAACGCGAAACGCGAAACGTTCCTGCCTCTCTCGGCTATCGCATGCCCGCCGAGTGGGAGCGGCACGCTGCCACCTGGCTTGCCTGGCCGCACAACCGCACGGACTGGCCGGGGAAGTTCCCTGCCATCCCCTGGGTGTATGCGGAGATCGTCCGGCATCTGGCGCGGGTAGAGCGCGTGGCCATCATCGTGGGGGACGTCGAGGCCCGCCACCGCGCGCTCAAGATCTTGACTGATTCCGGCGCGAACACCGGTGCCCTCGATTTCTACCTATGGCCCACCAACCGCGGCTGGACGCGCGATTGCGGTCCCATCTTCGTGGTCTCGGAGTCACGCGCGCGGGAGCCGGTGGGAATCACCACCTGGCGCTTCAACGCCTGGGCCAAGTATCCCGACTGGCAGAAGGACGCGACCATCGCCGGCAAAGTGGCGCGCCGCCTGCGCCTGCCCCAGTGGCGCCCGACGGCGAACGTCGACGGCCGCCCGCAGCGCGTGGTGCTCGAGGGCGGCAGCATTGACGTGAACGGTCGCGGCACCCTGCTAGCGACGGAAGAGTGTCTGCTTAGCTCCACGCAGCAGCGCAATCCCGGGCTTGGGCGGGCGGAGATGGAGCAGGTGTTCGCCGACTATCTCGGCGTGCGCCGGGTCATCTGGCTGGGACGCGGCATCGCCGGCGACGACACCCACGGCCACGTGGACGACATCGCGCGCTTCGTCGCGCCGGATACGCTGGTGGCCTGCGTCGAGCCCGACCCGCGCGATCCCAACCACGAGCCGCTCGCCGAGAACCTCCGCCGCCTGCGCGCGGCCCGCGACCAGGACGGCAAGCTGCTGCGCGTGGTCGAGCTGCCCATGCCCGCGCCGGTGATTTTCCGCGGACAGCGCCTGCCCGCCAGCTACGCCAACTTCTACGTCGCCAACCGCCTGGTGCTGGTGCCCACCTTCAACGATCCCAACGACCGTCGCGCGCTCGCGATCCTGGCCGGCCTCTTCCCCGGCCGTCAGGTCGTGGGCATCCACTGCGGCGACCTCGTCTGGGGCCTGGGGACGCTGCACTGTATGACCCAGCAGCAGCCGGCGCCGCCTCGTGTTTAGTCGTCGGTCTTCGGTATCGGCCAAGACTCTTGACGGCCGAGGGCCGACGACCGACGACCGCCCTGAAACTTATTTCTTGTACACCGTCGGCTTCGGCCCCAGCTCCAGCGTCTGGCGGTCCCAAATCATGCCTTCGCGGGTGTAATTGGCCAGCTCGAAGTCCTGGGTCAGCTCCAGGCAGTCGGTGGGACAGGCGTCCTCGCACAGTCCGCAGAACATGCAGCGGCTGAGGTCGTAGGTGAAGGTGGTGAGTTCCTTGCGGCGGGTGTTGGGATTGCGCTCGCTGCTGACCACGATCAGGCGCTCGGGACAGGCCAGCGCGCACAGGTCACAGGCAATGCACAGGGTCTCGTTGGTGTCCGGGTTCACGTTCAGCCGGGGCGCGCCGCGATAGCGCTCCGCCACCTGCGGCCGCTGCATGGGATACTGCTCGGTGTATGTCTCCCGCGGATCCTGATAGCGGAAGGTGAGCGCCAGGCCCTTGATCAGGTCCAGCAGCAGGATCTTGCGCAAAACGTGCTTCAGCCGGGGACTAATCATCCTCTTTATTCTACCCCGACGGGCGGAGGCACGACTACAATGCCCGCGGGCAAAGCATGATCTCCGACGAACTGTGGATGGAAGAAGCCTTGCGCGAGGCGCAGCGCGCCGCGGCCTCGGGCGAAGTGCCGGTGGGCGCGGTGGTGGTGTGCGGGGAGAAGATCGTGGGCCGCGGCGGCAACCGCAACCTGGCCGACAACGATCCCACCGCGCACGCCGAGATCGTCGCCCTGCGCCAGGCCGCCCGCGAGGTCGGCAATCATCGCCTGCCGGATTGCGAGATGTTCTCGACCATCGAGCCCTGCGCCATGTGCGCCGGCGCGCTGCTCCACGCGCGGCTGCGCCGCCTGGTCTTCGGCGCCGACGACCCCAAAGCCGGCGCCGTCCGCTCCGTCCTCCAGGTGCTGAACCATCCCCGCCTCAACCATCAGATGGAGGTCACCTCGGGCGTGCTGGCCGCGCGCTGCGCCGAGTTGCTGGAGTCGTTCTTCGCGGAAAAACGGAAGGCATGAGGATCACCGCATGTGATTGACGCGCCCACCCGCCAGTAGTAGCGTGTTCTCACTTACCTGAGGGGGTGCCCTATGCGTTTCCTTTCCCACGTTTTCTCCCTTCTTCTCCTGAGCTGCCTGCTGGGAGCGCCTGTTGTTGCCGATGAGGAACATCAGCATCCGGCCGGCGATCCGGAAAAATTGGGGACCGTCTCTTTCAGCACCTCGTGTGCGCCTGCGGTGCAGAAACAGTTCCTGCGCGGCGTGGCCATGCTGCACTCGTTTTGGTACGAGGAGGCGGAGCGGACCTTCAATGAGGTCGCCAAGGCCGATCCGGCGTGTGCCATGGCTTATTGGGGCATAGCCATGAGCGACTTCCATCCCATATGGGACGCGCGCGGGCCCGATGCCGCTATCTTGAAAAAAGGATGGGAAACAGTTGAGAAGGCTAAGTCGCTGGCCCCGAAAACGGAACGCGAGCGCGATTACATTGCGGCCCTCGAGGCGTTCTACAAAGACTCCGACAAGGAAAACCATCGCACGCGGGTGCTGGCCTATGAGGCCGCCATGGAGCGCGTGTACACCCGATATCCCGAGGACCGGGAGGCAGCCGCATTTTACTCGCTGGCTCTTTTGGGCACCGTGGCGGCGTCTCCGGTGGACAAGACGCTGGCGCGGCAGAAAAAAGCAGGCGAGATCGCGGAGAAAGTTTTCGCGGCTGAGCCCAACCATCCCGGGGCGGCGCATTACGTGATCCATGCTTACGACTATCCCCCGCTGGCGGAGAAGGCTCTGCCGGCGGCACGGCGCTATGCCAAGATCGCTCCCGATGCTCCGCACGCCCTGCACATGCCGTCGCACATCTTTACCCGCCTGGGCCTGTGGCAGGAGTCCATTGAATCCAACACCGCCTCTGCCCTCGCGGCGCGTAAGGTCGGCATGGCGGGAGAGGAGCTGCACGCCAGCGATTACCTCGAATACGCCTATCTCCAGACCGGACAGGACCAACAGGCAAAAAGAGTGCTCGACCAGATGGCCGCCAACAAGACCGGCCTGCCGAGCTACTTCGCGGGAGTGTATGCCAGCGCGACCATGCCGGCGCGGTACGTGGTGGAGAGACGTCGCTGGGCGGAAGCGGCGAAGCTCGAGGTTCTTTCCGGCTCTCCCGGCGGCAAGCTCTCGTGGGCGGAGGCAACGGTCTATTTCGCGCGGGCATTGGGCAGCGCGCACACCGGCGATCTGGAGGGAGCGCGGCAGGCAATACAGAAACTTGAGGCCGCTCGCAACACACTGACCGAGCTGCAGGAAACTTACTGGGCGGGGCAGGTGGACATCCAGCGCCGCGAGGCCGCCGGAATTCTGGCCTTCGCCCAAGGGAAAAAAGACGAGGCGCTGGAGCTGTTGCGCTCGGCCGCAGATATGGAAGATGCCTCCGAGAAGCATCCCGTTACGCCCGGGCCGGTCGTACCTGCGCGCGAACTGCTGGGCGAATTGCTGCTGACGATCGGCAAGCCCGCCGAGGCGCTGGCCGCCTTCGAAAGCACGCTGGAACGGTCTCCGAACCGTTTCAATGCTCTGTACGGCGCAGCCACGGCGGCGCAGACGGCAGGCCAGCGCGAGAAGGCGCGCTTGTATTTCAGTTCGTTGATCCAGATGAGCGATCCGGTCTCGCAACGACCGGAGCTAAGCACCGCGAAATCGTATATGCAGGAAGTCGCGAGGAACTAGTTACGGGCGCGGTTTTCTAGTTTGTCCGCGGTTTCGGTTAGAATCGAGAAGGCCACTCCCAGGTCCGCATCACGCGGAGAGGTGGGTGAGTGGTTGATACCACCGCACTCGAAATGCGGCATACCCGTAAGGGTATCGGGGGTTCGAATCCCTCCCTCTCCGCCAGAAAACCAGCTCTTGGCTGTTAGCTCTTAGCTCTTGGCTCTTGTGAATCATCTTCTCAGGCCATGCCCAAGCGCCCCAAAGACGAGCCGCGTCACATCCAGATGCCGGCGACGCGCACCACCACCCGCTGCGCACTGTGCGGGGCGCTGATCCAGCCGCTGGACGAATCCTCCGGCCAGTGCGGGCAGTGCGGCGGGTCGCTGCATTCCTGCAAGCAGTGCACCCACTTCGACACTTCCGCCCGGTACGAGTGCCAGCAGCCCATCCCGGAGCGCATTGCGCGCAAGGACGCCGCCAACCAGTGCACTTTCTTCTCGCTGCGGGTGCGGGTGGAGCGCGAGACCACCTCGGCCGGCGTCAGCCGCCCGGAAGATGCGCGCAAGGCCTTCGAGCGGTTGTTCAAGAAGTGACCGCGTATTCCGGCCCATTCGACTCGCTGGGCTCGCTTAGGGTGGCCGGGTGGCGCATACTGCTGCCCTCAACGAATGCTGTCATCCTTCGCGAGGCGGAGCCGAGCGGAGGATCTGAAGAGAACGCCTGCGCCGCCTGAGCCGGTTGTGCAGACAGTGTCGCCAGATTCTCCCGCCTCCCTTCGGTCGGCGGAAGAATGACAGCTTCTAACTTAATGTCGAAGCGTGGGATCTTCCGAAGTTACACCACGAAGTACTTCGCATCCGGATGGTGCACCACAATGGCCGAGGTGCTCTGCTCGGGTTCGAGCAGAAAGCCCGTGGTCAGGCGGACGCCGATCGCCTCTTCGGGATGGAGGAGGGCGAAGATCTTCGTCTGGTCCTCGAGATTCGGACACGCGGGATAGCCGAACGAGTAGCGCGAGCCACGGTACTTCTGGTGGAAGAGGTCGGTGATGCGCGGGGCGTCGTCGCCCGCGATGCCCAGTTCGGCGCGCATCTGCTTGTGCAGCAGCTCGGCCAGCGCTTCCGCCGACTCCACGCTCAGACCGTGCAGGTAGAGATACTTGGTGTACTCCCCGGACTCGAACAGGCGCGCGGTCTCCCGCGAGGCGCGCTCGCCGATGGTGACCACCGACACGCCGATCACGTCCAGGCGGCCGGAGTCGCGGGGCGCAAAGAAGTCGGAGATCGAGAGCTTGCGGCCTTCTTTTTGGCGTGGGAAGGTGAAGCGCTGGATCTCGCGCGGCCTTCCCTCAGGGGCTAAAGCCCGGGAGATGTTGGCTGGCTTGTCGGCACGGCTAAAGCCGTGCCCTCCCGAAGGCGGATTTGCGGCCCGGCTGAAGCCGCGCCCCTCCGAACCCAGACCATCGGGATCGTAGAGGATCACATCGTTACCCTCGCTCTGGCAGGGGAACCAGCCATAGACGGCCTGCGGCTGGAACCAGCCCTGGCGGATCACCTCGTCCTCCAGCTGGCGCAGGATGGGCCGGTACTTCTCCTCGACCAGCCGCGCGTAGTCCGCCTGCGAGGCCGTCTTGAGCTGCCACTGGTTCTTGAACAGGGCCGTCTCGTTGATGTAGCCGAAGACCTCGCGCAGGTCGAAGTCTTTCTTCACACGCACCCCGTAGAAGGGCGGCTCGGGGATCTCGACCATCTCCGCGACGGCGCTGGAGCGCGTCGCGACGCCCTCGCTATCGCCCGACGCCGCAGCCTTCTTCGCGAACTCCTTCACCATGCGCCCCTCGGCGAGGCGCTCTTCGCGCTGGCCGTCAGCGGAGCACAGGTCTTTCATCAGGTTCAGTCCGGCGAAGGCGTCGTCGGCATAGAACACGGCGGAGGAGTACTCGCGCCGCAGATCGTCCTCCACGTACTTGCGGGTGAGCGCCGCCCCGCCGCAGATGACGGGGAACTTCAGCCCTTGGCGCTCCAAGTCCTGTATGACATATTTCATCTCCACCGTGGACTTCACCAGCAGGCCGCTCAGGCCGATGGCGTCGGCGCGATGCTCGGCGGCGGCCTTGATGATGTTGTCCGCCGGCTGCTTGATCCCCAGGTTCACCACCCGGTAGCCGTTGTTGGAAAGGATGATGTCCACCAGGTTCTTGCCGATGTCGTGGACGTCGCCCTTGACGGTGGCCAGCACCATGGTGCCCTTCTGCGTGCCTTCGAGCTTCTCCATCCGGGGCTCGAGATACGCGACCGCCTGCTTCATCACCGACGCCGAATCCAGAACCGACGGCAGTTGCATCTTGCGCGCGCCGAATAGCTCGCCTACCGTGCGCATGCCGTCCAGCAAGACATTGTTGATGAGGTCGAGCGGCGTGTAGGTGACGAGCGCGGATTCCAGCACTTGCTCCAGCGACTGCGTGTGCGCGTCGCGCCCGACGGATTTTTCGCCGTTGATGATGCAGTACTTGAGCTGGTCCTCGACCGAGAGCTTCTCCACCTCGACCGCCGGGGTGTCGGTCTTTTTCTCCATGCCGGCGAAGTGGTTCATGTAGTTCTGTAGCGGATCGCCGGCCGAGGTGTCGTAGTAAATGAGCCGCCGCGCCAGCTCAACCTCTGCTTCAGGAATCTTGTATAACGGATATACCTTGCTGTAGTTAACGATGGCTATGTCCAGGCCATTATCGACCGCCTCGTGCATGAAGACGGAGTTCAGCACGCGCCGCGGATAGACCGCCAACCCGAACGAGATATTACTCACGCCCAGGATGGTCTTCACCTCGGGCAGCTCCTGCTTGATGCGCTTGACCGCCGCGAGCGTCTCCATGCCTGCGGTGCGGTAGTCCTGCTGGCCGGTCGAGATGGGCAGGGTGAGCGCGTCGAAGATCAGGTCCACCGGGCGGATGCCGTACTTCTCGGTGGCGAGATTGAATATCCGCTTCGCGATCGCGACTTTCTTCTCGGCGGTGAGCGCCATGCCTTCTTCGTCGATGGTCAGCGCGATCACCGCCGCCCCGTAGCGCTTGGCCATGGGCAGGACCTTGGAGGTTCGCTTCTCGCCATCTTCCAGGTTGATCGAGTTGATGATGGCCTTGCCGGGGATGCGCTTGAGCGCCTCCTCGATTACGTCGGCCTCGGTGGAGTCAACCAGCACCGGCGCGGGCACGCGCGTGGCGATCTTCTCCAGCACCGCGGTGATGTAGCCCTTCTCGTCCTCGCCCACGATGGCGCAGCAGAGGTCGAGCATGTGCGAACCTTCGTTCACCAGGCGCTTGGCCAGGGTGAGGATGTCGTCGTACTTCCCTGCCCGCACCAGATTGCGGAAATGCTCCACCCGCGTGGTGGTGTTCATCTCTTCCGCCACGATCAGCGGCTTGGGATCGAGGTCGAGCGGGACCGAGGTGTAGGCGCTTGACGCCGCTCCGGTGGGCTTCACGTCGCGCCGTGCCGGCTCGAGATGCGCGCAGGCGTCGACGACGGCTTTCAAGTGCTCGGGCGTAGTGCCGCAGCAGCCGCCCACGATGCGCACCCCGTACTCGGTGATAAAGCGCTGGTGATACTCGGCCAGTTCCTCGGGCTTGAGGAGATACACGGCTCTGCCGCCCACGTTCTGCGGCAGCCCGGCGTTGGGCAGGACGGAAACGTGTTTCGGCGAATTCGCGCCCAGGTGGCGGACGGCGTCGTTCATCTCGCGCGGGCCGGTGGCGCAGTTCATGCCAATGACGTCGATGTCGTAGGGCTCGAGCGCAGTGAGCGCCGCGCCGATCTCGGTGCCCAGCAGCATGGTGCCGGTGGATTCGATCGTGACTTGCACCGTCACCGGCAGGCGCCGGCCCGTGGCCTTCATGGCGTCGAAAACGCCGGCCAGCGCGGCTTTTGCCTGTAGCAAGTCCTGACAGGTCTCGATGAGCAGCACGTCGGCGCCCGCTTCGATCAGCGCCCGCGCTTGCTCCTCGTAGCTGGCGGCCATAGCATCGAAACCGATGTGCGCGAGCGAGGGCAGCTTGGTGGTGGGCCCGATGGAGCCGGCGACGAAGCGCGGCCTGCCGTCGCCCGAAAAATCGGCGGCGGCTTCGCGCGCGACCTTCACCGCCGCGCGGTTAATCTCCGCGACCTTGTCTTGCAGGTCGTACTCACCGAGCACGATGCTGGTGGCGCCGAAGGTGTCGGTCTCGACCACGTCGCAGCCGGCGGCAAAGAAGCTGGCATGGATGTCGCGGATGATGTCCGGGCGGCTCAGCACCAGCAGTTCATTGCAGCCTTCCTTGCCCCAGAAGTCGTCAGGCGAGGGCTGGCGCACCTGTATGTTGGTGCCCATGGCGCCGTCGTAGATGACGACGCGCTCCCGCACGGCTTGGAGAAAGGCGCTCATCGAACAACGCCGGCCCGAGGGGACCGGCAGTTTTTCGGATTGGGTAATTTGGCAATTGAGTAATTGGAAACCGGTAGCGCCGAAGTTTTTTCAATTACCCAATTACCCAATTACTCAATCCACCTCCCCACTCCCCCATGCTCCCGCTCCGCCTTCAACTGCTCTTCCCCGCTGATGCTGAACACCGCGTTCTGCCCTTGCAGCGCGGGACGCGGCGCCAGCATCTGCTCCTTGCGATAGACCAGGCTGCTGGCGTTCAGGGTGGCGACCTCGAAGCCGTGCCCGTGGGTGATGGCGTCGGTGGGGCAGGCTTCCACGCAGTAGCCGCAGAAGATGCAGCGGTTGTAGTCGATGTTATAGACCTGGGCGTAGCGCTCGGCGCCGGAGATGCGGTGCTCGGCAGTGTTGTCGGCGGCCTCGATGTAGATGCAGTTCGAGGGGCACGCCGCCGCGCACAGGAAGCAGGCCACACACTTCTCCAGGCCGTTCTCGTCGCGCTGGAGCACGTGCACGCCGCGGTAGCGCTCCTGGAACATGGCGCCGCGCAGCGGCCCGGGGCCGTCGGGATAGTTCTCGACGATGGTGGGCGAGAGCATCTCCTTGAAGGTGACGGCCATCCCCTTGGCCAGCGCCGCCAGTCCGCTGAAGACGTTCATAAGGCTTCAGTATAAATGGTCTGGGAGCGAAGAGATCGGGCATCGGGAGATCGGGTCATCGGGTGATTTGGTGATTTGTGATCTGCGACATCGACGGCCGTGCTGCTTTCTCCCTTCTCATTTACCATCCACCCGATGACCCTTCTCGGCTTAGCGCTGACCTTCGCCACCATCGCGCTGCTGGTCATCGAATTCCTCCGCCGCCGGCGTGCGCCGCTCGCTCCATACGGCTGGGCGGGGCTGGTGGCGCTGGTCGTGGCCGAAGGGCTGATGTTCCGCGCGGTCGAGCCGGTGGCCACTTACTTCACGCCCATCGCCTGGACCTGCTACATCCTTGTTGCCGACGCCGCTGTGCTGGCCATCAGCGGACACTCGCGCCTGCACGACGCGCCGCGGCGCTTGGCGCTGGTGGCGCTGCTCTCGATCCCGTTGTGGCTCATCTTTGAGGCCTACAACCTGCGTCTCGAGAACTGGACTTACGTCGGCGTGCCTCCCGGAGCCGCGGGAATATTCGGGTACGGATGGTCGTTTGCCACCATCATGCCGGGAATCTTCGAGACCGCCGATCTGGTCGAGGCTTTTGGATGGTTCAGACCGACGCGACCCGTCGTGTTATCGTCTGCCGCCGAGCGCGGCGTGGCCCTGCTCGGCCTGGTTTGCCTGGTGCTGCCCCTGGTCCTGCCGCGGCATACGGCAGCGTACCTGTTCGCGCTGGTGTGGATCGGATTTGTCTTCCTGCTGGATCCCATCAACCATCATCGGCGCCTGCCCTCCCTGCTGGGCGACCTGGCTGCCGGGCGGCCTGGCCGCCTCTACTCGCTGCTGATCTCGGGCTGGGTCTGCGGATGGCTGTGGGAGTTCTGGAATTACTGGGCGGCGGCCAAATGGCACTACATTTTTCCGCTGGCGCAGCAGTGGAAGATCTTCGAAATGCCGGCGCCCGGCTATCTCGGATTCTTGCCCTTCGCTCTGGAATGTTTTGCGCTGTATGTGACCGCGAGCGGGATGTTCAGCCGTCCCTGACGGGACTGGTAATCGAAATCGCACCTGCCCCGCCACTGAAGTGGCGGGCTAAGTTCGGTCGTCGCTTCGCGACTTGCGTCGTCCCGCCGCCCGCGACTTCGGCGATCACCCGATGACCCGATCTCCCGATCACCCGATTCTTTCCGCGCTCACTCGATCCCTAGCTTCTTCCACATCGCGTCCACGCGGCGCTTGGTGGCCTCGTCCATGCGGATCTGGTCGGGCCACGGGCGGGTGAAGCCCTCAGTCGGCCACTTGCGGGTCGCATCAATGCCCATCTTCGATCCGAAGTTCGGCAGGCGCGCGGAGTGGTCGAGCGAATCCACCGGGCCGAGGGTGAACTGTATGTCGCGCTCGGGATCAATGTGGTTGGCCACGCGCAGCACCACCTCGCGCACATCCTGCACGTCGCAATCCTCGTCCACCACCACGATGCACTTGGTGAACATCGCCTGCCCCATAGCCCAGATGCCGTTCATCACCTTGCGCGCCTGCCCCGGGTACGACTTGCGGATGGAGACGATCATCAGGTTGTGGAAGACGGCCTCGACCGGCAGATTGACGTCCACGATCTCGGGCAGGGTCACCCGCATGAGCGGCAGGAAGATGCGCTCGATGGCCTTGCCCATCCAGGCATCCTCCATAGGAGGCTTGCCCACGATGGTGGTGGCGTAGATGGGCTTGTCGCGGTGCGTGACGCAGGTGACGTGGAACACGGGATACAAATCTTCGAGCGAGTAAAAACCGGTGTGATCGCCGAAGGGGCCTTCGCTGCGGAGTTCATCGAGGTTGACGTAGCCCTCGAGCACGATCTCCGCCGTGGCCGGGACTTCGAGATCCACGGTCTCGCACTTCACCAGTTCCACCGGCTTCTGGCGCAGGAAGCCGGCGATCATGAACTCCTCGACGTCGGGTGGCGCGGGGATGACGGCAGCGAAGGTCAGGGCAGGCTCGGTGCCGATGGCGACCGCAACCTCCATCTTGCCTCGCGGACGTTCGCCCTCGGGCTCGATGGCCCCGCCGCCGGAGCGGGCCATGACATCAACGGCGGCGGTCGAGCCTGCCGGCGAGACGCCGGCGTTACTGGCGGCGGCGCGCATGGCGTCGCGGTAGTGCTCGGCGGCCACCTTTTGCCGCTGCCAGTGCATGCCGGCGGTGCGCGCGTCATAGACCTGCATGCGATACATGCCAACGTTGCGCTTGCCGGTCTTGGGGTCGCGCGTGATCACGCACGGCAGGGTGATGAAGCGTCCGGCGTCCTGGGGCCAGCATTGCAGCACCGGCATGTGCAGCAGGTCAAAATCGTTGCCGCGGATGACCTCCTTGCACGGCCCGCTGGAGACGGTCTTGGGGAAGAACTTGCCCATCTCGGCCAGCATGGGCAGCATCTTGATTTTGTCCAGCAGGCCCGCGGGCGACTTGACGTCGAGAAACTGGTGGATGCGGGCGGCGATCTCGTCCAGCGAGTCCACCCCCAGCGCCAGTTGCATGCGGCGCGCCGAGCCGAACTGGTTGATCAGCACCGGCCAGCCGCGATATCCCTTGACGTTCTCGAACAGCAGCGCCGGCCCGCCGCCGCTCGACTTCGACACCCGGTCGGTGATCTCGGTGATCTCCAGGATGGGGTCCACTTCGGCGCGGATGCGCCTTAATTCGCCGGTGCGATCGAGAGCGGAAATCCACTCACGCAGGTCTTGGTAGGCCAAGGGTTCTCCATGGAAAGCAGCGGAAGATTATAGAGGATTGGTAATTTGCAATTTGTAATTTGTAAAGTTCGCGCCGAAGATCAGTGTTGCATGGGCAGAGACGCAACAGACTGCGTCTCTCCGCGGCTTGGAAAAGGTGGAGCGGGAGACGGGGATCGAACCCGCGACATCCAGCTTGGGAAGCTGGCGTTCTACCGCTGAACTACTCCCGCCCTATTCAAGGTCCCTCGCTACGCTCGGGATTTCGCCGGCGGGCTCAAACGCCCGCCAAGCGGCTCAACTTGGGAAGCTGGCGTTCTACCGCTGAACTACTCCCGCGCAAGAGGCAAGGTTACCACCGCGACAACGCCCGTTGCAATGCTGCGGCCCGCACATTTGGCCGGTTTTCCCCACTCCTTCGCGTGGGCGGCTGAAGGCTCGCTCCGGTTGCAATGCGGCGAGAACCGTGGCAGCCTCCGAATCATCCGCAAGGCGTTTTACCACTCCTTTCTTTCCGCGCCCGACCTGTAATTCCGCATTCCGCTAACCCAAAGCCAG
This sequence comes from Acidobacteriota bacterium, assembly GCA_023265315.1. Taxonomy (GTDB): domain Bacteria; phylum Acidobacteriota; class Terriglobia; order Terriglobales; family Acidobacteriaceae; genus JAHFUA01. The sequence continues at coordinate 3,133 of JAHFUA010000031.1, read as the reverse complement.
GACTGTGCCGATACGGACAGGAGCAAGATGGCTGGGACGGCAGGTTACCGGCGTAACCAACGCAGGCGGCATGCAAATCATGGTCCGCCGAGACGCTGGGTCTCGTTACGCTTGTTCAGGCCCCACCCATCCTCTCGTAATGATCTGGCTGGCTCCCGTTCATACTACCATTCGCAAGAGGCGCAACAGATGTCGAACAAGCCTGCCAGAGGTTGCGGGCCGCGGGTGTTCCACGCGGCGACCGGTTTCTCCATGGTCGAGCTGCTGGTCGTGGTCGGCATTGTAATTAGCCTGACCGCAATCTCGCTTCCCACCCTGACCACCCTGGCCGCAACGACGAAGTTGCGGGGCGCCATGGGCGATCTTTCCGGCTTGTTCCAGAACGCCCGCAGCATAGCCGTCAAGCAGAGCACGATGACGCGGGTTCGTTTCCAGCTTAGCAACAATCGCTGGGTCGCATTTGTGGACAACGGGGTCACTCCCACCGGGCTGACCGGGACGACACCGCAGATCTACCTGCCGACGCCATTCAGCAAGGTGAGCCCGCCCGCTGGTGGAGGAGGCACGCCCACCCCACTGGATAACGCCGCCTGTGGCGCGAACTCTTCGAGCACGCTGGATGCGACCCATGACACGTATTTCAATCAGTTGGGTATCCCCTGTCTGTACAGCGGGGGCACTTGCTCTGGGGGGCAGCCATTTGTCTACTACTTCAATTATGCGGGGAGTTTGGGCGGCACCAATTGGTCTGCCGTGTGTGTTTCCCCGGCGGGCCGGTTAAAAGGTTGGTATTGGACCGGTAGCAGTTGGACCAACTGAGAGCAGCTAGAGGGGCGCTGTGAGCAACATCCTGCCAAAACGAAAACTGAAGCGGCAAGCCGGCTTCACGCTGCTGGAACTGATGCTGGCCGCCTTGGTCCTGGTGTTCGGACTGCTGGCGATCACCGCCCTATTCGCGACGGCCATCGGCAATAACGGCCGCAGCCGGGTCGACAGCACGGCGACCATGCTGTCGCAATCTGTGATCGAACAAATCACGGCGGTGCTGGCACGCGGGGGACCGCCCGCGATAACGGACTGCGGGCAGCCGCCAACCGCCTGGGCCATCGACACCTCGGTTGGCGGCGCTGCCCTGAGCGGCTCCAGCATCGATTTCACCCAGACCAGCCCGCCCGCCGGCTACCACATGAACTTTGTCGTGTGCAACGGCGGAGGGGAGGCTGGCACTCAAGCCCTATATGATGTGCGCTGGAACGTCGCGCAAATCTCCCCCGGCTCTGAACCGCAGCCAACCTACCTGGTCACGGTGGCGGCTCGGCCGCAAGGCATGACGCCCGGGCGCTTTACCTTTGCCCTTCCGGTCACGCTGCGGACGTTGGTTGGACCCCAATAACACCATGAGGAAGCATACAAACTCGATGTCGTTGGTCGCTGGTCGTTGGTCGTTGGCCAAAAACCATTGGTTGTCGGCTAAGAACCACAGCGGCCCACGACCGAAGACCGAGAGCCGACGACCGCTTCAAGCCGGATTCTCGCTGATCGAACTATTGGTTGCCTGCGCTCTGCTGACCCTCATCATGGGGGCAATCTTTGGGCAGATCAACCAGGCCCAACAGCACTCGGCCGCGGAACAGGTGAAGCTGGACTTGTTCCAGGAAGCCCGCGAGTTCATGGACCAGATGGCGCGTGATCTGCGTGCCGCCGGTTACCCGAATACACGTAACTTTTCAGCGGACCCAGTGAGCCCGGCGGAGCAAAGCCCGCAGGAGGCGGTCGGACTGATCAAGCTGGACGTGGGGCAGTTGTGGTTCGAATCGTCGATCGATGGAAGCGGAAACGTATCCGTGATCCATTACAACCTGGTCCAAACCGGCACCGACTGCCCGTGTCTGACGCGCAGTCAAACCTCCAAGATCGCGGCGGATCCCCTGACCGGCCAGACTGAAGAGAATCAAACGGAGGTGCAGCACGTACTCAACGGCACGACGTCAGATCCGATGTTCCAGGCGTACTACTCCGACGGAACGGCGGTGACGCTGCCAATCGACATTACAAACAACGGCCTCGCCAACATCAACTCGGTCGCGGTCACGCTGAAGGTCCAGTCTCCGTATCTGGATCCGAAAACACGCCAGAAACCGACCATGACCCTGTTGTCGACGGTGCGGCTGACCAACTGTTCGGTAGCTTATCCCAGCACCTCGGGCACGGTGATGGGATGTAAGTGATGCTGGAGGGACCATGAAGATCAGAAAAGAGCGAAAACGCCAACACGGGGTGGCCTTGCTGCTCGCCATCTTTGCTCTGCTGCTGCTTTCGGGCATCGGTTTGGCCATGTTGTTCTCGACCGATACCGAGACTTCGATCAGCATCAATTATCGCGATAAGCAAGCGGCTATCTACGGGGCCATGGCCGGTTTGCAGGAAGCCCGGGATCGCATCCATCCGCTCACGGGCGACCTGGGCGCAGGCGCCAATTTGTCGGCGGGCGGACTGAACATCGTTCCTACCGCTCTGCCCTCGACCTCGGCGGCGAACGTGCTTTACCTTATCAATCCCGCGCCCGGTGAAACCGTCGCCCCTTGGGATCCCAGCAACAAGTATTTCGACACGGAACTCTGCCAGGAAGCCTATATCGCCAGTAAGCTGGGAGTGACCCCAGGGACCGCCGGAATTCCGTGCCCGGCCACGTCGGTCTCGGTTCCGACAGGGAGCGCTTGGTTCACGTGGTACGACAACAGCCAGAAGCAAGCGAAAACGAGCATTACCGGAACCGGGGATGCGGCCCTGATGGAGACCGCCTACCAGCTCAAGGATTCCGCCAGCAACAAGATTCCGCTGACCTATAAGTGGGTGCGGATCACCTTGAAGGCGGACAACATGACACCTGTGACCGTCGGTACAGGCGGCGGAAGCCAGGTGTGCTGGGATGGAAGCCACGAAAAGCAACTCCCAGCCGGGTATCACACCGACTGCAAGCCGCCGGCGGATGCCGTAACCAATATCGCCGTAAGGGCTTCCGGATCGGGCTACACGTCCGCCCCAACCGTAACCCTCACCGGCGGCGGCGGATCGGGAGCAACCGCAACCGCCAGCATTGGCCAACCGCCAACCGGGATAACCAGCGTCACAC
>JAHFUA010000030.1 GCA_023265315.1 Acidobacteriota bacterium | reverse complement strand
AACTTGCGCCGCACGTCGGGCAGCTTGAAGGGCGCGCGCCAGGTGTAGCGGCAATTGAGGGTGATTTCGTACAGCTCCTCCGGCAGGATGGCGCTGTTCACGTTGACGATGTTGGCCAGTCCCATGAACGGGATGGCCTTGCCGGTGCCGCAAACCCGCACCTCCGGCCCCTGCTGGCCGACCCCCAACTCGAGTTCCTCTTGCTTCGCTTCCAGAGCGAAGGCTGCCAGGCGCAAGATTTCTGTTTTTAGTTTCTGCGTGGCGCCGTGTACGGCCGAAAGCCCCGACACCGCGAATTGGCTGGCGTAGGTGCCAGTAAATCCGGTATGAACGTTGCGGTCGGTGTCGAAGCCGACGCGCACGTTGACCATGTCGGGATGAACGTTTAAAACATCGGCGACCACCTGCGACACCACCGTCTCATGCCCCTGGCCCTGCGGCACCGAGCCCACGGCGATTACGATCTCGCCGTACATATCCAGCTTGGCGTTGGCTGCCTGCGAGTTGCCGGAGAAAGGCGCATTGGGATTGACGATGCGCGACTGGCCGAAGTTGTTAGTGCCGGAATCGAGCGTCGTCCCGATCCCAATGCCGAGCATCCGGCCTTGCTGGCGGGCCTCAGCCTGCTGGTGGCGCCAGCCGTCGTAGTCAATCAGCTTTTTCGCGCGCGCCAGCATCTCGGGGTAATTGCCGGAGTCGTACACGCAACCGTTGGGCGTCGTGTACGGGAACTCCTCGGGGCGTATGTAATTGCGCAGGCGCATCTCATCGGCGGGCAGGCCGAGTTGGTGCGCGCAAATATCGATGACCCGTTCCAGGAACCACAGGTGCTGCATGCGCGAATACCCGCGGTTGGGTCCGACGGGACACTTGTTGGTGACCACCTGCGAGAAGTCGATGCGCGCGTTCTTGAAGCGGTACACACTGGGGAACACCTGGGACCAGATCACGCACCCTAGCGGCTCGTAACGGGGATAAGCGCCGCAGTCATCAATGTGGCGGGAAGCGATGGCGGTGATAACGCCCTGGGCATCGAGCGCCACGCGGGTATCGCGGAAGGTGCGTTCGTTGCCGTGGGCGCTGGCCACCATGTGCTCGGAACGCGTCTCCACCCATTTCACGGGGTGGCCGCCCGCTTTGCGCGAAACCAGCGCCGCGATGGCCATGTATACGTAATTGTTGATCTTGATCCCGAAGCTGCCCCCGATGTCATGGGTCTGGCAGCGGATCTGGTCCATGTGCACGCCCAGGGCGGGGGCCAGCATTTGCAGGCCGATGGTGGGAAAAGAATTATTGCAGATGAAATCGATGTGGTTGTCCTTCAGGTCCCACTCGGCGATGATTACGTTGGTCTCCAGCGGAGTCGAGGAGAAACGGTGGAAGTGCAGGTGGTCGATGTGGACCACGTGGGTCGCTTCGCGGAACGCTTTCTCCACGTCACCAAACTCCCACACGCCGTTCCACATCCGGTTGGTGCCGCAGGCCTCATGCACCAGGCTGGCGCTGGTGGCGCCGGATTCGGCATCGATCACCGGCTCCAGCGGCGTGTAGTCCACCTGCACCAGTTCAGCGGCGTCTTCCGCGAGGCTTGGCGACTCGGCGGCCACGGCGACCAGCGGCTCGCCCTGATAGCAGGCTTTCCGGTGCGCCATCGGCAGATCCACGATCTTGGTGCACGGGTCAGGACCGATGGGGAAGAAGGGCTGGCAAAGCTGGGCAACTTCCTCGCCGGTGAGCGTGCAAACCACACCCGGCAGCGCTTCGGCGGCCGAGACATCAACCTTGTCAATGCGCGCGTGGGCGTAGGGTGAGCGGACCAGGCACAGGTGGAGGCAGCGGTCGGGCTTGAAGTCGTCCACGAATTTGCCCCTGCCGGTGACCAGGCGGCGCTCCTCCTTGCGGCGCAGGGGTTGGCCCACCCAGCGCTGTTTGCCGTCGGTGCCGTGATTGGACATTAGGGTCTCCGAGTCGTTGGTCGCTAGTCGCTGCGGAATCAACTCAGCGCGGTCTGCAACCCGTCAATCAGCTTCTGCACGTTCTTCTTGGCGAGCGGCTCGAGCAGGCCGCCGGCCAAAGAGGTGAGGCGGCCGAAGATCTGCGCTTCGCCCGTCCACGAAACCTTGGTGCCCTCGGGAACCTCCCCGAGGTCGAACCCGGCGGTGATATTGGCGCTGCCCCCGGGCACCTTTCCCTGACCTTTGTAGAGCGCGAACCTAGGACGGTCCGCCTGGTCCAGTTCCATGTTCACATCGGCGGTCCCGCGGATATACGAGATGCCGACGTTCACTTTGACGGTGAAGCGCCTGGCGTCCTGCACCGTCAATCCCTGGTAGTCGGGCAGCAGCGGCGCGAAGCGGTGGGGATCGGTGAGGAAGTCGTACACCTCGTCGCGCTTCTTCTTCACCACGAAATCGCCGCCAAACTTGATCGCCATTGCGGCTTACCTCCTCATCATCTCCGCGGCCGTCTCGATGGCCCGCAGGATGTTCTGGTACCCGGTGCAGCGGCAGGTGTTTCCCGCAATGGCCTTACGGATGTCCTTCTCCGACGGGCTGGGATTCTTGGACAGCAGATAGTAAGCCGAGATCTCCATGCCGGGGGTGCAGTAGCCGCATTGCAGGCCGTGCTGGATCACGAAGGCCTGCTGGATAGGATGCAACTCATCCTGGCAGGCCAGGCCCTCGACGGTGAGCACTTCGCCCTGGTCGGCTTGCACCGCGAAAACCGTGCACGATTTGACCGGCAGGCCATTGAGCAGCACGGTGCAGGCGCCGCAAAAGCTGGTGTCGCAGCCCACGTGGGTGCCGGTCAGGTCTAGCGCTTCACGGATCATCTCGACCAGCAGCATGCGGGGCTCGACTTCCAGTTCAGACAGCTTGCCGTTGACCTTGAGCTTGATGGGAACGCGCTGCGTTTCAGGCATAGATGTGACTGACCTCCACGTGCTCGCCGCAGGCGCGACGCGCGGCGACGTCGACCGCTCGCTGGGTGAGCGTGAAGATGAGCTGGCGCTTGAAGTCGGCTGAACCGCGCATGTCCGGCTGCGGGTCGGCGGTCGCCCGCGCCGCCTCGGCGGCTGCGCGGGTGGTTTGCGGGTCGATGGGCCGGCCTGCCAGGGCGGCCTCGGCTTCGCTGGCACGGATCGGCGTGAGTCCAACGGCAGCCAGATAGATGCGCGCCTCACGGCAAAGCCCGTCTTCCATGGTGAGCTGCACGGCGACCGCGGCTGAGGGGTACACCGGGGCGCAACGCTTGAAGCCCAGGTAAGCGCCGCCGCTGTTCGTGGGCGGGGCTTTCACGGCGATCTCGCTGATGAGCTCGTCAGGGTCGAGGACGGTGGTGTAGGCGTCCTCGATAAACTGCGCCAGGGGCACCGGCCGCTCGCCCTTGGGTCCCAGGCAGCAGACCTGGGTTTCCAGCGTGAGGAGCACTGGCGCCCAATCTCCGGAAGGATCGGCTTCGGCCAAAGAACCAGCCATCGTGCCCCGGTTGCGCACCTGAACATCGGCGATCCCGGCCGCGCAATCATGGATGATGGGAATCCGGGCAGCAATCTCGGAATGCTCGACCTCAGCATGCCGGGTGAGCGGGCCGAAGCGGAAGGTGCCTGCATCTTGTTTGACGTAAGACAGCCCGGGGATGAAGTTCAGGTCCACCAGGTGACTGGGGTTGGCGAAGCGCAGCTTCATGAGCGGGATCAGGCTCTGTCCTCCCGCCAGCGGCCGGGCTTCCTCTCCCAATTCGGCGAGCAGCGTGGCCGCCTCTTTCAACGAACTCGCGCGATGATAATGAAAAGGCCGTGGATACATGATGGTTTCCCGAACGCCGCCCTACCCTGTGACTGTGCCCATCCTCATGGAAAAAGCATTCTAAATTAGGCCTCTGCTGCCGGCCGGGGAGCGCGGGCAAATCCCCAGGCAGCAAGCGCCATGCCGGCGATCACCAGTCCTGCACCCACCACGGCGAGCGCCATGGGCAGCGCACCCGCCATCAACGTTTGCAAGATCACTCCCCGCGGAAACACGGCCGAGCCGACGGCCAGCATCACAGCCAGCCACCAGCGCAGGCGAGCATTCAGGTTCACGCGGTCGAGGACGATGCCCAGCACAATCAGGACCATCGCCAGGCCGATCCAATGGGAATGCACGTCCACTTGGCGGACGTAGTTGAACTCGCTGTGCGCGTAGCTGGCGAGCGCCGCATGGGCCGCGGGCAGGTTACGCTGCGCCGCGCCCACAAAGCCGGTGGTGATCTGCCCGCCCATCGCATCGAGCGCCTGATGCTCGAAGAAAACGGCATAGGCAAGGCCCCAACCCATTCCCCAAACCGCAAGTGCGATGCCGGAGAGAATCAACAACTTGCGTGCCGCACTCATGGTGCCGCTCCCTGCCCGTCGAGGCGCCCCGTATGGCGCAGCACGCCGGCCAGCATGCCCAGCAAAGCGATCGCGACCAGCAACCCGCCGAAATCGGCCAGGCCGCCCGCGAGCAGCCCGAAGCGCAGCTCGAGCAGAACGCAGACTGGCAGAATCACCGAACCGGTGAGCAGAACAACCGTCCAACGACGGCGCCAGCGCTCACTCAAGTAGACGTAGGGCTGAACGAACGCCAGGAGCATGGCCAGCAGACCAAACTCGATGATGTGCGAGTGCGCCGCGATCTTTACCGCACGCTCCGCCTGCAGGAGCCCGTAGTCTCCCACCGCGGCCGAGGCGAGGCCAAAATGGCTGGCGGCAGCGCTGTCCGCCATGGTGATGAGCAGCGACGATTCGTGCGCTTCCAGGCGATAGAGGTCCTGGGCTGAATACCAGGCGCCGTAAATGAACCCCGCCAGAATTAGCAGCGAGCCGCCGGTAAGCAGGAGGCGTCCCGACCAGCTCTGGTCGGCCAGAAGAGCGCGGTCAGTGACCGGGGCGCGATGGGCGCGCGCGTAGCTCACTAACCCCGCGGCCATGCCGGCTGCCGCCAGCAGCACCAGCAAACCGCCAAAATCGGCGAAGATGCTGGCCCAGCCGATGGACTCGAGCGGACTGTATTTCAATCCAACATAGTGAATGCTGAAGACGCCGACGGGCAACATCACTGCGCCCGTGAGGAACAAGGCCGCCAGCCGCTTTTTGCCTCGCTCGTCGATTGCAATGTAGGGCTGCACTCCCGCCAGCAGGAGCGCCAGGTAGCCGAAGTCAATCACGTGGACGTGCGTATCCACCTTGGTGCCACGGTTCTCCAGGAAATCACCGATGGCCGCGAAGTCGGCGGTTACAGCGCCGCTATTGCCGGCCGCAACCGCCTGGGTGGCGGCCAGCAACCGCTCGCCGATGCGGTTGGCGTTCTGGTGCAGGACGAAAACGGCGAAGATGTCGCCAAACACCAGCCCGGCAACGATCAGGGCAATGCCACCGATCACCAGCATGCGCGTGGCGCTGAGCGGCGCAAAGGTGAGCGTAGCGGTCGCAGCGCCGGACATCGAGATAGTGCGGCTCTCGGCCATGCCAGTCTCTTACACCAGGGCAGCAAGCTCCGCGGGATTCGCCGCCGCGTGAAACGCCGGCATGACCTGCTCGGCGAAGAGCTGCTGCGTCTTGATCGACTTCCAATGTTCGAGGCCGCCGAAGTTGGCGACAATCGCCACTTCGCCGATGCCGCCCACGGTCGCCAGGTTCTCGATCTGGCGTATCACTTTCTGCGGTGTGCCGATGAACCCGATCTCCTGATCGACAATCTCCTCGTAGCTAAGCCGGGTCAGCGACTCCAGCGCGCCGCAGGCATAGAAGCCGTAGCCTTTGGCGCGCAGCTCAGCTTTCTTGCTCTCCCCCTGGAGCGATTCTATGGGCGAGGCGTTGAAGGCCAGGAAGTTATGCAGCGCCGCCTCGGCCTCCTTGCGTATCTGCTTTTCATCCTCGTCGAGATAGACCGGCCGGATGTAAACGATGTCCGGCTGGTGCCCATGTTGGGCGCAGGCCTTCTTGTAGATGCCGAGTGGACCCTCCAGAACTTTGTACGGAAGCAATGGAGGAACGAAGATGCCCCAACCGCGCTCGCCGGCCATCTGGTAGGTGGCATCGCTGGTGCCGCCGGTGAACAGGGGCGGATGAGGCTTCTGTACCGGCTTGGGCACCACGGAAAGGTTCTCCACGTTGTAAAACTTGCCGTGGAAGGAAAACTCCTCTTCGGTCCAGGCGCGCAGCAGGATTTCAACCGCCTCGTCATAACGCGGGCGGCTCTCTTCCAGGGGCACGTTGGCGGGCCCGAAGAGCCAGGCGTGGCCGCGCCCCAGGCCGCACTCCAGGCGGCCATTAGTCAGAATGTCCGCCATGGCAATCTGTCCGGCCAGGCGCATGGGGTTCTCCAGCGGGAGAGTATGCAAGGCGGTGCGCAAACGGATGCGCTTGGTGCGCTGCGCCACCGCGGCAAACAGCGCCAGGGGGTTGGCCGAGATGGAGAACTTCTGGAAGAAATGGTGATCGATCACCGAGTAGACGTCGAAGCCCACGGCGTCGGCGTGCTCGATTTGCCGGGAAATCTCCCACGTCATCTGGGCGTGGGGCTTGCCCGGCGGGGTCTGCAATTCCGCATAGATCCCGAATCTCATGGCTGGGTCTCCGTCAGGTCTGCTGCCCGCACATCGTTACCACGTCAGGCGAACCGCCAGCTGGATCTGCCGGGGATTGAACACCGCGCGCGGCGTGCCATAGCTGGGGTTGGGCGACCCCTCCAGGTACAGCGGCCCGCCCGCCGGACAGCCACCCTGCACTCCTCCCACGGGACAGAAATCAGCCGCGCCATAAGCGGTGTTGAAGAAGCGCACGTTCAACACGTTCAGGACATTGAATCCTTCGGCGACCGCCTGCAGCCTCACCCGCTCGCTGAGGCCGAAGGTGCGGGAGACCCGCAGGTCCACGCTCTGATAGCCGTCGCCCTGGAAGGTGTTGCGGGGCTCGATGCCCACGCGGTCATTGTTGCCGAAAACGTCGCCGTTGGAATCGAAGCCGGCGAACTTGGTGAAGTAGTGCGGCGATTCGAAGGTCAGGATGGTGCCCAGTTCCCAGCCACGAACCACGCGGTTGCCCTTCTCCGGCGTGGTGAAGGTGGCGTTGGCCACGAAGCGGTGCTTGACGGAGTCCGAGGAGATGGCCCGCTCTGCGCGGAAGTTGTTGCTGTCCTGCGGAATGAGCACGAAACTGGGGTTGGGGCCGTTGTCAATGCCCTTGGAATAGGTGTAGCTGATGCCCATGCCGATATGGTGCGTGGGCCGTTTGTTGAAGTTGACCAGCAGGCCGTCATACTGCGAATCCCAGCGCGAGGTGGCCTCGAAGTCCACGGCATAGCCGAGGTAGTCCGGAGGCGCATTGGCGGGTATGCAGGGGGTTGGGTTAAAAATTGCGCACCGGAAGCTCGGAAATATGACGGGCGGTGGACATGGGAAATTGCTGCAATACAGGTTCTTCGGCCCCACATCGCCCTTGGAATCGTGCAGCATCACTTGGCCCGTGGGGTCGGGCTGGTTGACGTTGTAGAAGCTGTTCAGATGGATGCCGCGCACGTGCAGGTAGCTGATATCAAGCACCGCATCCCTGAACGGCTCGAATCCGATGCCCAAGCTAACTTGGGCGCCATAGGGCGCCTTGTAATCCTTGACGAAGCGCACGATGACGGCATCTAGGGCCCCCGGCGGATAGGCGGCCGTGGTCAGGCCTGGCCCCAGCATGCCTCCCAGGGCCGCCGCCATGGTGAAGGGATCGGAGCCGACGGCGGAGAGACGGGTGGTCGCGTTCAGGCTGTCCTGAATGTTCTCCCGCCCCGGGTAAGGCCCAAGGATGCCGCCGCAGGAGGGTATCTGGCACATCAGCAGGGGGGAGCCAATGGTGCCATGGAACAGACCGCCGCCGGCGCGGATCACGATATTCTTCTTCGTTCCCAAGGCGTAGGACAGTCCGGCACGGGGATCGAAGTTCTTCATCGGGTTGTTGACGGCGGCGCTGGGCCAGGTCTCGAACTCCCAGCGCAGGCCGTAGTTCAAAGTCAGCTTGGGCGTGGTCCGCCATTTGTCTTGAATGTAGAACCCGTTATAGGTATGGCCGATCTCGCCCTTGGCCTGGTTGCGTACCGCCTGGGAGATGGCTCCGCCCTGGTACACCGAGGCGTTGAACGTAGATTCGTCGAAGTTGGGCTGTTGGAAGCGCTCGAAGAAGATCACGAAGGGATGCGGTGCGCCGACGAAATCCGTACCCAGAAAAGCGTCCAGGTTGGCGAAGTCGGCCTCAAAGGGGTAGAAGAGGGGGAAGGACTCCGTGGTGTTGACGTGGTTGAAGTCGCCGCCGAAGCTCAAGGTGTGTTTGCCCATGATCTTGGTGACGTTGTCCACCACTTCCCAGCGGCGCTCCTCGTAGAAGTCGGGGTTGCCGCGGTTTACCCCCACGGTGAAGGTGTTAGTGACCTCCAGGTGCGGCTGGGTGCTGACCGTGGGGAAGTCAAAGAAGCGGTGCGCATATTGCACGCGCAGGTCGTTGATGAGCGAGTTGCTCAGGGTCGAGGTCAGGGACCCGACCAGCGACTGGTCGCGAAACTGATTGTTCTTGAAGCCGGAGGGCAGGTCGAAGCCGTCGTTTAGGGGGGATAGGTTGGTGGACCGCTGGTCGTTGAAGAAGTAGCGCACCATCAGCGACTCGGAGCCGCTGATGGCGTGGTCCAGTTTCACCAGGAAGTTGTCATAGTCGATGTTGCGGGTGACGTTAAGGTTCTCCGGCGGCAAACCGAAGACCTGCGTCTTGACCTGGTTGATGCTCAAAGTCTGGGAGGGCGTGCCGCAGCGCGGGTCGATATTGAAGTTGCAGTCCAGGTGCTGGAGGATCACGGAATTGTAGAAGGGGGATTCGCGGTGACGCTGCCCCTCGTAGTTGCCGAAGAAGAAGGTGCGGTTCTTGCGGATGGGCCCGCCGAGAGTCACGCCGTACTGATTCTGGCGCAGCTTGTCCAGGGGCTGGCAGCCGCCCGAGAAAGGATCGCCGGGGATTGCACAGCTCGCGAGGTTGGGCGAAACCAAGGGGTTCTTGGCGTCCAGCTTGTCGTTGCGAAAATACTCGTACACCGAGCCGTGGAAGCGGTTGGTGCCGCTCTTGGTGATGATGTTGACGATGCCCCCCACCGCCCGGCCAAACTCCGTGCTGTAGCTGGAGTTGATGACCCGGAACTCCTGCACCCCTTCCTGCGAGGGCGCGGTCTTCTGGATCCCGGAAGCGGTGGAGATGTTGTCGGCGCCGTCGATGGCCACGAAGTTGTAGTGGATGTTCTGCCCGGCGAAGGAGAGCTTGGTGACCGGCTCGATGATCACGTCGGTGGAGCCGGAGGTGGTGTCCCCGATGGTGACGCCCGGGGCCAGCAGCGCGAAATCGATGAATTGGCGGCCGTTGACCGGCAGGGTCTGGATCTCGCGCTCGGCGATCACCGAGCTGATCATGCTGCGTGTGGGTTCGACGGCCTCGGCTTCGGCCTTGACCTCCACCTCCTGAGTCACCTGCCCGACGGCAAGGGAGAAGTCCACCACCGCGGCTGCGCCCAGTTCCAGACGCACGCGGCGCACCTGTTTTCGAAAACCTTTCTGCTCGGCGGTGACGGTGTACTCGCCGACGGGCAGCAGCGGGAGTTGGTAGGCGCCGGAGTCGTTGCTGGCCGTGCTGCGCGTGAAGCCGGTGCCGGCATTGACGGCGGTAACCGTGGTCTTGGGCAACAGGGCGCCGGAGGCGTCGCGCGTCGTCCCCTCGATGCCGGCGGTGGTGGTTTGCGCGTGCAACGAAATCGCGAACGCGAACGACAGGCAACCTGCAAGGAACAGCCGGGCAGAATGATGTGCGCGCATGTGCGTACCCTACCTATTCTTCAAGAATCGTTGCCATTTCTGGCGGCGGGGCCGTGTACTTCAGACTGCTTTGCTTTCAGGAGCCGATTCCCTCGGCCCGGGCATGCGGTTCCGGGCCCAAGCGTGATCCGAAATCACCTTGCTGATCCTGGTTTCCGACTCCTCCAGGTGCTGCGCCAGGGCGGCGGCGCACTGCTGCAATTTCCCCGCCGCCAGTAGCTGGTAAATACTGCGGTGCACGCGGATCAGCCGGGTGGGATTATCCAGGCCGCGGTCCACCAGCACCATGCCCATGCGCAGCTCGCGCAGCACCTTCTGGTAGAAGGACTCCAGACGGCGGTTGTTGTGAAAGCGGATCAGCAGACTGTGAAACTGCAGATCGGAGGCCACGGCGCTGGTCCAGTCTCCGGCCCGGACCGCGGCTTCATACTGGTCCACCAGGCTGCGCAGTCTCTCCAAATGGTCTTTGCTGGGGTGCTCGGCGGCCTGCACCGCGGAGAGTTCCAGCATGCGGCGCAACTGATAGATGTCGCGGATGTCCTGGGGCGTAAGCTCGGCCACAGCGATGCCGCGGTGCACGCTGCGGGTCAACAGGCCCTCCAGGGAGAGGACCTTCATGGCTTCACGCATGGTGTTGCGCGACACCCCTAACGAGGAAGCCAGCGGGATCTCCAGCAGCGCTGTGCCCGGGCGCAGCTCGCCGGTAAGAATGCGCAGGCGCAAAACGCCCGCCACCTCGTCGGCCACGCTGAGGCGGCGAAGCTCCCGCAGATCTGGGCTCTCTCCCATCCTGGCACCTGGCTCCTTGAAAAAGCCGACCATCTTCCGCTGAAATGTTCAATCTGTCAAGTGTTGAACAATCTTAGGGAATTTGCCCGTCGACCCGTGCCGGCCGTCACGCAGGTGCGTGACCGCGATCACAGCATTGCCGCGCCCCTTCCTCATATAAGGTGGCCCATATATCGGGTCCCATGCCTTCATCCATTCATGACCGCAGGCGTTTTCGGGTACGGCACTGATCAACTCCAAGCGGAGGGTGCATGAGCACGCATACGGCAGCCCCGGTTCCGGCGAACCCGGGCCAGTGGATCCCCAGCACCTGCGGCATGTGCCTGCACGGCTGCGGCATCAAGGTGTTCGTCCGCGACGGAGTCGCGCTCAAGATCGAGGGTGACGCCAGCAATCCCGATAACCTGGGCAAGCTCTGCCCCAAGGGCAATGCCGGCCTGGCCCGCCTGTACGATCCCAAGCGGATCTTCAAGCCCATGAAGCGCACCAACCCGCGCAAGGGGCCCGGGATTGACCCGCAGTGGGTGGAGATCGAGTGGGACGAGGCCTACCAGATCGTGGTGCGCGAACTGGGCCGGGTACGGCGCGAAGATCCCCGCAAGCTGCTCTGCGCCATCGGCGACTTCCAGCGCATCCTGCTCTGGGGATGGCCGGCGGTGTTTGGTTCCCCCAACTTCTTTACGTCGCTGGGGAACTACTGCGGCGGCTCCTACCACCCGGTCAACGGCAGCGTGGATGGCTCGTTTGCCGCCATCAACGACTACGAGCGCTGCAATTACTGGATTCAGATTGGCTCGGGCGACGGCTTCTCCTCCCATCTCCACCTGCCGGGCAGCGCCAAGCGCATGGCCGACGCGCGCATGCGCGGAATGAAGGTAGTGGCGCTGGACCCGCGCTGTTCGGTGGCGGCGGCCAAGGCCGATGAGTGGATTCCCATCCTGCCCGGCGCCGACCGCGCCTTCGTGCTGGGCATGGCGCATGTGCTGGTGCACGAACTGAAGCAGTTCGATGCTGGCTTCCTGCGCCGCCACACCAACGCCCCCTACCTGGTGCGCGAGGACGGACGCTTCCTGCGCGATGACCAGGGCAGCGCGCAAGTGTGGGACACCGCCACGCAAGCGCCAAGATCCTGGGACGCCGTGCCACCTGAAGCAATGGCGCTCGAGGGAACGTTCCAGGTTGCGGGCGCCAGCGTGCGCCCCGGTTTCCAAGTCTGGAAAGACATGCTGGCCGAGCACACGCCGGAGCGCATGGCCGAAATCACGACCGTGCCCGCCGCGACCATCCGCCGCATCGCCCGCGAGTTCGTGGAGGCGGCGCAGATTGGCGCCAGCATCGAGATCGAGGGGAAGACCTATCCCTACCGGCCGGCGGCGCTCAATTACTACCGGGGCTCGCAATCGCACGCCAACGGCCTGTTCGATAACCTGACCTACAAGCTGTTCAACATGCTGGTGGGCAACGTGGACGTGCCCGGCGGACATCTTGGAGTGCCGCTCGATCACCGCGGCTTCTTCATCCATCCCGGCGAGGATGGCATGTTGAAGCCGGAGCCTCACCAGTTGCATCCGCAGCCGCCGTTCAAGTCGCCGCCTGATTCAACTCACCTGCTGGAATTCTTTCCCATCGGTTTTGACGCCGGCCAGCTCAACACCGAGACGCTGCTCGACCCGGAGCGCTTCGGGCTGAATTATCGCCCGGAAGCCATGCTCCTCTACCACTCCAACCCGGTGTGGAACATGCCTGAAACCGACAAGGTAGAAGCCATCATGCAGCAGATGAAGTTCGTGGTCGCCATCGACATCCACCTGACGGAATCGACGCAGTGGGCCGATGTCTTCCTGCCGGACAGCACCTTTCTGGAATCGACGCTGCTGAACTGCCTGGAGCCGCCGGTGGTGACCGGCCATTCCGTGCGCCAGCCGGTAGTGAAGCCGCTGGGGGATACCAAAGACGCCTATGACATCCTCACCGACCTGGCCGGGCGGCTGGGATTCCTCGACGCCTGGAACGGCCTGCTGAATGTGGTTTGCGGCTTCACCGCCCAGCCCCAGTACGCTCTCGACCCGCATCGGCGCTACACGGTAGAGGAATTCTGGGACCGGCTGGCGCGCAGTATCTACAGCGACGACCGCGGCCTCAACTGGTTCAAGCAGAACGGCCATGCCGTCCGCCATCGGACGCCGGAAGAAACTTACATGCCCTACGGCAATCTTCGCATGCCGTTTTACTTCGAGTTCATCCCGCGCACTGGCGAGGAACTGCGGCGGAAGATGGAAGCTGCCGGGATCGCCGGTTGGCCGTTCGACAACTACGTGCCGCTTCCCTTCTGGAAGACTTCGCCGGTGATCGAAGACGGCAAGCGCGGCTACGAGTTCTACGCCATCTCTTTCAAGGAAGCGCTGCATACCTTCGGCGACACGGTCGTCATGCCGTGGCTGACCGAGGTCAGCCAAAAAGATGCCGCCGTGCATGGCGGCATCCTGATCAACTCCACGACCGCGCGCCGCCTGCAAATCCGGAGCGGTGACCGCGTGCGGTTGACCTCCCCGGCCGGCAGCATCGAAGGAATCGCGCAAGTGATCGAGGGTATCCACCCACAGGTGCTGGGGGTGAGCAATGCCATCACCCGGCGCGATGTCACTAATGTCAACACCGGCGGCAGCCCCTTCAACCGGCTGCTCACCGGCTCGCTGCGTTACACCGACAACGCCACCGGCGGCCTGGAGTCCACCGCCCGGGTTTCGGTCGAAAAGCTGGATGCGTGAGGGAATGCGATGGCAAGACTGGGAATGGTAATCGACCTTCGGCGCTGCATCGGCTGTAATGCTTGCACCATCGCCTGCAAGCAGGAGCATGGCACGCCGGAGGACGTCCACTTCGCGCGCGTGGTCACGCGGGAAGTCGGCACATATCCTGCTACCCGGCGGACCTTTCTCCCGGTGCTGTGTAACCACTGCGCGGATGCGCCCTGCGTGGAGGTCTGTCCCTCGGGCGCCAGCTACATCCGCGCAGACGGAATTGTGCTTGTGGACCGGGAGAAATGCATCGGATGCCGCGCCTGTGCGGTGGCTTGTCCTTATATGAACCGGCACTTCCTCGAGCGCGGACTGCTGCGGCATGGTTACAACGGCGACGGGCTCAGCGTGCTCGAAGCGGTGAAGTTCGCCGAGTTCGAAGAAGGCACCATGATCAAGTGCAATCTCTGCGCCCACCGTGTGGACCAGGGACTGGAGCCGGCCTGCGTGGTGACCTGTCCCACCGAGTGCCGCTTCTTCGGCGATCTGGAGCCGGAAGCGGGGCGGCTGCAAAGCTTGATCCGCGACCATGGCGGCAAGCCGCTTCTGCCCGAATGCAACACCAGACCCAGCATCTACTATCTTGATGGCGAGCCGAGGCAAGCATGAGCGCTACCGATCCACTGCCCTATGCAATTGCGCCCCACCGCTTCGCCGTAGGGTTTACGCGGCAAACCTGGTGGAACTGGCGCATCGGCGCCGCGTTCTTCTTTGGCGAGATCGGCGCCGGGCTCTTCCTGGTGTCGCTCGTGACCGGGCAGGCGCTGGGCATGGCCGTAGGCTACCTGATCGTCGTCGTAGGCAAGAACACGGCGCACTTGCTGTACCTCGGACGTCCCGCGCGCTTCTGGCGCGCCGCCCTGCGTCCCGACCGCTCGTGGATCGCGCGTGGCATCTGGGCGACCGGGCTGTTCGCGATTTCCGGCTTCACGCTGTTATTGCCGAAATTCGCTGGCATCGAGCTTCCGATCGCCGGCTGGGGCCAGCCGCTGGCCCCGGCGGTCGCGGCGGCTTCGGCGCTGTTCATCATGTTCTACGATGGCCTGGTGATGAAGGCCTCGCCCGCCATCCCCTTCTGGAACTCGGCGCTGCTGCCGGTGCTCTGCCTGACTTATGCCACCCTGGGCGGCGCCACGCTGTCGCTCATGCTGACAACCCTCCAGGGTGGAATGCCGCCGCCGGCGCTGGAGCGGCTGGAACACTGGCTGCTGGTTGCCAATGCGTGGCTGCTGGCGATTTATATATTGCGGATGTCGCGTCTGGAACCGGCCGCCCGGCAGACGGTGCACCTCCTGCTCCGCGGCCGCTATCGCCGCGCCTTCCTGGGGCTGGTGCTGCTGGTCGGGATGGTGGCCACCTTATTGTTGTCGCTGGCGCAGGGACACGTTGAGGCAACCGCTTTAGCGGTGGTGGTCGCCGCCTGTGAACTGGTGGGAGACTTCACCCTGCTGATGGTGCTGCTCAAGTCGGGCCTGTATTCCCCCCAGACGGCCCCGAGATCTCACTGAAGCTCGGCCGCCCAGCAGTTCTCCCACCACGGGCCGCGCTCTTCCCGGAGCGCCGTTGCAGCGCCCCGCCGCAACTTGGCGCCGGAACTTACTTGACCTGCATCGACTCTAGGTACTTGGTTAGATTGGCAACCCGCTGTTGTACCTCACCCTTATGCCCCCCGCTGATACTCCAAAACACCTTGCCCCAGATGGGCATCTCGCTGGAGCCATGCGCTGGCATCATCGCCTTCCCGTTGAGGACAGCCGCTACATGATCGTAGGGGAACTTGCCATGGTTCTGCTTGGCCAACATCGTGAGGTCGGTTGGCGGCACCTTGAGGGCTGGAGCGGCAGGCCCGTTGCCTTTGGCATCTTTCCCATGGCAGGCGGCGCAGTAACTTGCGTACATCTCCGGCCCGGAAGTGGGCGACGTATAGGGGGCCGGAACCTTCTTGACGGTTGGTTTCTGGGCGACGGCAAGTGAAGTCAGCGAAGCGACAACCACGAACATCAGAAAATGACGCGGCATTCTGATTCCTCCTGTTGCGCCAACCATTACACCACTCGCCGCTACAAGGGGCGCGGTGACGTGGCTCACGAGTGTGTGTGCTGTTTGTACCTGTTGAGAACTGTACCAGGGCCGCCTGCTGCCAGCAGGCCATCACCGAGGCGGCTGTTGGCGGATACGGCGGCAGCGCCACGCGCGTAGTGGCGCAGTCCGGCGGAACATCGTGGGGCAGAGCAGGCCGAGCCTGGACGCAAGCCAAAACGGCCGACGCCATTGCGAAGAGAGTATCTGTTTGAAAAGAATGGTCGGGGAGACTGGATTTGAACCAGCGACCCCCTGGTCCCGAACCAGGTGCTCTACCAGGCTGAGCCACTCCCCGACTTCTGCGGGAAAAACTGAAGAAAGCAACGCGTCGGCTTGGGGCGCGAGCGCATCCGCTCTGCGCTCATTATAGCAAAGGAGGGTTCGAGCTCTGGGGCCGGGCGGTGAGGCCGAGGGCAAGATGCTACAATGGCCGTCTTCACGCGTTGCAGCACCCCCCATTCCAGACTGGGCGTGGATCTTGGCTGAGCAGGACACCGCAAAACCGGGCAGCATCACCTACGCCGACGCCGGCGTGGACATCGAGCGCGCCAACCGCACTAAGAAGCGCATCAAGTATCTCGCCCGCAAGACCTTCAACCGCAGCGTGCTCGGCGATATCGGCAGCTTCGCGGCCCTGTTCGCGCTGGACACCAAGAAGTATCGCGACCCGGTGCTGGTCTCGAGCGTGGACGGCGTGGGCACCAAGCTCAAGGTTGCCTTCGAGATGAAGCTGCACCAGACCGTGGGCGGCGATCTGGTGAACCACTGCGTCAACGACATCGCGGTGCAGGGCGCCGCGCCGCTGTTCTTTATGGATTACCTGGCCACCGGCAGGCTCGAGCCCGAGGTCGCGGAAGCTGTGATCGGCGGCATTGCCGAAGCCTGCAAGCTGAACGGCTGCGCCCTGATCGGGGGCGAAACCGCGGAGATGCCAGGCTTCTACCCCAGCGGCGAGTACGACCTGGCGGGGTTCATCGTCGGGGTGGTGGAGCGCGAGCGGGTGATCACCGGCAAAGGTGTGCAACCGGGCGACGTGCTGGTCGGACTGCCCTCGCTGGGACTGCACACCAACGGCTACTCGCTCGCCCGCAAGCTTTTCTTCGAGGTGGCGCGCTATTCGCCCGAGAGCTACGTCAACGAGCTGAAGAACAAGGCCGGCGCCGAGCTGATGAAGCCGCACAAGAGCTACTGGCCGGTGCTGCGGCGGCTGCTCGACGCCGACGCCGTTTCCGCCATGGCGCACATCACCGGCGGAGGCATCACCGAGAACCTTCCGCGCGTGCTGCCCAAGGGAACCGCCGCCGCGGTCGAGAGAAGCGCCTGGCCGGTGCTGCCGGTCTTCGAGCACCTGCGCCACTTGGGCAACATCTCCGACGACGAGATGTACCGCGCCTTCAATATGGGGATCGGCATGGTGCTGGTGGTGCCGCTCACCAAATTCAAGAAGGTGCAGTCGATCCTGGAGCGCCTGGGGGAGAAGGGCTACACCATTGGCCGGATCGTCAAGGGCGAGCGCAAGGTGGTCTATTCCTGAGGGGCGGCAGAACCCACGTCACTGCAGATCTTGCCCCGGGATGTGATAATTCACCGCTATGCCTGAAGCGAAGAACATCGGCATCCTGCTCAGCGGCCGGGGGTCGAACTTCGTGGCCATCGCCGACAACATCGACGCCGGCCGCATCCCTGGGGCGCGCATAGGAGTCGTCATCTCCAACCGTCCCGAGGCTCCCGGCATCGAGATCGCGCGCCGGCGGGGCCTCGATGCGCGCGTGATTCCTTCCAAAGGCAAGCAGCGCGAGGAGCATGACCGCGAGGTCGTCGCCGTGCTCAGAGAGAAGCAGGTCGAGCTGGTGTGCCTGGCGGGTTACATGCGCCTGCTCTCGGCGTGGTTCGTGCAGCAGTTTCCCAACCGGGTGCTGAACATCCATCCCGCGCTGCTGCCTTCGTTCCCCGGACTGGAGGGGCAGAAGCAGGCGTTGGAATACGGCGTCAAGGTGTCGGGGTGCACGGTGCATTTCGTAGATGAACAACTCGATCACGGCGCCATCATCGTGCAGAAGACGGTGCCGGTGTACGACAGCGACGACGAGCACACGCTGGCTGACCGCATCCTCGAGCAGGAACACATTGCGTACAGCGAGGCGATCAAGATCGTGCTCGAAGGCAACTACGAGATCGTCGGACGGCGCGTCGTCCGCCGGCCGGCGCTGAAAGAAGTTGCCTTCCCGCCGGCCATGTGACGGCAATGTCGGGGCGCTTGGGGTGGAGCAGGGCTTCAGCCCTGCATAATGGCGGCGTCAATGGCACTCGGCTTTAGCCGCTGCGAGGCTTCCTGCCTTGCACACTTCCGCGCGATCATCAGAATACCTCAGGGGCTAAAGCCCGCAATTCCAGAGCGTCCGATGAATGCAGGCCTAAAGGCCTGCTCCACCCTGCTGAATAATCCGGACTAGAAGCCTGCCTCGGTATAATCCCACGGATGGCATTCGCCCCGGTTGACGAGCAACTCGAGTACATCCGCAAGGGCGCGGCGGAGATCATCCCTGAATCCGAGCTCAAGCAAAAGCTCGAGGAATCCCGCAAGACGGGCAGGCCGCTGCGCGTCAAGGCCGGCTTCGATCCCACGGCGCCTGACCTGCACCTCGGCCACACCGTGCTGATCCGCAAGCTGAAGCACTTCCAGGATCTCGGCCACACCGTCATCTTCATCATCGGCGATTTCACCGGCATGATCGGCGATCCCACCGGCCGCTCGGTGACGCGACCGCCGCTCAGCCGCGAGGAGATCGAGAAGAACGCCGAAACCTACAAGGCACAGGTGTTCAAGATCCTCGACAGCAAGAAGACGGAGATCCCTTACAACAGCAAGTGGCTGAACAAGCTGGGATCCGAGGGCCTCATTCGCCTGGCCGCCAAGTACACGGTCTCGCAGATGCTCGAGCGCGAGGACTTCCACAAGCGCTTCCAGGAAGAAAAGCCCATCGCGCTGCACGAGCTGCTCTATCCCCTGGCGCAGGGCTATGACTCGGTGGCCATCGAGGCGGACGTTGAGTTGGGCGGCACCGACCAGAAGTTCAACCTGCTGGTGGGACGCGAAGTGCAACGCGCTTATGGACAGCCATCACAGGTGGTGCTCACCATGCCGCTGCTCGAAGGCCTGGACGGCGTGCAGAAGATGTCGAAGTCCTACGGCAACTACGTGGGCATCACCGAGCCGCCGCAGGAGATGTTCGGCAAGCTGATGTCCATCTCCGACGAGCTGATGTGGCGCTACTGGGAGCTGCTCACCGACACCTCCATCGCCGGCATCCAGGCCATGCAGCAGCAGGTCGCATCCGGGCGCCTGCACCCGATGGTGGCGAAGAAGGGCCTGGCCACCAAGATCGTCGCCGACTTCCAGTCCGAGCCGGCGGCCAAAGCGGCGGGCGAAAATTGGGAAAAGATCTTCCAGAAGAAAGAGGTTCCGGCGGACATTCCGCAGGTTTCGGTCAGCTACGCGGAGGTTGCCGCCAAGGATGGTGGCGGCGCGGTGAAGCTCGACAAGCTGCTGGCACGCTGCGGGCTGGCCGAATCGGTGAGCGATGGCCTGCGCAAGATTAAGGCCAAAGCGGTGCAGATCGACGGCGCGGTGAAGACCGAGCCCATCCTGCACGTCAGGGTTCCAGGGCAGCTAACCATCCGCGTGGGACGCCTGCTGCGCAAGGTCACCATCTCCTGATCCCTCGAGAGATGCAGCAGGCTGCGTCTCTTGAAGTCATTCCCTTTTTATCGAACCCCAAGCAAGAAACATGCAACCAAAGAAATACTCTTCTACCTTGAGCCCATCCACGCGGCTTTCAAGCGGCACCCAAGGTTTGTGGCTTAGAGCAGGAGTTGAAGGGAACGAGAGTTTCCACAGCAAGCGAAAAAGTAGATTAAAAGCCTTTCCTGAACGGCGCTGTGAGAGTTTGGCTCCAAAGGCAACAACGCGCGCATCACTTTTCAAATACGGAAAGAGGTTGTTCAACGCTTGGGGAGAAGCATAGATGTCAGCCGCCGCAAACGTCAGTAATCCGTCAAAATTGCCTTCGAGTTTGACTGCTCTGGCATCTGCCACTATCATCCGGACATTGCGCCATCCATTCTTTTCAATTCTTCTTCTTGCGTTTATGGCTGTCTCGGGACTGATTTCTACCCCAACCACCTCGCCTGAAGGCCCGACCGCATCCGCCAAGTATGGGAAACTTCCTCCGGGTCCGCAGCCTGCATCGAGAACACGATCCCCTGGCTTGAGCTGGAGCATTTGAACAGCTTTTTGCCGTAGTGGTTTTATGAAAAAGGGGTCAAAATCTGGAAAAGGACGGATCAGATGAACCAGGTATCGGGCATAAGGCGGCGTGAGTTCGCGATTATCCCTTTGTTTAACTCTTTGACTTTCATCAACCTTCATTTTATTCCCCTGAATTTTTTCCTCAACATCGGCCAAGTGTAGCGGTGCTGCTTCATGTCCACGCGCAAGCCGATGAACACCACGCCCTCGCTCTGGAGCAATAATCTCTGTTCCGCGCCTTGGACTCCCGGCAACAAGATCTTGCCGCCGGCGCCGACCACGCGCTGCCAGGGAAGCAAGCCACCGGAACCGTGCAGCGCCCAGACCACCTGCCGCGCCGCGCCCGGAAAACCGGCCGCGTAGGCGACGTCCCCGTAGGTCGCGACCTTGCCCCGCGGGATCTTCCGGATGGTGGCGCGGACCGCCACGAACATGCCGATGTTGGTCTGCCTTTTCATTTGTGGTTAAATCCTGCGAGCGTGCGCGCCGTCGCCATCCTCGGCCCTGACGTATCGCCCCAATACCTGGCCCTTTTCTCCGGCTCTGCCTGCCGGATCATCGGCCACCAGCGCGGAGAACCTTTGCCCTCCGCCGATGCCGCGATCGTCCTTGGCGGAGACGGAACCGTCCACCATTATCTGCGCGAGCTGTCCCAACTGAAAATCCCTGTGCTCATGGTTCCGCGGGGAAGCGGCAACGATTTCGCCTATGCGCTCGGGCTGCGGGATGATCGCGACGCTCTGTCAGCCTGGAACCGCTTTCTTGCTACTGGCCATTCCCGCGAGATTGACCTGGGAATCATCGCGCCACTGGGAGATCTGTCAGTCTCACCCCGGCTTTTCTGCAACGTGGCAGGCGCAGGTCTCGACTCGGAGGCCAACCGCCGCGCCAATGCCATGCCGCGATGGCTGCGCGGACGCGGCGGCTACCTCCTGGGCGCGCTGGGAGCAATCCGCTCATTCCCGGCGCAACGGTTCGTGGTGGAGGCGCACCAAGCTGCGTCTCTACACAAAAAAATAGACGAACCCGGCCTGATGATCGCGTTCGCCAACGGCCCGGCCTACGGCGGAGGCCTGCGCATCGCGCCGGCGGCGGATTTCGCGGACGGACAACTGGACATCTGCTTCGTGCGGCAGACAGGAAAAGCCCGCCTGCTGCGGCTCTTGCCCAAAGTCTTTTCCGGACGACATGTGAACTATCCGGAGGTCGAGTATTTCAAGGCTGCGCGGTTGCGGGTCGAGAGCGAGGTCCCACTCGACGTCTATGCTGATGGAGAGTTTGTGTGTCGCACGCCGGTGGAGGTCAGCATCGTTCCCATGGCTTTGCGCCTGATCGCGCCATGTGAGGAGCCAGGGACTAAAGCCCGCACGAATTCGGCCCTTCAACGGCATGGCTGAAGCCATGCCCTCCCGAAAGCATTCTCACTCGTACCGTAGCGACTCGATGGGGTCGAGCCGTGCCGCCCGCGCCGCAGGATAGATCCCGAAGAACAACCCCACCGACAGCGCGACGGTGAACGCCAGCACTACCCAGAACAGCGACACCCGCGAGGGCAGCGGCGAGAACGCGTCCACCGCCAGGCTGATGCCCTCCGCGAGCACGATGCCGATCACGCCGCCGATGGCGGTCAGCACCATCGCCTCCAGCAGGAATTGCACCAGGATATGGCGCTTGCGCGCGCCCACCGCTTTGCGCACCCCGATCTCCCGCGTGCGCTCGGTCACCGACACCAGCATGATGTTCATCACCCCAATGCCGCCCACCACCAGGCTGATCGAGGCGATGACCAGCAACACGATGTAAATGCCTCCGGTGAGCGATCGGTAGAACTCGATGAACTGGTTATGCGTACTGACTTCGAAGGAATCGGGCCTCTTGGGCGGGTCGTGGCGGCGCTGGCGCAGGATCTCCGTCACTTGTTCCATGATGGATGGGATCCCGGCCTGAGTGTTGGCCTTGATGTCGATGTAGAGGCCGTCCTTGGCGTCGGGGTGCAGCTTGAGCATGGTGGTGATGGGCAGCCAGATGAAGTTGTCGCGATCGAAGCCGAAGAGCGACCCCCGCCGCTCCAGCACTCCGATCACTTCGAAGGCGTCGTTCTCGAAGTAGACCGTTCTTCCCAGCGGGTCCTGGTGAGGGAACATCTTCTCGGCCACCGTGACCCCCAGCACCACCACGTTGGTGCGGCGGCGGACATCGGCATCGCTTAAAAAACGACCCTCGCGCACATAGGACGTGTACACGTTGATGTAGTCCGGCTCCACGCCCAGGATGGCGACGCCGGAAGCGTGGATGTTGCCGTAGCGCACGTCGGGATTGGGGAACTTCTGGGGGTCGAGGAACACGCGCGGGGTAACGATGGCCACGTCTTGCGCCTTCTGCCGGATCTCTTCTGCATCCTCGCGGGTCAGTTCCTTGCGCTGCCGTTCCTCCTCGGTGGGAAAGCGGAAGGCCATCTGCGGCATGCGGGAGACGGTGATGATGTTGGAGCCGAGGCTGGCGATCTGGCGCGAGACCGAGGTGTTGAGGCCGGTGATCACCGCCGCCATAGCCACGATCATCATCACGCCGATGATGACGGTCAGCATGGTCAGGCTGGAGCGCAGCTTGTTGCTGCGCAGGTTATCGAGAGCGACGCGGATGAGCTGCAGCAGCATGGGTCACTCCGCCCGCAGCGCCGTCACCGGGTCCATGCGCGCCGCCCGGCTCGCCGGATAGATCCCGGAGATGATGCCGATCGTCGAGGCCACCACCAGCGCCAGCACCACCGACCAGATGCGAATCACCACCGGCAGCGACGACAGCCACGACACCAGCAAGCAGAAGGCAACTCCCAGGGCCACGCCCAGGGCGCCGCCGGCGAACGCCAGGGCCACGGACTCGGCCAGGAACTGGCGCAGGATGTCGGAGCGCCGCGCCCCCAGCGCCTTGCGCACGCCGATCTCGTGGGTGCGCTCAGTGACCGAGACCAGCATAATGTTCATGATCACGATCCCGCCCACCACCAGAGCAATCCCCGCGATGATGGTAGTCACCAGGAATACCGCGCTGGTCATGTTGCTCCACATGTCCAGCATGGTGTCGGCGGTGGCGATGGAGAAGTCGTCCTCATCCTTGTACATGCGATGGTGGCGATTGCGCATCACCATGCGCGACTCGTCAATCGCAGCCTGCATGGCCGCCGGCGTGGCTGCCTGTGCCTGGATGACCAGCGATTGGCTGGCCACGTTGTACATCTTCATATAGACGGTGATGGGGATGCGGACGAAGGTGTCCTGCGGCTGCCCCAGGAAATCGCCGGACTTCTTGGCGACGCCGATCACGGTGAAAGCGGCGCCGTCCACGATGAGCTCCTTGCCGAGCGGATCTTCGTGGGGGAACAAGCGGTCGGCTACATCGCCCCCGATCACTGCCTGGTTGCGCGCGTGGTCGATATCGGTTTCGGTGAAGTGCCGTCCGGATTCGAGCTCCATCACCTGCCCGATGAAGGCGGCGTGCACGGTCACGCCCCGCAGTTGCGTGGTGTCGATAGAGTGGTTCTTGTACTTCACCGTCTTGATGTCCTGGAAGACGGCGGCAACCAGTTGGCAGTGCGCGCATCCCCGCTCCACCGCCAGGAAATCGTCGTAGGTGAGGTTGTGGCGGCGGTTCTCGCGCAGGAAATCCTCCATGGACCGGATGCCTTGCGTGAACTTCGACAGGCTGAACGAGGTGGAGCCGAAGTCCATCACCCGCGAAGTCATGTACTGGTTGAAGCCTTGCAGGACGGCCACCACGGCGATCACCGTGGCCACCCCGATGATCACCCCCAGCACGGTCAGGAAGGAGCGCAACTTGTGCGCGCGCAGCGCGTCCAGCGCCATGGCGATGGCTTCGTTTCGCGGCATAAAGGATCGGGGAGTGGCGAAAGAATAGCAGATTCGCTGGATTTGCGATCTGTGATTTGCGATTTGTGATTGAGGGCTGGCTCGACCGATCCGTTTCACAAATCGCAAATCACTAATCACAAATCCCCACCGCTCCCATTTGCCTCCCCGTCACTCCCTTCTCCGCGCGATGGGAGAAGAGCAGGTCGGTGCGGCAGGCGGTGCAGAGGTCGAGCGCGGTGATGTTCGCCTTGGCAAGGCCCGCGTCCAGCAGTTGGCGCCGGTTGGACTCCCGCAGGTCAAGATAGATGGTGCGCCCGGCATCGCTGTGCCCGGGGGCGCGCGCCGTCATGAACAGCAGCGGGTATCGCTCGCGCACCGGGTCCGACTCGGCGACCTCGCGGAATAAGGCGCCGGCGTAGGCGAACTGCGCGTGGAAGCGGTCGCGCACCTCCTCGCCCACGGCGTAGCAGCAGGACGCGATCCCCGGCCCGATAGCCGCTCGCAAGTCCTCGGGTTCAGAGCCGAAATGGAGGCGCATCGCGCCCACACCTTTCTCGACGATGCGCGCCAGCGTGCCTCGCCATCCCGCATGGAATGCGCCCACCGCTTTGCGCTTCGGGTCCACCAAAAGCACCGGCAGGCAATCGGCGGTTTGCACCGCCAGCAACAGGCGCGGCGTGTCGGTCACCAAACCGTCGCCGGTGAGGAGTTGCTCCGGCGGATGATCGACGCGGTGGACGATATCGGAATGGATCTGGCGCAAGCGGACCAGCGGCCACGCCTTGCCGGTATTCACCGCTCCCAGCGCCCGCAGCAGGAGGCCGCGGTTCTCGTCCACGGCGGCGTGGGTGTCGTGTTTGGTGTAGCCGAGGTTGAGCGCGTGCCCGCCGTAAACTTCGGAGACCCCGCCGGTACGGGTCGAGAAACCGTGCAGGAGCCAGCGCGTACGGAACAACGCGCCAGCGTGGATTAGGCGAGGTTTCTCATCCGGGCAGTTTCTGTTGAGAGGTCGCACCGAGAATGATTTTAGTCGTTCTACGAGTATTGCTGAAGTTGCCGCATTTGTGGCACAGGGCGAATACTTGGCGAACAGCGCCAATCCGCATAAAATGGGAGGATGCCTTCCGCCAGCGGGGCCCTGGGGTGGGCCCATCCTATCGTCGGGGAGTGGTTCGTGCGCCGGTTCGGCACGCCGACCGAGCCGCAGGAACAGGGCTGGCCGCACATTCTCGCCGGCCGCACCACGCTGATCTCCGCCCCCACCGGCTCCGGCAAAACGCTTTCCGCGTTCCTGGCCTGCATTGATCGCCTGGTGCGCAAGGCATTCTCGGGGGATCTGCTCGACCGCACCGAGGTTCTCTACGTTTCGCCGCTGAAGGCGTTGGGCAACGACATTCAGAAGAACCTGGAAGAGCCGCTGAGCGAGATCCTGCAACTGGCGGGCGAGCGCGGGCTGCTGATGCCGGAGATCCGCACCGCGGTTCGCACCGGCGACACGCTTGCGCACGAGCGCCGCGCCATGCTGAAGCGGCCTCCGCACATTCTGGTAACCACGCCGGAGTCGCTCTACATCCTGCTCACGGCGGAGAAGAGCCGCCAGATCCTGCGCGACGTCGAGACGGTGATTGTGGACGAGATCCACGCCGTGGCCGACGACAAGCGCGGCACGCACCTTGCGCTCTCGCTCGAACGGCTGGACCAGTTGACGCATCGCCGTCCAGTTCGCATCGGGCTTTCGGCGACGCAGAAACCCATTGAGTTGATCGCTCATTTCCTCACCGGTACCGGTCGGCCCGATCCGGCGATTGTCAACATCGGTCACCAGCGGCAGATGGACCTCGCGGTCGAGGTTCCCGCGAGCGAATTGGGGCCAGTGGCCTCGAACGAGATGTGGGACGAGATCTACGACCGCATCTCGGAACTCGTCCGCCAGCACCGGTCTACGCTCGTCTTCGTCAACACGCGGCGGCTGGCGGAGCGCGTGGCCCATCATCTCGCCGAGCGCCTGGACGAAGACGCAGTCGCCGCGCACCACGGCAGCCTGGCGCGCAAGTTGCGGCTGGCCGCGGAGAAAAAACTGAAGAACGGCGAAGTGCGGGTGCTGGTAGCGACCGCGTCGCTGGAGCTGGGCATCGACATCGGCTTCGTGGACCTCGTGTGCCACCTCGGCTCGCCGCGCTCCATCGCCGTGCTCTTGCAGCGCATCGGACGTTCCGGCCACTGGCGCGGTGCGGTCCCGAAGGGACGTATCTTCGCGACCACGCGCGATGAGCTGCTGGAATGCGCCGCGCTGGTGCAGTCGATCCGTCAAGGCGAACTCGACCGGATCATGATCCCGGAAGCGCCGCTGGATGTGCTGGCACAGCAGATCGTGGCCTCGTGCGCAGCAGAAGAGTGGAAGGAGGATGAACTCTTCGCGCTGGTGGGCCGCGCCTATCCCTACCGCAACCTGGCGCGGGAGGAATTCGAGTCGATTCTGGTAATGCTGTCCGACGGCATCGCCGCCCGGCGCGGGCGTTACGGCGCGTATCTCTACCGCGACCGGGTGAACGGGCGCCTGCGGGCGCGGCGCGGGGCGCGGATTGCGGCCATCACCAGCGGCGGTGCCATCCCGGACAATGCGCTTTATACCGTGGTTGCCGAGCCTGAAGGCGTAGTCGTAGGTACGGTGGACGAAGACTTCGCGGTGGAGTCCATGAAGGGCGAGATCATGCTGCTGGGGAACACCTCGTGGCGGATCCGCCGCATCGAGGCCTCGGGACGAATGCTGGTGGAGGACGCGCACGGCGCGCCACCGGGCATTCCCTTCTGGCGCGGCGAAGCCCCGGGGCGTACCGCCGAACTCTCCGAGCAGCTGGCGGAGCTGCGGGCGCGGATCAGCGATTTGACCCGCAATCTGCGGCCAGGCTTCCTTGACCGCAGCTTGCCCCAGGTCGCGTCGGCGGTCGAGTGGCTGGGCAGCGAATGCGGGCTGGATGAATCCGGCGCAGAGCAGGCGATCCAGTATGTGGTCGAAGGCCGCGCGGTGTTGGGCGAGGTGCCCACGCAGCACACGATCATCGCCGAACGCTTCTTTGACGAGGGCGGCGGGATGCAACTGGTGATCCATGCGCCGTTCGGCGCGCGCGTCAATAAAGCCTGGGGACTGGCGCTGCGCAAGCGCTTCTGCCGGTCGTTCAATTTCGAGTTGCAGGCTGCGGCCACGGACAACGGCCTGAACATCGCGCTCGCCGAGCAGCACAGCTTCCCGCTGGCCGACGTCTTCCACTTCCTGCAACCTGAAAGCGTGCAGCCGGTGCTTGAGCAAGCGGTGCTGACCGGCTCTCCCATCTTCGGGACGCGCTGGCGCTGGGACGCGGAGCGCGCGCTGGCCCTGCTGCGCTTCGACCACGGCAAGAAAGTCCCGCCGCAGATCCAGCGCATACGCTCCGACGACCTGCTGGCCTCAGTCTTCCCCGATGTGG
The DNA here is from genome assembly GCA_023265315.1 of Acidobacteriota bacterium. GTDB lineage: Bacteria > Acidobacteriota > Terriglobia > Terriglobales > Acidobacteriaceae > JAHFUA01. The sequence goes on along the minus strand of JAHFUA010000030.1, from coordinate 2,137 downwards.
CGGCGTGCCAGGAGAACATCGAAGGCGATATCCAGATCCCGGATCACCCGCTGGTGCGCGAGGTGATGAAGGACGTCCTGACCGAAGCCATGGACCTCGATGGCCTGAAGCAGGTGCTGCGCGGCATCGCCTCGGGGGAAGTGCGCTGCCTGGCGGTGGATACACCGGTGCCGTCGGCGTTCTCGCACGAGATCTTGAATGCGAATCCTTATGCGTACCTCGACGACGCGCCGCTCGAGGAGCGCCGGGCGCGGGCGGTGGGTATGCGGCGCACGCTGCCGGAATCGGTGCTCAATGAGGTAGGTGCGCTCGATCCCGAGGCCATTGCCGAGGTCAGGCAGGATGCCTGGCCGGAAGTGCGCGACGCCGACGAACTGCATGATGTGCTGCAAACGTTCGTCGCATTGCCGGAGGCGGTGGCATCGCCCTGGATCGGACATTTTGAGGGGCTGGCGACTGCAAACCGCGCCGGCAGGGCAAGACAGAACGGGAGCACCTACTGGGTCGCGGCGGACAGAGCGAAGAGCTTCCGCAGCATCTTCCCGCAGGCGGAGTTCGAGAGCGAGCCGGCCGATATCGAAGCGGCGCCGCCGTCCCCTGACGACGCGCTGCTGGCCATGGTCCGCGGATGGATGCAACACGTCGGACCCACAACCGCCGCGGAACTGGCTGGCCGGCTGGGTCTACCGGCAACGGAGATCGACAAGGCTCTGCTGCGCCTGGAGGCCAGCGGCGCCATCCTGCGCGGGCAGTTCGAAAAGAAAGACCCGGAGCAGACCGAGTGGTGCGAGCGGCGGTTGTTGGCGAGGATCCATCGCCTGACGCTGGGCCGGCTGCGCAAGCAGATCGAGCCGGTGACGGCGGCACAGTTCATGCGCTGGCTGCTGCGGTGGCAGCACGTCGCGGCCAGCAGTCAGGTGCTGGGCGAGCGGGGCACGCTGGAAGTGCTGCGGCAACTGCAAGGCTTCGAGATCCCGGCCAATGCCTGGGAGCGGCAGGTTCTGGCACAGCGCGTGGCCAACTACGATCCCAAGTTCCTCGATCAGCTATCGCTCACCGGCGCAGTCGGCTGGGGCAGGCTTTCGCCGCATCCTGCAACGCTCGAGGATTCGGGCGGCGGGCGGCGCGTGGTACCAACCAGCGTCGCTCCCATCACCTTCTTCGTGCGCGAGGAAGCGGACTGGATGACGCCGCGCCACGCCCACGATGGCGAACTGCGTGGCCTGAGCCCGGGCGGACGCGAAGTGCTCGGGTTCTTGAAGACGCGCGGCGCGTCGTTCTTTGCCGACATCGTCCGCGGAACCGGCAAGTTGAAATCCGAGGTCGAGACCGGGCTCTGGGAACTGGTGGCGGCGGGGCTGATCACCGCCGACGGCTTCGACAACCTGCGGGCCCTGCTCGATCCCAAGCGGCGCGGCGGTCACGGCTCCGGCCGCACCGCGCGCCCACGACACAGCTCGGGGCGCTGGTCGGTGCTCTACGCCGGCGAGGCGGCCGACCGCCAGCGTGCGGTCGAAGCCACCTGCTGGATGTTGCTCAATCGCTACGGTGTGGTCTTCCGCGACCTGCTGGTCCGCGAATCGGTAGTCCCGAAATGGCGGGAGGTGCTGTTCGGCCTCCGGCGCCTGGAAGACCGCGGCGAGATCCGCGGCGGGCGCTTCATCAGCGGTTTTATCGGGGAACAGTTCGCGTTGCCGGCGGCGGTGGAGTCGCTGCGCGCGACCCGCCATGTTCCTCCCGCGAATGAAATCGTGACCGTGTCGGCGGCTGATCCCCTGAATCTGGTCGGGATCCTGGTGCCCGGCGAGCGCATCGCGGCGATTTCGAGCAACTCGGTGAGCTACCGCGATGGGGTCCCGGTGGGTCCGGTGGTGGCACGCGCCGATCGGGTTGCCGGGGACTAGGCCCCGCGGTCGTCACGCCACCGGGACTGGCAATCTGCGTCAACTGACAAGAAACGGCGCTTGGACTGACAGATTCCGTCACCCCGGTTGCCGGCCCTGTGGCAGACGCCCCAAGAGCCATCTGCTAAGTAGCGCAGTAACAGTAGCTTACAGCGAAGACTCGCCGTGCTCCGACTGGCTCCAAAACTGCGTTCCTGCACTCGTCCCGATGTGTTTGTGAACCGACGGGAGAA
>JAHFUA010000029.1 GCA_023265315.1 Acidobacteriota bacterium | reverse complement strand
AATGATGCGCACGTCCACGCTGATGGGGCGCGTTCCGCCCAGGCGCGTGAACGAGCCTTCTTCCAGGACGCGCAGCAGTTTGGCCTGGGTGCTGGGAGACATGTCGCCAATCTCATCCAGGAACAGCGTCCCGTGATGGGCCCGCTCCAGCAGGCCTTCTTTGCGGCGGCGCGCATCGGTGAACGCGCCCGCCTCGTAGCCGAACAGCTCGCTCTCCAGCAGCGTGTCGGGGATGGCGACGCAGTTCAGTTCGAGCAGCGGGCCTTGCGCGCGCGGGCTGTGATAATGGATGGCCTTGGCCAGCACCTCCTTGCCGGTGCCGCTTTCGCCCTGGATGAGGATGGTGGTTTTGTCCGCCTCCGCCGCCTTGCGCGCGACCTCCAGCAGGTGCTTCACCTGCTCGTTGTGGGTGACCACCAGTCCGAAGTCGTAGCGGCCTTGGGCCATGCGCACGCTTTCAGTCAAGCGCACGCGCAAGGCGAGCATCTCGGTGGCGCGGCGGATGGTGTTGGAGAGATCCGCCAGGTGGAAGGGCTTGATGAGATAGTCGTAAGCGCCCAGCTTCATGGCTTCCACGGCGCGCTCCACCTGGTGATAGGCGCTCATCATCAGCACGATGGCCGCGGGATTTTGTTTCTTGATCTGCCGCAGGACCTCGATGCCGTCCATTCCCGGCAGAACCACGTCCACCAGCGCCAGGTCCGGCTTTTCCTGCGCGTACACCTCCAGCGCCTCTTCGCCGGAACTCGCCAGGAAGACCTCGTAGCCTTCCTCGCGCAGGGCGCGGCTGACGGTGCGCAGCGTCAGGGCTTCGTCATCGACTACCAGCAGCGAATACGACATGGTCCTCCTCAGCTCACCAGCTCTTCTTCCGGCTCGGGCGCCGCGCGTCCCAGTTGCCGCACCGGCAGGTTGAAGCGCACGGTCGTCCCGCGATTGGGAACGCTCTCCACTTCCATCTCACCGTGATGGCTGCGCACATAGGCCTGGCTGATGCTCAGGCCCAGTCCCGTTCCCTGGCCGCGCTTGGTGGTGAAGAAGGGCTCGAAGACCCGCGGCAGGATGTCGGCCGGAATGCCACAGCCAGTGTCAGTCACGCGGACCTCGATGCGGTCTTCGAACTTCACCTTGTCGGCGCTTACGGTGATGGCGCCGCCCTGCGGCATGGCCTGGCCGGCATTGAGCAGCAGGTTCATCAGCACCTGCGAGATCTGGTTGGCGTCGGCGGTGATGGTCGGCAGCTCCGGCGGGATCTCCTTCTTCAGCTCGATGGCGCGGAACATGGGCTGGTGGCGCAGGAAGGAGAAAGTGTCGTCCACCAGGCGCTCCAGGCTGACCCGGCTCAAGTGCAGCGGACCGGGACGCGCGTAGTTCAACAGTCCGCGCACCGTGGAGGAGATGCGCTTGGCCCCTTCCAGGCAGGCCTGGATCTCGGCGCGCTGTTCCGGGTCGTCGGCGCCTTTCAGCTCCAGCTCGAGGTGAGAGAAGATCCCGAGCAGGGGATTGTTGATCTCGTGGGCGGCGCCCAGCGCCAGTTGCGCCATGGCGGCGTACTTCTCGTAGTCGGCGAGCTTGGCGTGGAACTGCGTCTTTTCCCGGGTCAGCTCGCGTTCTTCTTCGACGCGATGCGCCAGCACCTGCTGCGCCATGTCGCGCTCGTGCTCGCTCTGGCGCGCCAGCAGAGCGGCCTGCCTTGCCTGGGCACGCAGCCGACTTGCCTGGCGCAGGGCCGCCACGGCGGCTGCCACCGCCGCTGCCAAAGCTACCGCCAGAACTATGATTACCGCCGGCGAGCCCGCCACGGCACACCTCGATGCTCCGGTGTAAACCGGATCGACGCGGAATCGTCTATCTATAACGATGGAGTTACTGCCGCGCGCATGCCGTGACCCTGGTCACGACTCATGGTGACCAGCGGACAACGACTATGGGAACGTGCGCATGCGGTTGCAATCGCGGATACTTATCCCAAGTTGGTACTCAAGAAGGGCACTACCCGACCGGGTACTGTTGATTGACGTTGCCACAAAAGGCCGAGTAGGCTTTTTTTGGGTATTCACAAACTGGCGGCGGCTTCGCTTCCCCCGCGGAGCTTTCGCTGCGCACGAACGAAATTGGGGGAAATAAAACAGAAGCGGTTTACCAAGGAGGAAAGGAATGCGCAAGGTTTTTGTGGTTGCGCTGTTTGTGCTGTTCTGCGGGACTTTTGCCGTCGCTCAGAAAGGGGAGCTAGGAGCCGGCTGGGACTACCTGCATGTTGATTGCAATGGTTGCAGTGAGGCCAGCGTTCCCGGCGGGTTCTTCGTCGACGGGACTTATTACTTCGCGAAAGCCATCGGCCTGACGGGCGACTTCCAGTACCACAAGAAGACGTTCAGCGATGGCAGCACCGGTCGCGTGCTCTTCTTCGGCGGCGGACCGCGCGTGAAGGCTCGCATGGGCAAGGTAGAGCCGTTCGCCCACGTGCTGTTCGGCGTAACCAATGTTGACCTCTCGGACATCACCGGCAGCATCTCCGACAACGCTTTTTCACTGAAACTCGGCGGCGGCTTGGACGTGGCTGTGGCCACACACTTCGCCATCCGCTTGGCGGAATTCAACTATTACCTGACTAAGTTCAACACCAGCTCTCTGGTGAACTTGAACAGCCAGGACCACCAGAACAACATCACTTTCGGTGTAGGCGTTGTCATAAGGTAACCGAGCTTTTCACCAACCCGGGCGCCGACAAGGAGTGGCTTTGCTCCCCCCGCAAAGCCTTTTCTTTCTTTGAAACGGAGTTATCTGCCGGGCAGGCGGAGTGGCGCACAGCTTCCAACACGTGACCGTCGCCTCTTTTCCTGCCGCAGCGCTCATTCGCCCATGACCTTCACGATTACACGCTTGGGGCGCTGGCCGTCGAACTCGGCGTAGAAGACGCGCTGCCAGGTGCCCAGGTCCAGCTTGCCGGCGGTGATGGGTAGCAGCACCTGGTGGTGCACCAGGATGGCCTTCAGGTGGGAGTCGCCGTTGTCCTCGCCGGTCTGGTGGTGGCGGTAATCCTCGCGGAACGGCGCCAGCCCTTCCAGCCATTCGTCGATGTCGCGGATCAGCCCCGGCTCGTTGTCGTTCACATACACGCCCGCGGTGATGTGCATGGCCGAGACCAGCGCCATCCCCTCGCGTATGCCGCTGCGCTGGACCGCGGCTTCCACTTGCGGCGTGATGTGCACGTACTCGCGGTGCTTCTTGGTGTTGAAGGTCAGATATTCGGTATGCGATTTCATGCGTCCACTTCCTTCTTTCGTTCTAGAGAAGATGTTGTCATGCTGAGCGAGTGCGGGCTGCTTTTGCCCGCACGAGTCGAAGCACCCCTGCTCTCATCATATTTGTCAGCATATCCTTCGACTCGCGCGCCAAACCCGAGCGCGCTCGCTCAGGATGACAGGCCGAGGATGAAAGCAAACGGGCTGGTCGCGGGAACTCTTCTGCGCTACCATCAGGCGGATGCGCATCCTCGGGGTCGACTGCGGCACGGAGTACACCGGCTTCGGCGTAGTGGAGCAGACGGGCGACGGAGAGTTGCGCTGTGTGGCCGCCGGCGCCATCCGGCTCTTGCCGCGCGAGCCTATGCCCCGCCGCCTGGAGCGGATCTTTAGCGAGCTTTCTCAGGTGATCGCCACCCACCGGCCGGAGCTGGTCGCCATCGAGGATGTGTTCTACGCCGTGAACGTGAAGTCGGCTTTGAAGCTGGGACAGGTGCGCGGGGTGGCGATGCTGGCCGCCGCCGCTTCGGGTCTCGAAGTCTGCGAGTACGCGCCGCTGGCCATCAAGTCGGCAGTCGTGGGGTACGGCCGGGCGGAGAAGTCGCAGGTGCAGCAGATGGTCACGCGCCTGCTGCGGCTCGCCGAGGTCCCCGAGTCTCCCGACGCCGCCGACGCCCTGGCCATCGCTATCTGCCACCTGCACACGGCGTCCACACTGGCGCGGCAGCCATCCGCCACGCATCATCCGGGTGATTGATGGCTGCGGAAGTGGTCGAACGCGTGATCGCTGCGGGCTGCCGACCAAGGCTGCTGCTGGCCTTGCTGATGGCTCTGACGTTGCTGCACGCGCAGGCGTCACAGATCGCGCCGAATCAGCCGCAGCCTGCCGCCGTTCCCACCGTGACCTTCACCTTCGACTGGCCCAGCATCGAGCTGCACCGTTACATCATTTGGGTGGATTCCAGCGGCCACGCCGCCTACCAATCCTGGACGGCCGACCCGGCCCCCGGGCAGCCCAGCGACGGCGATCCCTACATGCTGAAGTTCGCGGCCTCGGCCGCCGCCCGCGACCGCATCTTCGCCCTGGCCCGCCAGCTCAAATATTTCAACGGCGACTTCGAGTATCGCAAGCATCGCGTTGCTGCCACCGGCGACAAGACCCTGGCTTATGCCGATCCCGACAAGCAGTACGTGACCCGCTACAACTGGTCGGAGAACGCCGGCATCGGCGAATTGACGGCGCTGTTCCAGGGCATGTCCACGACCATCGAATCCGGACGCCGCCTGGAGCGCCTGCGTCGCTTCGATCGCCTTGGGCTCGATGAAGAGATGAAGAACCTGGAGCACCTCGCCGTCGAGCACAGCGCGACGGAACTGCAGCTCATTGCGCCGATTCTGCAGCAGCTCACCGAGGACCCCGCCGTGTTGAACATCGCTCGCCAGCGCGCCCGGCATATTCTGCAGATTGCGGGGGTTCCGCCGGCCGCCGGCCCCGAATCCTCCCAGCGGTGACCTCCCGGCAATGGCTGAAGATGGCCTAAATGGGGCAGCTTGCATCCTCCTAAGCTGCTGGTGTGGAGCATCTCTCGGGTAGGATGGGACATCTAATAAAGGCAGATAGCCCGGGAGTCATTTATGAACCGCCGCAAAGTGGGGAAGGCGCTTTTCCTGCTGGCGACCTTGGTGTGCCTGATGTGGGCCGTTCCAGCAGCGGCTTTGGATACCAACGTCCGTATCGTACGCCTGAGTTACATCAGCGGCGACGTGCAACTCGACCGTCGCGAAGGCCAAGGCTACGAGCGGGCGATCATGAACATGCCCATCATCCAGGGAAGCCGTTTGTGGACGCGCGGCGAAGACGCGCTGGCGGAGGTCGAGTTCGAAGACGGCAGCAGCTTGCGCCTTACGCCCGATACCGCGGTCGAGTTCCAGGAACTCTCGCTGCGCGGCTCCGGTGAGAAGGTCTCGAGCGTCGATCTTCAGAACGGTACCGCCTACTTCGACATCCGCAATCACATGGGAGACTTTCGCGTCACTTCCGGCGGGCAGCAGATCAACGTGACCCGCCCAGCGCGCTTCCGCGTCTTTGGCGATAACGGCCAGTTCAAAGTTGCGGTTTACAAGGGCAACCTGGATGTGCGCAGCGGCGACAACCAGATCGCGGTCCGCAATGGAGAAACCTTCACCCTCGATCTGAGCGATCCCCGCCGCTACAACCTGGCCAAGAGCATTGAGGAAGGCTCCTACGACGACTGGAACCAGGAGCGCGAGCGCTACACGCAGTCGTACACCTCGGCGAGCACCTACAGCGCCGATTCCTACTACAACGGGTTCTCGCCCGCTTACAGCTACGGTCTTGCCGATCTCGCCTACTACGGCAATTACTTCTATGCTCCGGGATGGGGGTGGGTGTGGCGCCCGTATTACACCGGCGCCGCCTGGAATCCCTTCATGGACGGGGCCTGGGCCTGGTATCCACAGTTCGGCTACCTGTGGGTTTCATCGTATCCCTGGGGCTGGATGCCGTACCGCTACGGGGCATGGAACTTCGTCCCCGGCTATGGTTGGTGCTGGATGCCCGGGACGACGTGGAACCGATGGGCACCGGTGACGGTGGTGAACCATCCGCCGGTGAATTGGGTGCCGGTACGCCCGCCGGCGGCGCCGCCGCAACCGGGAACTCCTGGGATCGTTAGGGTGGGCCGTACCTGGGGGCCGGTGTATCCGCCGGGCTCGACGCGTCCAGCCATCCCCGGGAAGAGCCTGCTGCCGTCGAAAAGCAACCAGCCGCCTGCCAGTCCCCGAGTTTGGGGAGCTTCCACCGCGACCACCAGTTCCGGTGTGATCACCAACAACGGCGTGATCACTAACCGCGTGGTGGCGCCGCCAACTACCACCAGCTCGACGACGACCGTGCCCCCCACGACCGCCGTCACTCCAGCGGCCAAGCCGGCCACGCCGCCGGCTCGGGTGCATCGTGACCGCGGCACGCCTCGTTGGGGGCGGCCAGCGCCTGCCAGTCCCTCGGCGCCCCCTGCAGCACCGAGATCGCAAATGAGTCCGTCATCGGAGGGCGCGCATTCCTGGGGTGGTGGGCAGGCAGGAGCACCGAGAGCTGGCGAACACTCTGGCGCAAGCTGGGGCGGCCACGGCGGCCGCCGGTAGCGACATCGGGTCATCCGGAGATCGGGTCATCGGGTGATCTGAAAAGATCCGGCGGCGAGCGTTCTTAAAATGCCCCGATCCCCCGATCTCCCGATTCAGTGCACGATCACTCCCGCGTATCCCACCACCGCGTCGCGGTCGCCGGACACGTCGCCTGAGGTGGCGTACTTGATCAACTCCGCCGATTCCGCGCCCAGCCGTTTGGCCGCCGTCAGCATGGTGACGGCCGGCCCGTAACCGCACATGCTGATGTCCTCGTCTACCACTACGTCGAACAAGCCCTTGGGAGCGAGTTTCAGGATCTGTTGGATAGCCTTGCCGTCCTTGACGCGGGTAATCGCGTCCGACTCGTAGTGGTTCATGTCGCTGGAAGCGATGATGAGGACCCTATCATCGTGCGCCGCAAGCACCCGCGCGATGGCTTCGCCTAATTCCGCCAGCGGCTCGTAGGAGCCCACCCCAACCGCAATGGGCACGAACTTGAACTTCCGCCGCAGAGCTTGCAGGAACGGCAGTTGGACTTCCAGCGCGTGCTCGGCGCGATGCGCGTCCGCGTCTTCAGAGATGTGCCGGTCTGCGCTGCGCAACTTCATCGCCAGCTCATGGTCGATCTCCACCTGGCCCAGGGGTGTGTCCCACGCGCCTTCGCTCATGATGGCCAGGGGCTTGCCCATGCCGGTGTGGTTGGGGCAAAGAACAATGAACCGCTCCGGCAGCACCAGCCGCGCGTACACCGCCCCGGCCACGTGCCCCGAGTACATGTAACCGGCATGAGGGACCACGCAACCGGCGGCCTCGATCTTCTCTCCCGCGGCCGCGAGGTAGGATTGTACGTCGCGCATCAGGACTTCCGGCCGCGCAGGATAAAATCGCCCCGCCACCGCTGGATGACGCACCATACTCATGGCCGACTCCTTCTCCCCACATCCAACTTCAGATCATCCCGGGTTTCTCATGATCGCGCTGGTCACGCCACCCAATGCGTAGGTTGTCATCCTTCGCGAGGGCGAAGCCGAGCGGAGGATCTAACAAGGACGTCATGACCGCCGTTGCGGGTGGCGCAATCCGTATCGCCAGATTCTCCCGTCTCGCTTCGCTCGCCGGAAGAATGACAATTCGCGGGCAGCTAAGTGGCATAGCTCAACACCGATCACCCGATGACCTCAATGCCTTGAGCACCGCCGCCGCTTTGGTCAGCGGCAGCGCCTCGGCGCGCGCATCAAGCCTGACGCCCGCTTTCTGAAGCGCGGCCCGGATCTCCGCCTCGGGATAGTGCAGCTTGAGATTGTTCACCAGCGTCTTGCGCTTCTGCCCGAACGAAAGCTTCAGGAACTCGAGAAAATCGGCCGCGCGCACGCCCAGGGCCTGGTCCTGTGGGTCTATGGTAAGCCTCAAAACCGTGGAATGCACCTTGGGAGGCGGGGCGAAGGCGCCCGGTGGCAGCGTGAACAGCTTCTCGATGCGGGCGTAGAGTTGTACGGTGGCCGAGAGCAGGCCGTACTCGCGTCCGCCGGGCCTGGCGGCGATGCGGTCCGCCACTTCGCGCTGCACCAGGATCACCATCATCGAAAACAGGTGATGGAACGAGAACAGGTGCTGGAGGATGGGCGAAGTGATGTAGTAGGGAAGATTGCCGACCACCCGCGCTGGGCCGGTGAAGGGATGATTAGCGTCGCCGGCCACCCGCGGCCGCCGCAACAGGCTCTGGAAGTCGATGTCCAGCACGTCGCCTTCGAGGATCTCGATGCCGGTGTGGTGGGTGTACTTCATGCGTAGCTGCGCACCCAGAACGCGGTCGAGTTCGATGGCGATCACATGCTTGGCGCGCCCCACCAGCAGGTCGGTCAGCACGCCACGCCCCGGGCCGATCTCGACCACGGTGCTCTCGGACACGTCGCCCAAGGCGTCGACGATGCGACCGGCCGCGCTGCGGTCGGCGAGGAAATTCTGTCCCAGCTTGGGCCGCCGGCCACTTCCGGCTGCTCTTCTTGCCATCTGCCGCTCCTCTTGGATTGACCGTTTTTCCCATCGCCGGTTAGACTGAAACTCCGGCCGGCACTCTACTTAACTTCCACGGGGTGGAATTCCGGAGGTTGTCTGATGCGCATCGCTTTTGTGGCCTCGGAGTGTGTTCCGTTCTCCAAGACCGGAGGTCTCGCCGACGTGGTGGGCGCTCTGCCGCCTGCTCTGGCTGCCATCGGCCACGACGTCGAGGTTTACCTTCCCAAGTACAACCAGACCCGGCTCAGCAGTCCACGCACCCTGCTGCGCAGCGTCACCGTGCCCTTCGACGACGAGTACCGCTTCTGCTCGGTGCTCGACGGCAGCACCTACGCGGGCGTCAAATTCTACTTCATCGACTATCCTCCGTTCTTCGACCGCGAGCAGCTTTACGGCACCCCCGCCGGCGACTATTCCGACAACGCCGAGCGCTTCGCCCTGTTCTCGCGCGCGGTGCTCGAGGCCTCCAAGATCTTCGGCGCCCCCGACGTCTTCCATTGCCACGACTGGCAGTCGGCGCTGGTGCCCATCCTGCTGCGCACACTCTACGCCGAAGACCCCGCGTTCCGCGCCGTGTCCTCGGTCTTCACCATCCACAACATGGGTTATCAGGGGCAGTTTCCCCCGGAGACCCTTCCCCTGCTTATGCTGCCTTGGGACCTGTTCACCATCGACAAGATGGAATTTTACGGCAAGGTGAATTTCCTGAAGGGCGCGCTGGTGTTTGCCGATTTCATCACCACGGTCAGCCGCAAATACAGCCAGGAGATCCAGACCGCGGAATACGGCTTCGGTCTGGAAGGGGTGTTGCGCAGCCGCTCGGCTACCGTCACCGGCATCCTCAACGGCGTGGATTACAACGTGTGGAGTCCGCAGACCGACACCTTCATCAAAGCGCGCTACTCGCCCGACGACCTCAGCGGCAAGCTGGTGTGCAAGCAGGACCTGCTGGCGGATTTCGGTGTGACCACGCCCGACCTGCAGCTGCCAGTGATCGGCATCGTGTCACGCTTCGCCGCGCAGAAAGGCTTCGACCTGATCGCGCAGGTCATCGACCGCCTGGTGCGGGAAGATATGGTGATCGTCGCTCTCGGCACCGGCGACAAGGAATACGAAGACCTGTTCCGCCGCCTCAATCAGCAGTTCCCGCGGAAGATCCTGGTGAGGATCGGCTTCGACAACGCGCTGGCGCACAAGATCGAGGCCGGCTCTGACATGTTCCTGATGCCGTCGCGCTATGAGCCGTGCGGTCTGAACCAGATCTACGGCCTGAAGTACGGCACCGTGCCGGTGGTGCGGGCCACCGGCGGTCTCGACGACACCATCGAGCCCTGGGACCCGCGCAGCGGACACGGCACCGGCTTCAAATTCAGCGACTACACCGGCGAAGCCCTGCTCTCCACCATCCGTCAGGCGCTCACGGCTTTCAAGGACCGGAGCGGCTGGCACACGCTGATGCGCAACGGCATGGTGAAGGACTTTTCCTGGACCAGCTCGGCGCGCGAGTATGTGCGCATCTACGAGAAGTCGCGACAGCTGCGCACCGTCCACAACGGTGAGGTGGTAACGGTCTAGCAATTAGAGCAGATCAGAATTGTTACACGCAGGTGAAGGGGCACGCCTTCAGGCGTGCCGTAAAGGCAGACAAGAACTCGGCTTTAGCCGCTGAGGAAATCTCCCTCAGGGCCTAAAGGCCCGTTCATGTGTGGACGTTAGCGGCACGGCTGGAAGCCGTGCCCCTTCACCTTATCAAGATTGGACACGTCAACTCTGGATCCGCGCTAGCGACGGATTGGCACGGATCTTCAGGGATCCTTTTTCATCGATTTGATCCGTGATCATCCGTGTGAATCCGTGGCGCTTTTTCTTTCTGTCGCACTGGCTGCGTATCCCCCCAGAAACGTGACCGCCGTGCCGATCACCACGTACCAGGTCCACGGCACGCGCGTTGCCGACCACACGTAGATCTCGGCGGCGAGTCCGCAGGCCATCCCGACGATGGTGCCGCGCTGGTTGGCGCGCCGCGTGAGTACGCCCAGCAAAAACACACCCAGCAAGGCCCCGTACGCCACTGACGCTATCGACAGCCCGACCTCCACCACGCGCCCGCCGCGCCGCGACACGAGCGCCAGCCCGAACAGCACCAGCGCCCACACCACCGTCGCCAGTCGCGAAGCCGCCACCCGTCGCTTTTCGCTCATGCCTGGATTCCGCCGCAGATAGAAATCAACAATCGACGTCGAAGAAAGCGAATTGAGCGCAGCGCTAAGGTTTGACATCGCCGCCGCCAGGATGGCCGCAATGAGCAGCCCCGAGATTCCATGCGGCATGTGCTGCACGATGAACGTGGGAAAGATGCGGTCGGACGATCCCGCCGGACGCGCACCGCGGTAGAAGACGAACAGCATCACGCCGACCATCAAGAAGAGCGTGAACTGGAAGAGGATGGCCACGCCGCTTGAGAGCAGCGCGGCCTTCGATTGCCGCTCGCTGCGTGCCGCCAGCAGCCGCTGCACCATTAACTGGTCGGTGCCGTGGCTGGCGGTGGTGAGAAACGTTCCGCCGATGATCCCTGCCCAGAAGGTGTAGGTCTTGTGCAGCACGGGCGCAAAATCGAACACGCGGAATTTGCCTGCCGCATCCGCCATCGCGTGCACCGTTGTCCACCCGCCGGGGACGGCGTGCAGGATGGTGAAGAATCCCACCAGGGTTCCGCCCACGTAGATCGCCATCTGCACCACGTCCGTCCAGATAACCGCCGCCATGCCGCCTTCGAAGGTGTAGATCATGGTGAGCAGGGTGATGATGGCAATCGAAGCCACCTCGCCGGTGCCGATGGCGATGGCCACCACGATGGACACCGCGAAGACGCGCACGCCTTCGGCCGCCGCGCGCGTCACCAGGAAGAGGCCGGCGGTCAGCGAGTAGAGCGTCCTGCCAAAGCGCCGCTCGATCAACTGGTAGGCGGTGTACATCTCGCCGCGAAAATACTGCGGGATGAAGAGCACGCTGATGATCACGCGCGCCAGCAGGTAACCGAAGACGACTTGCAGGAAAGCCAGGTCGGTGTCGAAGGCGAGCCCGGGGATGCTGATGATGGTCAGGGTGCTGGTTTCGGCGGCCACGATGGAGAGCGCGATGGCCCACCAGGGAATGTTGCGGTCCGCCAGGAAATAGTCGCGCAGGCTGCGTTGCGATTTGCGGAAGCGCAGTCCGAAGACCGTGATCGCCGCCAGATAGAGTGCGATGATCGCCAGATCGAGCGGATCGAGCCGGTTGATTCAACCCTCCCTTCTGACGTTTCGGGCTTCACGTTTGGACAGCTCTTGGCTGTTAGCTCTTAGCCGTTGGCTAAAAGCCAAGAGCCTAAAGCCAAGAGCCATAGCGCTGCGAAACGTGAAACTTGAAACGAATTTTCTCACACCTGTGATAGAAACTACGGCCATGGCTCTCTTCCTCGGGATTGACGGCGGCGGTTCCAAGACCGAGTGCATGGTGGGAGACGAGACTTCGGTGCTCGGCTGGGCGGGCTCGAACTCCTCGAAAATCGCCCGCGTGGGAGAAGAAGCTGCCGGCGCCGCGCTGCGGGAGGGTGTCGAGCGGGCCTGCGCCGCTGCCGGTGTAGCCGCATCCCAGATCAGCCGTACCTGCATCGGGGTGGCCGGCGCTTCGCAGGCGGACGCCGTGGCTGCCATCCGCCGTTTGCTCGGCGAGATCGTCGCCGGCGAGATCGAGGTGGTGGGCGACATGGAGGTGGCACACCACGCGGCGTTCGATGGCGGCGCCGGAGTGGTGGTCATCTCCGGGACCGGCTCCATCGCCTACGGCCGCAACCAGCAGGGTGAAACGGCGCGTGCTGGCGGCCTGGCGCCTGCCATTGGCGATCCCGGCTCCGGCGAGTGGATCGGCCGGATGGCGATCGAACTCGTCCTGCTGGCCAGCGAGCACGGCCACAGTCCTGCCATGCTGAATGCTGTTCTAAAGGCCTGGAAGCTGGAGGATCTTCAGGAGCTCGCCCGAGTTCTGAGAGCGTCGCCGGCTCCCGATTTCGCCGTCCTGTTCCCCATCATCGCAGTCTCCGCCGACCCCATCGCCCGCCGCGTCCTCGCCCGCGCAGGCCGCGAACTGTCGCTGCTGGCTGCTGACGTGCTAGGAAGCCTTTGGCCTCTACCGGCGCCGGTCGAAGTGGCCATGTACGGCGGTGTTCTGGAAAACTCGCCCGAGGTGCGAGATGCTTTTGGGGCGGACCTGTGCGACCGCCACCCGGAAGCTCGCGTGGCGCCAGGCAAAAGAAGGCCCGCGGAAGGGGCCCTGCTGATGGCGCGCAAGGCCGCTGCTGCGAAGGGTTCACCGGAAGCGGCGTCCGCGTAGTCTCTCCAAAACTGGCATCTCAATGGCGGACGTTCTCCAGCCTGTCGAGCAGTTCCTCCACGACCCTTCTCCGGATGTGTTGTGCGCGGCTGCCTGCGATCCGCGGCTGACGGAAGAGCTGGCGCTGGCGTTGCTCGAACGCGGTGACCTCCCGGCGAGCGCGCTGCAACAGCTCTCGCGGCATCCGGCGCTGAAGAAGAGCCGGAAGGCGCAGTTGGCGCTGGTGACCTATCCGCGCACGCCGCGCTGCGTCTCGCTGCCGCTGCTCAAGCACCTGCACACCTTCGAGCTGATGCAGGTGGCGCTCACGCCGGCGGTCGCGGCCGACGTGAAAGCGGCTGCCGACGAAGCCATCCTCCACCGGCGGGAAACCATCTCGCCGGGCGAGAGGCTTACTCTGGCCAAGCGTGGCTCCGGGCGGCTGGCCGGCGCTCTGCTGCTCGATCCCGAGCCGCGCATCGTCGAGGCCGCGCTCGAGAATCCGCAACTCACCGAGGCGCCCGTGGTCAAGGCGCTGATGAAGGAACGAGGGCCGCAGGCACTGGCGGAACGGGTCTCCCGGCATCCCAAGTGGTCGTTGCGCCGCGAAGTGCAGCGCGCGCTTCTGCGCCACCCCGGCACACCGCTGGGGCGCGTGCTGCTGTTCGCGCGGAATTTGCCTACCGAGGCCCTGCGCGAAATCATGCGGCAGTCGCGGCTGAGCGCGAATGTAAGGGCGTATCTGATGAAGGAGTTGGAAGCGCGGGCGGTCCCCAAGGTCCACTAGTGAGTAACTGTCCTGATGGTGCGGCGGGCGCGGCATTTTCATTACCTCGGTTACTTTGCGGACTCCAGCCCCGGCGTTAAGCTAGGCTGGCCGTGATGATTCCAGGCGAGGCCTCTTGAAAGAGACCGTAGAACACATGCGCGGCATCACCGACGAGCTCCGGCTTCTGCAGCGCTCGCTGCAGGAATCTCTGCTCGACGGTTCCTGCATGAGTTCCGACCAATCGGTGATGGTGGAAGCGGTGGACGAGTTCAAGTCCGTCATCGACCAGATGCGGCAGTTCCTCTGGTTCTACCTCAACGCGCTGTCGAACGGCGAGCAGTTGGTCGAACTGTTGCGCCAGGCGCAGACCGGCGCCGATCCCGCCAAGACCATCGAGCAGATCGAGTCACTGCCCGACTACGGGCTGATCCACTACTACCTGCCGCCCAATCGCAAACCCAACTGAGTTTTCCTGCTCAGGAACTTTAGAGCAGGGGACCTGGACCGACGTGCCGCTTGGCGCCGATGTCCTCGTCTGTGTTTTGGGCCGTGTGGTCCACAACCAGCAGACAGCTTCACAGTGGATGTACCCATCCCTCTGTCATGCTGAGCGAGTGCGGGCAGGTTTTGCCCGCACGAGTCGAAGCACCCCTACCTTACGATATCTTTCGAATAGGGGTCCTTCGACTCGCGCGCCAAAGTCGGGCGCGCTCGCTCAGGATGACAGAACGGTTTTTTCTCTAATCCCCACCTCCATCAAAATGCTTTCTGATCGCGTCGGCCTGGCCGCGTGTCACCACCGCTGACAGCGCGGCGGCATCGGCTTCCTTCACCGCCCGCACGCTGCCGAAGTGCTCCAGCAGGCGTCGCCGGGTGCTCTCGCCGACGCCGGGGATCTCCAGCAGCTCGGAGCTGCGGTCGCGCATGGCGCGACGCTTGCGGTGGAAGGTGACGGCGAAGCGGTGGGACTCATCGCGGATCATCTGCACCAGGTGCAGCACCGGCGAGTGGTGGTCGAGCACCACCGGCTCGTTCTCCTGGCCGTGGACGTAGATGATCTCCTCGCGCTTGGCGATCGCCGCCAGCGGCTGGTTGACGATCTCCAGCGACTCCAGCGCCTCCGCCGCCGCGTGCAGTTGCCCCAGGCCGCCGTCGATCAGCACCAGGCTGGGCAGCTTCTGCTTCTCTTCCAGGATGCGCTTGTACCGCCGCGCCACCACCTCGCGCATGGAGGCGAAGTCGTCCACCCCCGCGACCGAGCGGATGATGAACTTGCGGTAATCCGACTTCTTCATCTTGCCGTCTTCCCAGACGACCATCGAGGCCACAGTCTCCGCGCCCTGGATGTGGGAGATGTCGAAGCACTCGATGCACCGGGGCAGCTCGGGCAGGGTGAGCGCGTCCTGCAGTGCTTCCTGGATGGCCTTGGTCGCGGGCTTCATCACCCGGAAGCGCTGCTCGTACGACTGCTTGGCGTTGCGCGCCGCCAGATCGATCAGCGAGCGCTTCTCGCCGCGCTGTGGCACCAGGATCTGCACCCGCCGCTGCCGCTTTTCGGAGAGCAGTTCTTCGAGGGTCGCGCGGTCTTCAAAATCCACCGGCACGCAGACCGTGCGCGGCACGTACTGCTGGTCGATATAGACCTGCTTCAGCAGGGCAGAGAAGAACTCGCCGGGATGGAACCCGTCTGTAGAGACGTTGCTTGCAACGTCTCCGAACTCCGGCAAGTCTTCCCAGAAGAACTCGCGGCGATCGAGCACCCGGCCGCCGCGCATGTGGAACAGGTTCACCGCCAGCATGTGGTTTTCGTAGTGATAGCCGAAGACGTCGGCGTCGTCACCCTCGGCGGCGGCCATGCGCTGCTTCTCGTGGAGCTGCTCGACCGTCGCCAGCAGATCGCGATACTTGGCCGCGCGCTCGTACTCCTGCTGCTCCGCGGCCTGCTCCATGCGCTGGCGCAGCGAGTGCGCCAGGTCCGTCTGCCGGCCTTCGAGGAACAGCCGCACGTCGCGCACCGCCTCCTGATAGGCATCCGGCGTGGTCAATTCCTTCACGCACGGGCCCAGGCAGCGCCCGATGTAGTACTGCAGGCAGGGCCGCGGATGGTAGCGGGTCAAATCCACCGTGCAGGATGGAACCTTGAACCCGCGATGGATCAGGTCCACGGTGCGGTGCGCCAGGTTGGCAGGGAAGTAGGGACCGAAGTAGAGGCTGCCGTCCTTCCTCAGGCGCCGGGTGACGTACACGCGCGGGTAGCGCTCGCCCGCGGTTAGCTTGATGTAGGGATAAGTTTTGTCGTCGCGCAGCAGGATGTTGAAGCGCGGCTTCTTCTGCTTGATGAGGTTGTTTTCGAGGGCCAGCGCTTCCTTCTCGTTGTCGACCACGATGTAGCCGACATCCACCGCCTCCCGCAGCAGCGATCCGGTCTTGGCGTCCTCGGCCCGGCCCTCCAGGAAATAGGATCGCACCCGCGCCCGCAGGTTCTTGGCCTTGCCGACGTAAATCACCTCACCCTCGGCGTTCTTGTAGAGATACACGCCGGGTCCGGTGGGCAGTTCTCGAATTTTCTCCTGCAAGTCCATGCGGATTTAGCGCTGGGGAGCGGTGGGCACCCTGTAAAAATTCTACTCTCCCACCGCCGATTGCCTACCGTTCTCCGGAAATTCGCCGGAGCCCAAAAACAAGTCTGTTGATTTTCAATCGTTTAGCCGCGAAAGACCGGATCCAACAAGTGGCAGGACGTTTGCTACCTTACGCTCCGAGCAGGGCTGGATTGCCTTGCCAGCTTGATCCCAGGAGCCCTCCCTCAATGAACCGCAAGTTGCTTGCACTGACCGGCGCCCTCAGCTTGAGTATGGTCTTCTCTGCGGGCTGCAGCACCAAGAACTACGTCCGCAATCAGACCACCCCCTTGGTCGACAAGACCAACGAGCTGGATGATCTGACGGCGAAGAACACCCGCGACATCCGCGACACGGACGCCCGCGCCCAGAAGGGCATCCAGGGCGCGCAGGCCAAGGCCGCCGAGGCCGACCAGAAGGCTCTGGCTGCCGGCAAGTCGGCGGACGAAGCCCAGGGTGTGGCGAACCATGCTACGACCCGCGTTACCAGCCTGGCCAACACTGTGGCCAACCTGGACAACTATCGGCCGGTGGTCGAGACCACCGTTCACTTCGGCTTCGACAAGGCGGACCTGACTGCCAAGGCCAAGCAGGCCCTCGACGAGCTCGGCCAGGACATCCCCAACACCAAGCACTACATCATCGTGGTGGACGGTAACACCGATTCCACCGGCCCTGCCGACTACAACTATCAGCTCAGCCAGCGCCGTTCTTCTGCCGTCATCCAGTACCTGGCGCAGAAGTACGATGTGCCCGCGCACAAGATTTACGTGATTGGATTGGGCAAGGATAAGCCGGCGGCTTCCAACGCCAGCAGCGCCGGCCGGGCCAAGAACCGCCGTGTTGATATCCGCCTGATGACCAACACTCTCGAAAATCAGACGGCTTCCAACACCCCTGCTGACAGTGGGACGCAACCACGGTAGAGTTTTCCTCCCCCCCGAGGAACTTTTACCACAGGCCATTCCGGAGTTTCGGAATGGCCTGATTTTTTGATTGGCGCCGAGGTGCAGGGGCACTCCCGACTGTAGAACGCACCTCCAACAGCAAGAATGGGCGACGGTGGGCCCCGCCTTTGTCTCACCTGTAACCACACCGGTGAAGGGGCGTCCTGAGCGAAGCCGAAGGACCTTGGTCGTGCCATTAAGGGCCTAAGAAGTCACGGGCTTTAGCCCCTGAGGTTTTCTGTATTTCGCATTGGCCGAGCTCCACTC
This sequence comes from Acidobacteriota bacterium, assembly GCA_023265315.1. Taxonomy (GTDB): domain Bacteria; phylum Acidobacteriota; class Terriglobia; order Terriglobales; family Acidobacteriaceae; genus JAHFUA01. Next base: position 11,968 of record JAHFUA010000029.1, on the reverse strand, counting down.
ACCGAGGCTCGCTCGGGCGGCTCGGAATGACAAGAATAGAGGACTTCTGCGGCGCGGCTGCCGTCCCAGAACGCCAAAACCGGGCGTTCCGGGGACCCCGTGAAGCCGGGCGCCTTCAAAACGACGCCTGCTCCGACTTTCTCAGCAGCCTGTAAGGGGCGTACCCCTTCACCAATTATCAGCGCATCAAGCGGACTTTTCTCTTGACGCCATTGCGCTCCGTGTGCTATTGTTAATGTATAACATTATCTGAAAGATATAGCAACAAGACTGGGGCAGCGTCAGATTGTCGCAGGCGGGCTCTGATCGGCTGCCCTCGGGCCGCGGCACTGCGGTCCGATTGCGCTCTTTGACAAACGAAATCCTGCGCGCGCTCTCTGGGATGCCGCTAAGTCCTTTGTTTAACGGTTTTTACCTGTAAGTCCTTTAGATCAACGGTATGGGTCGGTTAACCGTGCGTAAGTTGATGATTCTATTAGCAGCAGGGGTAGGGGGTATCCATACCGAATGGCAGGCGCCGTGTGGGGGTACAATAACCCGCATGTGGAAGTGCCTTCTGGTGGCTGCTGTGCTCGCCGCTGGGCCCTGCGCCTTGGGCCAATCGGCGCCGAAGGAGCAGTCATCCGGACCGCCTGCCAACCAGGCTCCGCCGCGTTCGCAGCCGGACGATAAGGCGGCGCCGCGCGGGCCGGGAGACAGTTCCAGCCGCGATTCCATCCCAGGCGCTGGTCCAGAGGAGCCGGATGACAGTGTGACCGAATTCCGTCCCTGGGACCCGCACAAAGCCCAGAAGGATGTCGAGATCGGCGACTTCTACTTCAAGCGCCAGAATTATCGTGCGGCGCTCAGCCGCTACTGCGAGGCGCTACAGTACAAGCCGAATGATGCTGTCGCGACCTTCCGAATCGCGGAAGCGCTGGACAAGTCCGGCGACCTCGCTGGCGCCCAGGCCTATTACGAGGCATATCTGAAGATTCTTCCGGAAGGCCCACTCGCCAGTCAATCGAAGAAGGCGCTGGAACGCATCAAGGCGCAAGCCGAGCGTCCGGACAAGCACCTGGCGCAGCGGCAAGGATGCGAGCCGCCGGGGAAGGCTGCCAAGTTCAGGCCAGAGGCGCTCGACCCGGATCGCCCCGTCCTGACCCGCAATCCTACTTCTCCACCTTCAGGAAAGTCCCAGTAGTAGCGTCCACGGAGACGCGCAGCTTGGCGTCCGTTTCGGACGTGCCGTAGATTACGTGCCAGAGCAGCTCGTTGGTGCTCGGGTTCCACAGCAGCGTGTACTTGACCGGCTGCTGCGGGTCGGCGTCCACGAGCTTCTTGCCGCCGTGCGCCTGCGCGGCTTCGAAGGCCTTGTCGCTGTCGCTCTTCAGGAAGGCGAAGTCGAAAGGGCGGGTCGAGGTGTTGGCGGGATTGAAGGTGTCTTCCGTACCCGGACTGATGCCGCGCTCGGGCGCATCCGGCCCCGAGATTCCGGACCATAAGTAGGGCTTCAGGGCGCGCTTGCTGGCGGAAGCGAAATAGCCGCGCCAGACCCCGGCCTTGCCGTCGGTGCCCGGCGCCTGCTTGACCGGCTCCGACTCCAGGCGGAACGGCTGCGCGTCCGGCGCCCAGCTCCGCGCCGTCACGAACAGCTTTTGGAAGGCCACCCGGCCGGTCAGCACTTCCACTTTAGGCAGTTCTGCCCTGGCTTCCGCCGGTTTCTCAGCAGGCTTCGGACTGGAAGAGCACCCGGCCAGCACGACGGTGATTGCGATCGTGGGAAGAAATCGTCTCATTCGCCGCATATAATTCCCGTTGCTGCGGGGGAACACTGCATTCTAAGCGGAGGGAGGCGTCCCGTGAACATCTACCTGCAACGCGTCGAGGATGCCGTCGCCGAGGTCACCCGCGGCCTGAACGCCAACCAGTTCACTCGCCACCCGGAAGGCAAGTGGTCCGCGGCCGAGATCCTCGAGCACCTGGACCGCACCTACAAGACGACGATCCCACACCTGCAGAAATGCCTGGACGCAGGCCGGCCCACCGCCGGCCGCCCGAGCTTGGCGCAGCGTTTCGCCGTGGGCATCGTTGTAGGACTCGGATACATGCCTCCAGGCCGCAAGGCGCCCGCGTATGCCGTGCCTAAAGGCCTGCCGCTTGACGAAGTCCTGCGCGACATCCCAGTTCACGTCGCAGACATGGATCGGGTGCTGGCAGAATGCGAGCACCGTTTCGGCGCGCGTCGCCGGCTCGCCGACCACGCCATTCTCGGTCCGCTGACCGCCCATCAGTGGCGCAAGTTTCACTGGGTCCACACCCGCCACCACATGAAGCAGATCGCACGGTTAAGAAAGGATTAGCCACGGATTTGCACGGATTTCGAACGGATCGAATCCGTGAACGTCTAGCTCAAAACAAAGCAGGGGCCGCAGCCCCTGCCGTCACTTAAAACCCTTGTGATGCCGACTTATTCGGACACTGAACTCGGCATCCCCGCCTTGCGCGCCTGCTCCTCCATGTCTTGCAACTGGGCCTCGGCTTCTGCCACCTGTTTCTGCTTCTCGGCGATGTCGGCGCGGTACTTGGTGTCCGCCTCCGCCCATTTTTTCTGGTCGCGCAACTGAGAGCCGGCATCGGCGTAGTAATCGGCGATTTGCAGTTTGTATTCACGCTGGAGCAGGTCGAGTTCGTGCTCAAGGTTGGAGATCTTCGTTTTCTGCTCGGAGAACAGCTTCCGCCATTCCTGCTCGTCTTCTGGCGCCTGCTTCTCTGCCGTCTTGCTTTCCTTCGGGACTTGCTTGTCTTTTTCGTCCTGCGGCTTGGCGGCGGGCTTGCCCTCGGTGCTTTCCGCGGCTGGCCCTACCACGCTGATGGAAGCGGTGGTGGGAAGGTTGTCGTTGGTGTAGGCCTTCTTGGCCGGCAGCCGTTTTTCCTTGCGGACGGCGCGCGCGTAGTCGCCCAGGGACTCCGATTGCGCAGCCGCTCCCATGGCCGATGCCAGAACCACAGCGCTCACCGCCAGCATGAACTCGATTCGTGTCATGGCAATCCAATCCCGGAGATGCAGCAAAACACACCCATCTCCTTATTGCGAAGCATATTCCCGGGCTGCGGTTACAGCAATGTTACCTTGGTTCAGCGGCGAGGTAAGACGCTTGCTCCTGGGAAGATGAGGCCTAAACGGGCAGAAGGCGCATTGGGCAGTCAGCAGCGGTCCGGCTAGCCGACCAGCCTGCGGCGCAGCAGCCGGATGGCGACCATCGCCGCCACCACAATCACGAAGGTCGCCACCGCCAGTGCGATCACGGTCTCTTTCATCAGCGGTGCGGGCACATTCATCGGTAGAACCCCCAGTACCAGCCAATGAGCGTGTTGCCGAAGAAGGCGGCCAGCAGGGCCATGCTCCCCAGAAACACGCCGAACGGCATTTGGTAGTAGCGATAGACCATCCTCGCCGACTTCCACGCCCGTTTGCGCGCCGTGGCCGCGGGTTCATGCAAGCGCACGATGCGCCGGCGGGTGCGTTTCCACCATACCGCCAGCACGGCTGCCAGTCCGAAGATCGAGCCCAGCAGCGAGGCCGCGAACAGGGTGAAGATGGTCAGCTTCACCCCCAGGAACGCTCCCACCATGCCCATCAGCTTGACATCACCAAAGCCCATGCCCTCGACGCCCCGGGCCCGCCGGTAGATCGCTCCCACGCCATAGATGAACGAAGCGCCGACGGCGGCGCCCAGACCGGAGTCCACCAGCGACAGCAGCCGCCACGAGATGTCCGACGAGACCGGCAGCCTTACCCAGGCGGTGAGCAGGCGGCTGCCCAGATCCTGGACCGGCACCAGCAGGCTGAGCCCCAGGCCGATCCCGAGACCGGGGAGGGTCAGGGCGTCGGGCAGCAGCTTGTGCTCGGCGTCGGTGAAGATCAGCCCCACCAGCAGAAAGGCAAAAGCGCAGAATTTGAAGGTGGAGAGCGTCCAGCCGAAGCCGGCGTAGCAGGCGACGAACAGCAGCCCAGTGAGCACCTCGACCAGCAGGTAGCGTAGCGAGATGCGCGCCTGGCACGTGCGACAGCGGCCCCGCAGCGCCAGCCAGCTCACCACCGGAAGATTGTCATACCAGGCGATGGGAGCCTGGCACGCGGGACAAGCTGAGCCCGGTTGCACTACCGAGATGCCGCGCGGCAGCCGGTAAATGCACACGTTCAGGAAGCTGCCGAGCGCCAGCCCGTAAAGGAAAAACGGTACCGCGTAGAGTGGATCGAAAAGCATGAATCAGTTTGATTATAAGTGGGTAAACAGTAGGCGGGTTGATTACTAAAGGTGTGCGGTCTTCGGGAAGCAGGAAGCTGGTGAAAGCACAGGGAGCAGGGAGTGGGGAGTAGGGACCCGGGTTGCCCGGTTTCCTACTCCCCACTCCCTTAGGTTTAGATCATCTCCTCTTCAACACCGGACCATTCGAATCGTCGTCGGACTGCGGTTGCTGCTGGTCCTGCAAGTCACTGTAATCGGCGACACGGTTGGACCGGTCGCGCTGCGGTTGGTCCTGCGCGTCGCTGTAGTCAGCGTTGCGGCTGGACCGGCTGCGATGGATCGAGGATACCGGCGTGACCGTCAGCGGGTTCTGGAGCGTGAAGCTCAGCAGCGCCTCCGAAGGCACGTGGATCGTCGGAGGCTTGCTCGCGGCCTGGACACCGCCGCCCGCGCCGGCGCCGATGACGCCGCCGATGGCAGCTCCCTTGCCGCCGCCGGCGATGGCGCCGATGATGGTGCCCACGGCCGCGCCGGTACCTACTTTCGCCGCGGTGTTCTTGCCGCGCGATGAGCCTTCACGCGAGTACTGGTTGGTGTGCAGCGAGTAACGGCGTCCGTTCACGGAAAGCGCCGTGAGCTCCAGTGCGATCTCGGGCTTCCCGGCGAAATGTCCCGCCGACTTCAACTCCGCTACGCGGCCTTCGATGTCCGCACCCTGCGGCACGATCACCTTGTCGTCAATGGTGATGGGCGTGTCCAGGGTCGCACGGAAGCGGTCACCGGGCTGGTTGCGTCCGGAATCGATCGTGTCAATCATGCGAACCTGCAGCACCGTCCCGTCGGGGATGGTCACCGGCTTGGGCGGTGGTGGCGGCGGGGGCGGAGGAGGCGCCATGGCCGTGGTGGCCGGTGCGCTCGGCGTCACAGCAGCAGGAGTGCTGCTTGGAATGCTGCTCGCGGTTCGGCTGGTCGATCGCTCACGGTACACCTTGGGGCTGGTGCGCCGCGCACGTGCCGGCGCTCTTGACGGTTCCGGCTGCGGCTCGGGTTCGGGCTCCGGAGTAGCCTGAGCCGACGCCGGCGCCACTTGCAAATTGTTCACCACCGTCTTGACGCCTTCCACCTGCGCGGCGTCGTTGGCGGCGGCCTGCCGCTCCATGTCGCTGCCCACGTTGCCGGACAGGGTGACAATGCCGTTGCTGGCGGTCACCGTGATCTGCTTGGTAGGAACATTGCTGTCGGCGTTGATCTTGCCCTGCACCTCGCCGGCGACCTGCGCGTCGTTGCGCGCCCGCGTGCAACCCGATGCCACACCCAGCGCCAGCAGCGCCGCCAGTGTAAGCACGTACCACGAACGTCTTGCGTTCATAAAACTGCTCCTGTCAGTTTGAATCCTGGATGACTACCAGTTTAGATGCAGAGTGGCTGTTGCCGACTGCCTCGCGCGAAAATTCTCGGTCGCGCCCAATAGTAATAAACCCCAGTCTTTCTCCTTAGTTGCTGCCGGTCCTGGACCTTGGTAACCGTGTGTGCCTAGTGCGTTTGGCGGGAGGCTTCGCAGGATGGGTCACACGGCCGCGGCGCGCCCAACCAACGCAGGAGCCATGCCGGCACCTGGTAACGATGGTTGGCGATGAACCCGTAAGCCGTCGGCCCGATCCAACGCAGGGGAGGCACGCGCATCACGTCTGCCAGCCAGCGCCAGCGCGGCAGGGCGCGCAGGACAGCGATCCAGCCGAAAAAGCCCGCGTGCCACCGGCCGTCGGGCGTCTGCACGTGCATGCGCTGGTGGAGTTGTTCGATAGGGAAGGGCGTCTCCGCCGCCACGGCTGGGTCGTGATAATCACGGAACTCCAGCCGATGGTCGCGGTCCCAGCGGGAGATGGTCTTCTGCGTCCACTGGCAGAACGGGCAGTGGCCATCGTCGTACACGCGCACTAGGTGCCTGGAGATCACTACCTATTAGAGCATCGCAGGAGCTCCGCAGATGAAATTAGAGGAGTTTCCACTTTTCACTTTCCACTTCCTAATGCCCCGTGATCATCGCCCGCCCCGACTGGTGCTGGGCTTCGGAGCGCGCCTTGCGGACCTGGGCCACGTCGCCCATGACGATCAGCACCGTCCCTTGCCGCAGGGCGAGGTTCTCGGGCGGATTGGCCCAGTAGGTGGCGCCGTCCGCGTCTTTAATAGCCAGGAGCAGCAGACTGAAGCGCGCTTTCAGCTCCAGGTCGCTGACTTTTTTCTCCACCCACGACGACGGTCCGATCTCAATTTCCTCGATGCGCAGGGTGCGCGTCTGCTCCTTCAGCATCAGGTCGAGGAAGCTGACCACGTGCGGACGCAGCACCTCGCTGGCCAGCCGCAGCCCGCCGATGCGGTTGGGAGAGACGGTGCTGTTGGCCCCGGCGCGCAGCAGCTTGTCGGTGAAGCGCAGGTCGGTGCAGCGGGCGACGATGCGGATGCGCGGGTTCTTCTGCCGCACCATCACCGTGATCACCAGGTTGTCCTTTTCCGCCTGCAGGGCGGCGATCAGGCCGTGGGCGCGGTCCACGCCCGCTGCCTCCAGCACTTTCTCGTCGGTGGCATCGCCGGTCACCGAGAGCAACTCGCGGCCAGCGCCGGCCTGTTCGCGGTAGCGCTTGAGCACCTCTTCCGATTGCTCAACCACCACGTAGGCGGCAGCCGTCTTCTGGAGTTCTTCGATCACGTAGCGGCCGGTGTCGCCCAGCCCGCAGACAATGTAATGGTCCTTGAGTTGGCTGATCTTTTTCTCCATCCTGCGTCTCCAGAAGATGTGGGTAAGCTCTCCTTCCACCAGGAAGGCGATCACCACCGAGAACACGTACACCATGATGGTGACGCCCAGGAACACTACCAGGATGTTGAACACGCGCAAGGCGGGGTTGTGGCTGGTGTCCACCACTTCGCCGTAGCCCACGCCCGCCAGCGTGATCACCGCCATGTAGAGCGCGTTCAGAAAGCTGACCGAGGGACCGCCCAGCAGACGGTATCCGGCAACGCTCAGCGTCAGCATCGCCAGCAGCAGGACCACGGCCAGTTGCAGTCTTTGGCGGATGTTCATCGGCAATCGCCGTCTTCGCTCGCGCGCCGCAGCATGGCCTGACGCAAGGCCGGCGCGTCCGGGGGAAAGGAAAGCGGCGCGATTGTAGCATAGCAAGCGCCGCTGACTCTGTTGTTACACTCTCGGTATGCCCGACCTGAGCGCATTTGTCCTGGCCGGCGGCCGCAGCAGCCGCATGGGGACCGACAAGGCTTTTCTCCAGCTCGATGGCCGCACGCTGCTGGCCCGCGCCCTGGACCGGCTGCACGCTCTTACGCCGGAGGTGCGCACCGTCGGGCCTGCGGCCAAGTTCGCGGCTTACGGGCCGGTGGTCGAAGACGTGTATGCTGACCGTGGGCCGCTGGCCGGTATCCATGCCGCGCTGTCTGCTTCGGCGACGGAGCTGAATCTCATTTTGGCTGTGGACCTGCCTTTTGTCAGCGCCGCGCTGCTGCGTTTCATCGTCGAGGAGGCCCGCGCCTGCGATGCCGTGGTTACGGTTCCGCGCATTGCGGGCGGGTATCAGCCGCTCTGCGCCGTGTACCGCGGTGCCTTCGCGCCTCTGGCTGCTGCCGCGCTGGAGGCAGGGAAGAACAAGATCGACGCCCTGTTCGCGGTTACGAGTACGCGCGTCCTGGAAGAATCCGAATTGAGCCGGTTTGCCTTCAGCGCTGCCATGTTCGAAAATCTTAATACCCCGGAAGATCTCCGCCGGGCCATCCCGGAGAAACCATGATGAACCAGCGCGCAACCAATCCCGAGCCGGCTAAGCCCTATATCGAATTCAAGGACGTTTCCAAGGCGTTCGGCGAGCACCGCGTCCTCGACCACGTGAGCTTCAACGTGCTGCCCGGGGAGACAGTCTGCATCCTGGGGCGCAGCGGCGTGGGCAAGTCAGTCTCGCTGCACCACATCATGGGGTTCCTCAAGCCCGACTCTGGCCGCGTCATCGTCGCCTACGAAGACATCACCGACTATCCGGAGAGCGAGCTGGAACGCATCCGCAAAAAAGTCACCATGGTGTTCCAGAACGGCGCGCTCTTCGACTCGCTGACCGTGGGCGAGAACGTCGCCTTCCCGCTGCGCGAGCGCCGCGATCTGGACGAAGTGCAGATTTACCAGGTGGTAGATGGTCTGCTGGACATGGTCGGGGTGCGCGCCATGCGCGAGCTGTTTCCCTCCGAGCTCTCGGTCGGGATGAAGCGCTCGGTGGCCATCGCGCGTGCCCTGGCGGCCCAGCCGGAATGCATTCTCTATGATGAGCCGACTACGCAGGTCGATCCGTTAATGGCCCAGTTGCTGGGAGATTTGATCAAGAAGCTCAAGCATCAGTTGAAGTTGACCAGCATCGTCGTCACCCATGACATGCGACTGGCCAAGAAGCTCGCCGACCGCGTGGTCTTCCTACACGAAGCCCGCGCCATCTTCTTCGGACCGTACTCCGCGATGGAACGAAGCCCGGATCCCATCGTGCAGCAGTTTTTAGCGCTGGACGAGCTGATCCTGCCCGGCCAGAAGCCGCCGCGGCGGGAGGACGACCTGTCTTCTGCGATCAGGTGAGAGTTCGCGGGCGAGACGCCGGTGGTACGAGTCAGAATCCTTCCGCCACCAGCCTTTCGACGGTGACGTTCCCCGGCGTCGCCTGCCCCAGCAGCATCTTCTCGGCATACTTTGCGATGATGTCTACCTCGATGTTCATGGGATCGCCGGGCTTGAACTGATTCAAGTTGGTCATCTCATAGGTGTGGGGAATGATGGCGATGGTCACCTCGCTGCCTTCGACCTTTGCCACTGTCAGGCTGATGCCCTCGACGGCGATCGAGCCCTTGAACACCACGTATTTCGCCAGCTCGGCGGGAATCTCCAGGCGCAGCCAGTAATCGTCTTTTCCTTCTATTTTCTCCAGACCGAGGAAGCGCGCCACGCCGTCCACATGACCCTGGACGACATGCCCTCCCATGCGGCCGCCGGCCTTCATGGGCAGCTCCAGGTTCACGAGCGCCCCGGTGGCGAGTCGCGACAGAGAAGTGCGGGCGAGAGTCTCGACCGCCAGGTCGAAGCCGAGGGAGTTTTTCTTGATCTCGACCGCGGTCAGGCAGACGCCGCTGACGGCGATGCTGTCGCCTTTCTTCATCTCGCGCGGGAGTTTCGACGCGTTGACCGTGAGGCGCTTCGTGCCCTGGTCGCCGCTTAATGAGAGAACCTTGCCGACCTCTTCGACCAGTCCCGTGAACATACCTTTTCCTGGTGCTGCCCAAACGGGGCCCAAAGATTTCAGACAGCAACCACAAATTACAAATACGGATCCCTAATGTAGCCTTCCACCGCAAAATCTTCGCCGAATCGGTGTAGGCTGATGTTCCTAACATACGCCGCCTCGCTCATGCGGCGGAAGCCGCGGCCGCCAGCGAACGGCACCGAGCCCGTGCCCGCCAGAATCTTGGGCGCATAGTAGAGGAACACCTTATCGACCACTCCGGCAACCAGCGCCGCCCAGTTCACCAGCGTGCCGCCTTCGATGATCAAGCTGGTGATCTCCATCGCGCCCAGGTGTTCGAGGACTTTGCTCAGATCGGGACGCCCATCGCCGCCCGGTCCCAGCGGCACCTGGACCACGCGGATCCCGCGCTCCTCGAGTTGTTGTTTTTTCTTTTCCTCGGCGAACGAGCAGAAGACGAGCACGTCGTGACGCGCTGTCTTCACCAGGCGTGATTCCAGCGGCAGGCGCAGGCGCGAGTCTAGGATCACGCGCACCAGTGGCCGGCGGCGCTCCAGGCCGGTGCGGTCGGTGAGCAGGGGATCATCGGCGACGATGGTGCCGACCCCCACCAGGATGGCGTCGCTAGCGTGCCGCAGTTCCTGCACGTGCGTCCGCGCCTCCATGCTGGTGATCCAGCCGGCGCTCGCCCCGCCCACACCCAGCGCCGAAGGGTATGCGCTTTCGCCCGGCGGCGGCGCGATCTTGCCGTCCAGGGTCATGCCCGCTTTCAACGTCACCAGCGGAAGTTTGGTGCGGATGTATTTAGCAAAGGCCTCGTTCAGCTTGCGCGCTTCGTCCTGCAATACCCCCTCGGTCGCCTCGACACCCGCGCCGCGCAGCTTCTCCAGGCTTTTGCCGCGCACCAGCGGGTTAGGATCGCGCATGGCCACCACTACTCGCTTGATGCCCGCCTTCAGCACCGCATCCACGCACGGGCCGGTGCGGCCTTCATGGCAGCAGGGCTCCAGGTTCAGATAGAGACTTCCGCCGCGCGCCTTCTCGCCCGCGGCTTCGAGCGCCAGCACCTCGGCGTGTTTTACGCCGGCGTAGGTGTGGAAGCCTTCGCCGACAATGTTGCCGCCGGAGTCGAGGACGACGGCCCCCACGCACGGATTGGGCGAGGCCAGAGCTGTGCCCTTGCGCGCCAGCTCCAGCGCGCGACGCATGAAGTGCTCATCGGTAGAGGTGGTGGTCACTAACCTCGGCGTCCTCTGCATCCTCGGCGGTTAAGTTTCTACTCGAACAGCGAATCCACGAATTCCCTGGGATTGAAGGGCAGCAGATCGCCCGCCTTTTCGCCCACACCGACGTAGCGCACCGGCAGGCCCAGTTCGCGGCTGATAGCGACCGCCACGCCGCCCTTGGCGGTGCCGTCGAGCTTGGTGAGCACGATGCCGGTGACCCCCGCCGACTCGGTGAACAGGCGCGCCTGCTGCAGTCCGTTCTGGCCGGTGGTGGCGTCCATGATCAGCAGGGTCTCGTGCGGGGCGCGCGGGATGAGCCGCTGCGCCGTACGCCGCATCTTGGCGAGTTCGTCCATCAGGCTCGACTTGGTGTGCAGGCGCCCGGCCGTGTCCACGATCACGTAATCGGTGTGCCGCGCCTTGGCAGCCTGCATCGCGTCATAGAGCACGGCCGCAGGGTCGCCGCCCGGCTTGGTCTTGATGACTTCGGTCCCGGTGCGCTGCCCCCAGATCTCCAGTTGCTCGATGGCGGCGGCGCGAAAGGTGTCGGCGGCGGCCAGCAGCACCGTTTTGCCTTCGCTGCGGTAGACCTGCGCCAGCTTGCCGATGGTGGTGGTTTTTCCCGTGCCGTTCACCCCCACCACCAGGATCACCTCGGGCTCGCCGTCCACGGCTTTCACCGGCTGGAGCCCGGCACGCTCGAGGATGGCCAGCAGTTCTTGCTTCAGCAAGCGCTTCAGCTCGTTGACGTCCCCGATCTGCCTGCGGTCCACCTTCTCGCGCAGATTGGCGAGGACTTCCTGGGTGGTGGCCGTGCCCAGGTCGGCCGCGATGAGTGTGGCTTCCAGTTCGTCGAGGGTGTTGCGGTCGATTTCCTTGTTGAAGCTGGCGATCTCCTCGATGCGCTCGCTGAGGCTCTCGCGGGTGCGCGTCACCGCCTGCTTCATGCGGTCGAAGAAGCCGGGCTTCTGTTCGGTACTGCCGAAAAGAGTCTGGATCATGGCTGTGGCGGCGCGATTCGCGCACCCAACCATCCATTATAGACAAGCGCTGATCTGGGAACGGACGCCCGCCCGTGGCATTCCCTTTGCAGGTCTCTGTTCCATTTCCGTCCGGATTGCGATACTTTGGAGGAACCAGGTCCGATCCAGGGAGCGTAGATTATGGCCAGCGAGGGCACGCTGGGGGCCCAGCCGGAACGGCGGGCGGCACAGCGTTTTGCGGTGAGTGT
>JAHFUA010000028.1 GCA_023265315.1 Acidobacteriota bacterium | reverse complement strand
GGGATCCGGTCCATTCGAGATCGACGGTCCCATTGGCCGCTCCAGCGGGATTAATGCGGTCGAGCGGCAGCCTGGGGGTGGAGACGGCTGTGGCGAGCGCCCCCATCTGCACACCGGCGAGGCGCAGATGCCCGACGCCGTGCTGGCGCCCTTCGCGCGGGCCGAGGCTCGTCCAATTGGTGACTGCGGCGCTGCCGGAGATCAAACCTCCCAGCGCCTGGGCGGTGAGGTCGGAAATCACCAGCCGGTCGCGGGTGAGCGAATACTTGGCCGCAGCGGTCAGATCCGGCACGCGCAGGCCCGGTCCGCGCCACTCCACACCTTTTAAGACCAGGCGCCCCGAGGACGTCAAGTCCTGCCCGTGATATGTACCCTGGCCGTTGACTTCCAGTTTTCCCCGCCGCAGCTCCGGGATGCGCACCACGGCGCCGAGCTCGGCCGCATCCAGTGATCCGTCGTAGACAAACTGGATCTTGGGGTCGCGGAAATCGGTGAGAGTGCCGCGTGCCTCGAGCACGGAGCGGTCCGACAGCAGCTTGAACGATCGGAGTTCGGCCCTGCCGGGAGCCAGCCCTAGTTCAAGCTCGGTCTTGCCATGGAGCGGCAGGAAGCTGCCATACTTGGTACTCAATGCTCCGACCCGGATGCGGGCCTCGTAGGTGCTCTCCGCGGGGACGCGCGTCATCGTCGCCAGCAGGTCGCGCGCCGCGAAATCCAGCGCCACCCGCCGGTCATTCCACAGCAACTCTCCGCGATCCACGTGCAGGCGGTCGATGGCGAGTTCGAACAGCACGCCGGCGACGGCTTCGCCGGTCACCTTCGTCCCCGGCGCCGGCTGGTTGGTGCTGCCGTCCGGATAAACGATAATGTGGACAACTGGACGCTCCAACTCGAGCTCGCGCAGGCCGATCTGCCGTCGGAAGAACGAGAGGATCTTCAGCCGGACCAGCAGCCGGTCTGCGTGCAGGTACGGCACCTGGTCGGACGATTCCAGCCCATGAATGGTAAGGCCGCGGGCTTCGAGCTCCAGCCTCGCCAGCTTCCAACCAAACGACTTCAGCTCGGCGCGTCCGCCGGTCATCTGCGCCAGCTCCGCCACCACCTTGCGCCGCATCTGTTCCTGGAACCGCGCGCTGGTCAGGTACCAGACCGCGAGCGCCAACACTGCCAGCGTGACCACGCCCATCACAGCGTAGCGGACCCACCTTCGGCTCGGCCGGCTTGGAACGGTCTCGGTCATCGCACCAGGATCTCCGCCTGCAGGCGCAGCGTGCGCGCCCACTGGCTCTGGAGTTCGTTCAGCCGTTGCTCGACCAGCAGTTGCTCGATCGTCGGGGCCACCTGCTGCAACGGCGGCTCCGGCGCCCCGGCTTTACGCAGTTGCGGCAGCAATTGCTCGCGGTAGTAGTTCTCAATCCTCCGGGGATCGATGCGGATCTCCTGGCGGAATCGCAGGTCGAGGTAGCGCAGCAGATTCACCTGGACGGCCGTCCTTTCCTCCACGTCCTCCTCCGTCAAGCCGTAGCCGGCCAGGGCGGCACGCCAGCCATCGTCGGTCTTCCATGCCGCGACCGTCTGCCGCAGCTCCCGCACACGGCCGGCAATCTCCTCAGGGGTCGCCGGCACGAAGGAACTGGCGCGCATCTGCTCCGCCATCAATTCCTGGTCGATCAGCCGCTCCAGGGTCTGCCTGCGGTCGCCGGGCGTGACGTCCTTGAGTGGGCGGCCGTTCAGCAGGCACTCGAACCCGACCGCTTCCTCCCATTCGCTCTCCAGGATAGCGTGGCGGTTCACAGTGGCGACAATGCGGTCGATCACCACCGCCATGCAGCCAAGCCCGGAGCCGGCCAACACCACCGCCATGGCGAACCACGCGCGCCGCCCACCCGCGTGCCACCCGGATTGGAAACCAAGCCTCATCAGAACGTCTGCCCGATACTGAAATAGAAGTTCACCCTGTGGAGCGTCTCGAACCGCGATTGGCTGCGGATGGGAAACGTAGGCGGATTCAGGTTGTAGCCCACGTCGAAGCGCACCGGCCCGATGGGGGTGCGGTAGCGGATGCCGCCGCCCACCGCGTGCGAAGTGTAGTTGAAGTTGCAGGTCGCGGTTGGTGACGAAAGATTCTCGCACTCTGCCCGGTCGGGCTGGGTCCAGCGGGAGAGGCTAGGGAACAGGTCACTCGCCGAAGCGAACACGTTCCCCATATCGTGGAAGATGACCGGGCTCAGATCCTTGCCGATAAAAGGCAGCGGCACCGGCGGCAGACGAAGCTCCAGGTTGTTCACGAACATGGCCTCTCCCCCGAGCTGGTACCCGGTGACCAGATCGCGTGGACCGGCCTCGTTGATGGCAAAGCCGCGCAGCGAATTGCCGCCTCCGGCGAAGAACCGCTCCGGCAGCGGGACGATGGCCGACGGCCCGCCCCAGGGCTGCTCGATGCCCAGCCGCGTGGAATGCGCGAGCACAAACCTTTTTTTGTACCCAAAGGCACGATACTCGGAGTGTTGCACGAAAAAGCGCGCGAAGTTGGCTTGCGAACCCAGCAGGTGCGAGGCCACGCCGGTGTCAAACACCAGGTAATTGCCCTTGCGCGAGTCCACCGGATCGTCGCGCGTGTCGCGGATGTAGGTGAAACTGGGAATGCCGACCCGCACCGGACGCGAAAACAGCGGGATCAGGTTGGGATCGATGGCCAGAGTGGCAGCGTCCACCTTGACGTCACGGTAGGTGAGGCGATACAGCAGCGTGGTGGCTTTGCTCCACGACTGTTCGACCTGGATCGATGCTTCCAGGCGCTGCGAGGTGAAGGTGAAGACGTCACGCGTGTTGTCGTAAAGGGTGTTGAAGGTGAGCTTGAGTTTCTCGTGGTCCAGCCAGTTCGGGACCTCGTACCCCAGCAGGGCGCGCTGTTGCAGCCGGCCGAAGTGGGATTTGAAGAAGATGGTTTCATTGCGCCCGCGGAAGTTCAGGCGGTTGACGTCGAAGGAGACGCGCGGGCTGGCGCCCGTCCGTCCTTGCGGGCTGACCGTGCTGGGTGCGCTTCCTGTCTGCACCTCGAATCCCAGGCCGTAGTCGAAGGTGTAGCGGCGGGCTTCAGCCAGGTTGAGCAGCACATTCTTGTGGGTTTCGTCGCCCTCCGGATTCTGCACCGCCAGGTCCACCGCGTTGAAGATGCCGAGATCGTAGAGCCGGCTCTGGGTCTTGAGCATGTCGGCCTGGCTGAGCGGGTCGCCTGGATGCGGAATGATTTGCCGGTCCACCACGAAGGGGCGGGTGTAGTGCAGCCCGCTCACCAGCACCTGGTTCACATACACGCGCTCCCCCTCGTGGATAGTGTAGGTGACGGCCATGCGGTTGGGCTCGCCGGCCACGGGCTGGGCGGCGTGAGTCATGGTGACGTCGGGAAAGCCGCGGTTGAAATAGAAATTCACCAGCGCATCGCGATCGGCCACCAGGTTGGCATCCGAGAACGGCTGCCCGGGAACATTGGCCAGCATGTTCTGCAAGGCGCTGGGGGCAAACGTGGTGGCCCCGAGGATGTTCAGGTCCTCCACCAGCGTTTGCGGGCCTTCCTCGATGTGCACGATCACTCGTATCTGGCCGTGCTTGCCGAGGTAGTCATCCTGCACCTCGGCGTAGGCGTTCACTTGCAGGAAGCCGTTGGCGCGGTAAAGATCGCGGATCGACTCCACGTCGCGGTTGAGCATGGACTGGCTGAAGAGGCCGTGCGACAGCAGCCAGCCTGCAGGCTGGATCTGCATGCGGTCGCGAATGAGGTCGTCGGGGAAATACTTATTGCCCTCCAGCGCCAGGGCGGCCAGCTTGTGCCGCTCGCCCCGGTCCACGTCAAAAACGATGTCGGTGCGGTCCGAGCCGGGCTGCTCCTTCCGCACCACCGTGACCTGGGAATCGAAATAGCCCTGAGTCTGCAGGTAGTCGCGCAGGTTGCGACGGCCCTCGTTGAGCAGGTCATCGTCCACCGCGCCTTCCTCGTAGACCGGGACAGAGCGCTTGATCACCCCTGCGCTCAGGCGGGCGCCTTCGACATGGATGGCGACTACCGGCCCGCGCATGATGTTCAGCGTGTAATCCACGGTGTTGCTCTCGGGGCGATAGGCGCGGCTGACCAGCGAAACCTGCGCCTCCAGCCGGTCCTGTTTCTGGTACTTCTTGCGCAGTCTCTGCAACGCCCGAGTCACGCTCTGCACGGTCACCACGTCTCCGCGGCGCAGCTTGGCGACGTCGCTGATCTGCTCGGGGGTGAAGCCGGGATCTCCCGTCACCTTGATCTCGCCCACATGCGCCCGCGGGCCGGCCTCGACCCGGAAGAGGATGTCCACCTGCTGCGTGTCCGGGTGCGGGATGAGCTGCGGGGTGACGGTGGCGCGATAGAAGCCGTTCACTTCCAGGACCTTCTCGATGCCTTCGATGGCCTGCTTCAGCCGCTCATCGGTAAGCAGTTCGCCCAGTTGCAGCTTGCTGGCATTCACCAACTGATGATCCGTCGGTCCATGCCGCGGTGCGCCCGTCACGCCCACCGGGCCGACGAATTGATTCAGCTTGGCGATGAACACCAGCGAGAGCTCATTCCGGGGCGCGGGCTCGACTGCCGCCTGGATGTCCTGGAAACGCCCGGTGGCATACAGCGCCTGGATGCTGCCCCGCAGTTTGCGCTTGTCGAGGGGCTGGTCAGCTTTCTGCGGAATCAGCGACAAGAAGCGCCGGGCATCGACCATGGCGGGGGCGCCGCGAAACTGAATGTCGTGCACGCGGCGGCCGGCGACGGCATTCAGCGATTCCAGATCCGGCGGCATGGCGGGAACCGCAGACGGCGCCGCAGAATCGGCGCTCGCCGCGCCGGGCTTGCTGTCCGGACGGCTGATCCCCTGCGCCCACACCGGGACGACAGTGGCGGAAAGATACGCCACTCCAGCGATGAGCGTCGCCATGAGCGCTGCCCGCACCACACCAGATTTTGTCCTTTCGCCGGACCCGGGGCCCCCGGCAAACCCGGTTTTGGTTTGCTGGGGTGGTCGAATCCGGCTGCCGTCGCGATGCCTGCTTAGTAGGATGTGTGCTCCGCTGGTCTCGTTGCACTTGCGCACGGCCGCCCTCCCTTCCCCTTCGGCCGTAGGAGAGCGGCCTCTTATAATAAAGGCTGGGGCGAAATCATGCCCATGACTCCGGAGGAACGTTACTCGCGGCAGGTGCTGTTTCGCGGCATCGGCGCGCAAGGCCAGCGAAGGCTGGCCACGGCCCGTGTGGCGGTCGTGGGCTGCGGCGCCACCGGCTCCGCCCTGGCTTCGCTGCTGGCGCGCGCCGGGGTGGGGACCCTGCGCATCATCGACCGCGATTACGTCGAGCCCAGCAACCTCCAGCGCCAATCGCTGTTCGACGAGAACGACGCCGCGGAATCGCTGCCCAAAGCCATCGCGGCGGCGCGCAAGATCGCCGCCTTCAACTCGGAGATCGTGGTCGAGCCCGAGGTCGCCGATCTCACCCCCGCGAACATCGGGAGTCTGCTGGCGCAGTCTGACCTGGTGCTCGACGGCACCGACAACTTCGAAACCCGCTACCTGGTGAACGATTATGCCGTCGCGCAGGGCGTGCCCTGGATTTACGCCGCGGCCGTGGGCAGCTACGGTGCAACCATGGACATCCTGCCGGGCGAAACCGCCTGCCTGGCATGCGTCTTCCCTGCCCCGCCCCGCGGCGCGGTCGAGACCTGCGACACCTCCGGCATCCTCAACTCCGCCGTTAACCTGGTCGCCTCCCTGCAGGCCACGGAAGCGGTGAAGCTGCTGGTGGGCGCGCGCGACCGCCTGCGGCGCACGCTGCTCTCCTTCGACGTGTGGACCAACCAGCGCTCGGAGATCTCGGCCGCCCACCCTCGCCCCGATTGCCAGACCTGCGCACAGCGGGAGTTCATCCACCTCGAAGGAAAGGGACGGCCGCATATCACCCTCTGCGGGCGCAATTCCGTGCAGATCCACGAACGCGAGCGGCCGGTCGACTTCGCCGAAATGAGCGAGCGCCTGAAACCGCATGGCACCGTCCGCCACAATGACCTGGTGCTGAAGTTCTGGCTCGCCGATTATGAAATGACCCTCTTCCCCGACGGACGGGCGATCATCAAGGGCACCAGCGACACTGCCGTGGCCCGCAGCCTGTACGCGCGCTACATCGGCTCGTAACGGAACAAATGCCTACATTTTTTGCGCAAGTCTTTGCACCAAAGATCCGCTGCTAAACCGCAAATGCCCGGACACGAGCCGAAACTGCCGGCACATATCGGCTGAACTCGGGTGAAGAACTTGAGTGGCATGCCACCTGCTATGCAGGGAGGCAAGGTAAGTCTTCCGGGAGGATGTCATGCGTACGCTCACCATTCTGTGCTCCATTCTGCTGTTGTCCGCGCTGGGTTTGGGCCAAAGCGTAGTTCGCGGCTTTCCGGGGTATTGTCCTTACGGGTGCGGGCCTTATATCCCGCTGATCACGACCCCGGAGCTGTCGTTCGCGACGATTTCTCCGAACCCTGTGGGGGCCACCAATGCCACCGGCGGGCTGGTTGCGGGCGCAACCAATGGCACGCTCTCCATGGTCTCCGGCAACCTCGACGCGGTTTACACCATGCCGGTTTGGTACTCCGGCGGGGGAACCCCGCTCATTTCACCCGCGGTGAACGCTCCCGTCCATACGATGAGGATGGGGCGGATGGAACATGGGCAACGGATGCCCCGCCGGCACGAAGCCGAGCGCTCGGCGTGGGTCTATTTCAGCTCCGCCGAACAAGCCCCCAGCCCGGTGCAGGCAGCGAGTGCAGCGAGAGGCCGGAGACGGGCAGCGCGGAGCTATTCGAACGAGGATGTGACGCGCCAGAATCAGCAGAACGGCCTCGTCAAGTACGACAACAAGACGCAGAAGATCCAGTAGCCTCGGCGGGGCCCGGGTAACCTGCCTGACCACAACTGAGTGCCCCAGACAAGTGCAGCTTGTCGGGGAATGGAACCTGGAATGTTTCCCACACGAGCAAAAGACGCTCGTGTGGGGCACCCGGCACCCAAATGTCGGATTTCAGACCACTCCCTGAGGGCAGATCATGTGGGCTACCGGCCCTTCAGGACCAGAGCTCTACCACTGTTACCCGCACACTGCCCTCTGACTTCCTGCGCCCAATCTGATATCTTGGCTCCGTCTTCTGCGACGCAGGAAACGGCGTCGCATTCTTGTGTCGGGGGTTTCGCGGAAAGGGTTCTGGATGGCGGATTCAACCACAACTGTGCGGCCGGAGACGCTGCCGGCGCCCTCGACCGCCTATCGCTGGACGGTGCTGATCTTCGTCAGCCTGGCGATGTTCGGCAACTACTACTTCTACGACGCGCTCAGCCCGCTGGCCGACATTCTGCAAAGGCAGCTCGGCTTCAGCGACCGCAACATCGGCCTGCTGAATTCCTTTTACAGCATTGCGCCCATCGCCACCGTGCTCATCGGCGGCGTGATCATCGACCGCATCGGCACCCGCAAGGCAACACTATTGTTCGGCGCCATCTGTCTGGCGGGAGCGATCCTCACCGCGGCCACCCCGCGTTTTGTGGTCATGGCCAGCGGCCGCTTCATTTTTGGCATGGGGGCGGAATCGCTGATCGTCTCCGTCACCACCGCCCTGGCCAAGTGGTTCCGGGGAAAGGAACTCAGTTTCGCCTTCGGCATCAACCTGGTGATCGCCCGCTTCGGAACCCTGCTGGCGCAGAGTTCCCCGAGCTGGGCGGGCAGCGCGTACAACTCCTGGCAGACACCCTGGCTGATCGGTGTCGGGTTTGTGACGCTGTGCGTGGTTGGGCCGATCCTCTACTGGATTCTGGAAGTCCGGGCGGAGCGCCACTACCACCTGGGGCACGCCGGTGAAATCGACAAAGTCGTAGCCCGCGACATGCTGCAATTCGGCCGCTCCTACTGGTACCTGGTGGGTCTTTGCCTCGTGTTCTACTCCGCCATCTTCCCATTCGAGACCTTCGCGGTGAAGTTCTTCCAGCACCAGCAGCGGATGCCGCTGTCCGATGCGGGGCTGCTGCTCAGTATCCTGACCGCTTGCACCATGGTGGGGACGCCCCTGTTCGGTCTGCTGGCCGACCGGGTCGGCAAACGCGCCCTGCTGATGATCTTCGGCTCGGCCTTGCTGGTCCCCGTGTATTCCATCATGGGGTACGTGCATTCCAGCGTGATCATCCACGTCCGCTTGCCCTGGCCCTGGAGCACTCTGTTTGTTGCCCCCATACATTTGGTGGCATCCATGGCCATGATGGGGGTTGCCTTCTCGCTGGTGCCGGCGATCATCTGGCCGTCGGTGGCTTACATCGTAGACCAGAAGACGCTGGGGACCGCACTCGGCCTGATGACCATGATCCAGAACATGGGTATGGCATCCTTCAACTACCTTCTGGGGTTAGCCAACGATACGGCGCATGCGGGGGAGAGCAATCCCGGCGGGTACCTGCCCATGCTGCATATTCTTACCGCTCTGGCATCCTTGGGGGTGGTCTTCGCGATCCTGCTGCGCCGCCGCGAGACGGGACCGCACGGGCATGGCTTGGAAACCATCACCACCAGGAGTTCGGGATAAACCAGCACCCGGGAGCCCCGCAGTTTCATCATTAGGAGAAGTGGCGCCCCGGTTCGCACTCCACCCTGGCCGGCAGGGTTACGGAAGTTTCGGTCTGGGGCAACCAATACAACGAACAGGGAGTTAGGCCGCATCTAGGTTAGTGCGGCCTGCAAAGGCGAATTGGCACAAGCAAAAAAATCAGCTGGCCCCGGGCTCTCAGAGGCGGAGGCGATCGACCGGGCCCAGCGGGGAGACGCCGAGTCATTCGAGGCTTTGTATGCCTTGCACAAGCGGCGGGTGTATTCGTTGTGCCTGCGCATGACTGGGAACACTGCCGAGGCGGAAGACCTGACGCAAGAGGCCTTCCTGCAGCTCTATCGCAAGATCGCCACCTTCCGCGGCGAGTCGGCGTTCTCCACCTGGCTGCACCGGCTGGCGGTCAACGTGGTGCTGATGCACCTGCGCAAGAAGGGCCTGCCGGAGGTTTCGCTGGAAGAGAGCCTGGAGCCGCAGCAGGAGGACGGGCCGAGAAAAGACATCGGCACCCGCGACCGGGTGCTGGCCGGGTCCATCGACCGGCTCAACCTGGAACGGGCGATCGAAAGCCTGCCTCCCGGCTACCGCATCATCTTCGTGCTGCACGATGTCGAGGGCTACGAGCACAACGAGATCGCGGAGATGATGGGTTGCTCGATCGGCAATAGTAAATCGCAGTTGCACAAGGCGAGAATGAAGCTGCGAGACCTCCTCAGCGTGAACAGAGCCGAAAAGGCCGCCAGGCGCTGAGGCAGGAAGCACGGGCGAGAGTATGCGGGGAGAGGATGCGTAGCGATGAATTGCGCTGAGTTCCAAGAGGTCCTGCCGGACATCATCGAGAGCGGCGGGAACCCGGAAGAGGAAGCCCATCTGAAGTCCTGTGCCGTGTGTTCCGACCTGGTGCAGGACCTCAGATATATCGCCGACACCGCCAAGCTGCTGCTGCCGATGCGGGACCCCAGCCCGCGCGTCTGGACCGGCATCCGCGGCGCGCTGCAGCGGGAAGGATTGGTGCGTCCCCTGGCGGGGACGGTGCGATTTCGCCCGCAAGCAGCGGCGGTCCTGAGCCAGCGGCGGTGGGTGAGGGGCGGCAGCATGCTGGCCGTGGCCGCTCTGTTGCTGTTTGCCATCGGCATCATCTGGTTGCGCAACAACAGCACCCGCCAACCCCAGCCCGCGGTCACCGCCAGGGTTCCGGCAGCGGCCCCGGCCGCCGCGGCGGACGACGACGACGCGCAAATGCTGAACTTCGTGCAGCATAAGTCCCCCGCCCTGCTGGCCACCTACCGGGAGAACCTGGAAAGCGTCAACGCTTACATCCGCGATGCCCGGCGCAGGATAGAACAGGACCCCAATGACATGGGGGCGCACGACCATCTGATCCGCGCCTACGACGAGAAGGCGCTGTTGTACGAGATGGCTATGGCACGATCCGGGGAGTGAGGGTCGCCGCTGGGTGGGAAGGGCGGGAGCGCGGCACGCGCAGCCGGCGGAATGCGGCCGGTATGCAGTCAATGATCCGCAGCCGCCCGCCTGGCGGGAGGAGAGAGAGTTTATGGGAAGGATGAGCAACGGCGTCAAGTGCTCCCTCGTTGCCGTCGGCTTGCTGGCGGTCGCCGCCTTCGCCGCCGACAACCGGAAAGAGTTCCGCTACACGGTGGCGCCGGGCGCCAGCGTCACCGTCACCAACGAGTCGGGGCCGGTGGAAATCAAGGGTTCGGCGGGACGCCAGGTCGTGATCATCGCCACCACCCACTCGGACAAAGTGGAAGTCGATTGTGACCAGAACCGCAACCGCATCCACGCTACCACCCACTTCCTCCAGCGCACTGACGGTCCGGACAGCCGCGTCGACTACCAGGTACTGGTACCCTCCGATGCCAGCGTGACTGTGCGCGCGCCCAGCGGCCCCATCACGGCAGAAAAGATGCGGGGTGACCTGACTCTCGAAGGCGACGCGGCCCAGGTCGACGTGCACGACGTCAGCAATGCCCATGTGCATGTGCGCACCATCAGCGGCCCCATCAGCCTGGGCAACATCGCCAACGGCCACGTCGAGATCACCTCGTTGAACGGCGACGTGCGGCTCGATGCCGTTTCCGGTCCCAGAGTCTCGGTCAACACCGTCAAAGGGTCCATCCGCTATAACGGCGATTTCGGAGAGGGCGGCGAATACCTGCTGGTCAACCACTCCGGCAACATCGACGTCACCCTGCCGGCCTCCGCCTCCGTGGATCTGAGCGCGCGCTCCATCACCGGCAGCGTGGAAAACGATTTTCCGCTGCAACAGAAACAGCATCCGGCGTTCGCCATCACCCAGGGACGTTCCTTCGCAGGCACCTCGAACTCGGGGGCTTCGTCGGTCCAACTCCGTTCCTTGAGTGGTAAAATCCGCGTCAAGAAACGGTAACTCGTTTTTAACCACAGAGGCCACAGAGGACCACGGAGGAAAGCCGACGAGGAAATTCCTTTGTGTTCCTCTGTGTCCTCTGTGGTTAAAACCAAAAAGACGCAGCCCCGCGCGGTGTTCCTCCTGGGATTCATGGGCGCAGGCAAGACCAGCGTAGGCCAGGCGCTGGCGCGCCGCCTGCGCTGGCGGTTCGTGGACTTGGACCAGCGGATCGAGATGCGAGAAGGCCGGACCATCGCCGAGATTTTTGCCCGCTCCGGCGAGGACGCCTTCCGCCGCATCGAGACTGCGGTGCTGCGCCGGGTGCTGGCGGAACTCGGCCACGGCTCGCCGGTGGTGGTGGCCCTGGGGGGCGGGGCTCCGCTGCGAAAGGAAAACGCCGATCTGCTGGCCTCCTCTCACGCGCCCCAGGTGTTTCTGGACGCTCCCTTCGAAGTCGTGCGCCAGCGCTGTGGCGAGACCGCGGCGGCACGGCCGCTGTTTCAAGAAGAAGAACCGGCCCGGCTCCTCTATGAATCGCGCCGGCCGCATTACCTCAAGGCACAGCTTCGCGTGGATACAGCTTCGCGGTCGGTGGAGCAAGCCGCTGCCGATATCGCATGCGCACTGGCGCTGGAACCCACGGGAGGAGAGTAGGTGAGATTGCAACTCAGGCTATTCGCAGCGCTGCTCGTCGCGGCGACCATCGGCAGCCTTCCCGCCCGTTCCTACAAAAAATCCAACGAAGGCCAGTTGGTCGATTCCGGTTCGTTCGGGATCTTCCGCCAGGGGCGCCGCATCGGCACCGAGACCTTCACCATCCACCAGCGGCCGGACGTCAGCGTGGCCGTGGCCCAGCTCAAGATCGAAGACGGCAACGACCGGGCCAGCCAGACGTCGGAATTACAGGTCGCATCCAACGGCGACTTGCGTCACTATGAGTGGAAGGAGCTGAGTCCAGAGAAGGCGCAGGCCACCGTCGACTACCACGACCAGTTCCTGGTGGAGCACATCACGCTGGCGGCTGGCTCCAAAACCCACGAGCGCGCCTTCCTGCTGCCCCCTTCCACGGTGATCCTCGACGACTTCTTCACCCACCGCGAGATTCTTTTGTGGCGTTACCTGGCTACCTTCTGCGGTGCTGCCGTCAGCCCGCAAGGCTGCAAGCTGCAGCCCGGTAAGTTCGGCGTTTTCATCCCCCGCCAGCAGGCTTCGACTATCGTCGCAATCAACTACCAAGGCAAAGACAAGCTGATGTTCCACGGCGCCGAACGTGAGCTGGACCGCTTCACCTTGCAGTCGGACGACGCCGCCTGGACCCTCTGGTTGGAAAGTTCGTATCCCTTCAAACTGTTGCGCATCATGGTGCCCTCGGAAAACGTGGAAGTGCTCCGCGACTGAGCCCGGCCCGCGCCAAGAGCCACAAAAAACCAAGCCCGCCGTGATGGCGGGCTGATTCGTCTGCGCCGGAATTGCGGTTATGGAGTCGTGGTGCTCGCCGAACTGCGGGTCGTCAGCCAGACCAGGAATCCGGCTACGCCGCCCGCCGCTCCTGCGTACAGTAAGATGCTGCCGGTATTGCTGCCACCCGTGGGCGGCGGAGCCGTGCGACCAGCGCCAGCCGCTGGCGCCCTCCGCTTGTGCTGCTGATCCTGGGATGAATTATCCTGGGGCAGGGGTGAGCTGCCGCCGGCCTGGTCATCCGCATAGGGCGCTGCCATGCAGGTGGCGGGCGCCGTCAGCATGCGGCCCGCCTGCAAGGAACTGGTGGCGGCCCCGTTGTCGATGGCCAGCGTGCCTTCGCGCGCGATGATCTGAAGCTGCCCCTCGTTCTGGGTGATCTGGAACCGCGCTTGAGCGCCGCGCGCCGGCTGCACCAGCAGGTTGCTCACCCGCACTGACAAGCCGCGGCTGGTGCTGACCAGGGCGGTCCCGCACAGCACGTTCACAAAGCTCTTGGAGAACACCAGCGACGAATTGCCGGCCACGGTCACCGAGGAGCCTTCGTTAGTCAAGGTGGCGATCGAGTTAGCGCCGGTTTGGACCTGGTCGCCGGCGAAAATCGCGGTGGCTCGTTCGATGGGACTGCCGTTGACGGTTACGCTGCCGGTGGCGTTCAGCATCGCGGAGGTGGCGTCCGCCACCACCATCGAAGCGGGAAACAACACTACCAAGGCCCACGCCAAGCACTTCACCCAAGACTTGCGCACTGGTTCCTCCCAGACGAAGAGATTTCCAAATCGTAAGTTGATTCGCGTCGAAGCGTCAAGAGTAATTCGGCTCCTGAGAGGGCTAGAACCTCTTCAATAAACAGCGTTACCTAAGTGCTGGGACGCCGAAGATTTCAGGGGCGGGCCAACCACAGAAGGCACAGAGGTGCACGAAGGGCGCCGCGCGTATGACATTCCTTTGCTCTTACTCTTTGGCTTCCGTGGATGTTGCGGCTGCCATACTGTGGCATCCGCAAGCGTGGCAACAAGGGCAAAAAACGGGGCGGCTGACCAGGGGCGTCTGAAGCGTCAGGATTACAGCGAGCTCATGTTGCCCAGGAACTCCCCATTGGAGCGGGTTTTGCCCAGCTTGTCGATCAGCAGCTCCATGGCCTCGACCGGGGACAGCGGGTTCAGCACCTTGCGCAGCACCCAGATGCGCGCCAGGTCTTCCTTGGGGATGATGAGCTCTTCCTTGCGGGTGCCGGAGCGCTGGATGTCGATGGCCGGGAAGACGCGCTTGTCGGAGAGCTTGCGGTCGAGGATGACTTCCATGTTGCCCGTGCCCTTGAACTCTTCGAAGATCACGTCGTCCATGCGCGAGCCGGTCTCCACCAGCGCGGTGGCGCAGATGGTCAGCGAGCCGCCTTCCTCGATGTTGCGGGCGGCGCCGAAGAAGCGCTTGGGCCGTTGCAGGGCGTTGGAGTCCACGCCGCCGGAGAGCACCTTGCCCGAGGGCGGCACGATGGTGTTGTAGGCGCGCGCCAGCCGGGTAATGGAATCCAGCAGGATCACCACGTCGCGCTTGTGCTCGACCAGGCGCTTGGCCTTCTCGATCACCATCTCGGCCACCTGCACGTGGCGGGCGGCGGGCTCGTCGAAGGTCGAGCTGATGACCTCGCCCTTCACCGAGCGCTGCATGTCGGTGACTTCTTCCGGGCGCTCGTCGATGAGCAGCACGATCAGCACCACCTCGGGATGGTTGGTGGTGATGGAGTTGGCGATGTTCTGCAGGATCATGGTCTTGCCGGCGCGGGGCGGAGAGACGATCAGCCCGCGCTGCCCTTTGCCCAGCGGCGTCAGCAGGTCCATGACGCGGGCGGTGATGTTCTCCTTGGCGGTCTCCAGCTTGACGCGCTCCTGCGGATAGAGCGGCGTCAGGTTGTCGAACAGAATCTTGTTGCGCGCCTCTTCCGGAGACTCGAAGTTAACCGCCTCGATCTTGACCAGGGCGAAATATTTCTCGCCCTCGTGCGGCGGCCGCACCTGCCCGCTGATGGTGTCGCCGGTCTTCAGGTCGAACTTGCGGATCTGCGAAGGGGAGACGTAGATGTCGTCCGGACCCGGCAGGTAGTTGTAGTCAGGGGAGCGCAGGAAGCCATAGCCGTCGGGCAGGATCTCCAGCACGCCCTCGGCGAAGATGTGGCCTTCCTTCTCGCTTTGCGCCTGCAAGATCTTGAAGATCAAGTCCTGCTTGCGCAGCCCGCTGGCGCCCGGCAGGTCGAGGGAGCGCGCAATGCGGGTGAGTTCCTGGATGTTTTTTTCTTTCAGTTCCGCGATAGTCATGTTCACCTACGGGGAGTGGATTGTGATTGAGGAGGGTCAGTTCGACCTAGCGATCCAAAATTAAGGGAATCAGTTCCAAATAAGGGAATCAGTTCCGCGGGCGCGGGCGCGCCGCAGACCTTCTATTATGCAGCGCGCCGCTGGGCCTCGGCAACCAGTTCAGGTTGCGCCACGATGCGGGTGGGCGATTCGCTCTCGGCGAAACGCTCCAGTACCTGGTTCATCGTGTCCTGGATGCGCGTGTTCGGCTTGTGGAACTTGCGCGTAGCCTTGGACGCAACCTGGCACAGAAGATACCGGTTCTGCACCGTGCGCAATGCATCATAGATCAACTCAGAACGCATTTCCTTGATTCCTCTCCTCGGGACCCTGGTTCCCTGTTTACCAGCCGGGCACCCAACCCCTTTCGTCCAGACGCTCACCGCGTGGCCACGCCAAAACCTAACTGATTGTTATAGCTGGCTTTAGTCCTGGAGAATGAGATTCAGTGACACTCAGTAGATGCTTGCGGCAGGCTCAAAGTTGCTTCTTTGCTGAAATTTACAACCAAGCTTGCCAAGAACCCCTGGCCCGGTGGTCGATCCGGCACCCAACTACAATTCACCTTACCCATAATGAGGGCCGGGGTCAAGAAGATTCTCGCCCGGGGGATAGCCACACAGGCACAGGCCGGGGTTCCACGTTTCCAAGTTTCACGTTTCATGTCTCAACCTCGACCCTTCCCGTTTGTTTTCCGGTGGAAGCGCGGGTCTTGAGGCCCGCGAATCGATCGCACCCTCTTATAGCCCCGAGTTGGTGCCGTCCACCTTGAAACGTGAAACGTCCTTCACGCCCAGTACGTTCTATCCAAGGTTCGGTACTGGATCGCTTCCGCAATATGACGCGAATCCAGGTTCTCCGCGCCGGCGAGGTCGGCGACGGTGCGGGCTAGCTTCAGGATGCGGTCGTGGGCACGGGCGCTCAACCCCTGCTGGGCCATAGCGCGCTCCAGCATGCGCTCGCAGTCGGGAGTGAGTTCACAATAGGCGCGGATCTGCCGGGGCGCCATCTGCGCGTTGCAGTAGATGGGCTCGCCGGCGGTCTTGAAGCGCCGCAGTTGCCGCTCGCGGGCTCTTATCACACGTTCGCGGATGTGGTCAGAGCCCTCGGGCGCAGCCCCGCCGCGCAGTTCCTTGTACCTCACCGCCGGCACGTCGATGTGGATGTCGATGCGGTCGAGCAGCGGCCCGGAGATCTTCGACACATAGCGCTGGATCATCGGTTGCGTGCAGTGGCAGTCGCGCGAAGCGTCGTTGTGATACCCGCACGGGCACGGATTCATCGCGGCCGCCAGCATGAAGCGCGCCGGGAAGGTCAGCGACATGGCGGCGCGGGCGATGGAGACGGTTCCGTCTTCCAGCGGCTGTCGCAGCACTTCCAGCACATTGCGCGGGAACTCGGGCAGTTCATCGAGGAAGAGCACGCCGTTGTGCGCGATCGAGACTTCGCCGGGACGCGGCACCGCGCCTCCGCCGATCAGTCCGGCATCGGAGATGGTGTGGTGCGGCGCGCGATACGGACGCGTCCCCACCAGTCCCGCGCCGGCATCGAGCACGCCGGCCACGCTGTGGATCTTCGTAGTCTCGATTGCCTCCTCGAAGGTCAACGGCGGCAGGATGGTGGGGATGCGCTTGGCGAGCATAGTCTTGCCCGATCCGGGCGGGCCGATCATCAGGATGTTGTGTCCCCCCGCAGACGCCACCTCGAGGGCACGCTTGGCGGTCTGCTGTCCGCGCACGTCCTTGAAGTCCACGGTGAACTGCCGCGCCTCGTTCAGCAGCGCGTCAATCTCGACGCGCAGCGGAGCAGCGCCATTGCCCTCGGCCGCGTTCAGCAGGTTGACCACGTCCAGCAGCGAGCGCACGGGAAAGACGTCCACGCCGCTGACCACGGCCGCTTCCCGCGCATTGACCTCGGGGACGATGAGGTTGCGGATCTTCCGGGCGCGCGCCTCCACCGCGATGGGCAGCGCGCCACGGATGCCGCGCACCCCGCCATCCAGCGACAGTTCGCCCACCAGCAGGTAATCCACGACTTCCTTGCGGGTGAGCGCGCCGTATGCACCCAGGATGCCCATGGCCATCGGCAGGTCGAAGCCCGAGCCTTCTTTCTTGATGTCAGCGGGCGCCAGGTTGACGGTGATGTGCGTGGGCGGGATGTCGTAGCCGCAGTTCTTCAGCGCGGCGCGGATGCGCTCCCGGCTCTCGCGCACTGCCGCATCCGGCAGTCCGACGGTCATGAAGTGGTCCCCGTCGTTCAGCCTGACGCCGGAGACATCGACCTCCACCTCGATGATGCTGGCATCGATGCCGTAAACCGCGGCACTGAGGGTCTTGAAAAGCATAGGGCTCGGCGCCTGAGTATACCGATGACGGTCCGGGCCGCAATGGGCTGTTCTACTCTATGGGTTCGTAACCGCAGACCGCGCGATCAAAAGGAACAACCTCGGCGAACTCGTCTCGGCGGTGAAGGGATTTACCGTCACGCCCGATAACGCGGCGGGCGAATGCCGTTCAGGCGCATGTACACGGCGCTCTCCCCGCGGTGATAGGTGGCGTGATCCAGCAGGAAGCGAACCACCCGCCCCTTGGAGAACGGGCGGTTCTCCAGGAACTGCACTCGTAGGTCGAGGTCAACGTCGGTGAGGTCGGCGGCGCCGCGCTGCACGTAGGTGAACGATTCCCGCAACAGCGTTGCTACGTCCGCCTTGGACTTTACCAATTCCTTGCCGGCTTCACTCAACAGGAAGGTAGGCTGCGTCTTGTCCTGCACGAAGACTTCGAAGAGGCTGCGCACCGACTCGGCAATATGCACCATCTGCTGCCCGAAGGTGCGCTCTTCGGCAACGGGGCGGAATCCGTAATGCTGCTCCGGCATGGCCTCGGCGCACTCCACGGTGCAGGCGCGCGCCAGGCTGATCTCGTCCATCAGTTCGGCGACGGAATCGGCGGTGGGGCCGCGCCGCAATCCCGGGCGGGGATAGCCGCCGCGCTCCGACTGCGGCCACATCGCCGGCGCACAGCCGGCCAGCAAGCCCAGCACCGAAGTTCGCAGCAGTGAACGCCGGGAGAGAAAGGACATGGTGATCCTCTATCTGCTCTACGAAAGGAATCCGCGAAAGGTTCAGGGGATTTTATTTTTTTGGAGGGCCCCAAAAGCGCACGCCCGAAGCCACCTGTAGAGACGCACCAGGCTACAGGCTTGTCCAAATTGCGGTTTCCCTAGGGACGAAATTTTGTCAGGAATGTCATCCTGAGCGAACCCGAACCGAGCGTGAGCGAGGTGAGGGCGAGCGAAGGATCTGGCATTGGCTATGCGAGCCCATGCTCTCAGAAGAGACTCAGCAGACGTTCGTCCGATGGGACAGCAGAACCAAGATCCTTCGCTTGCGACCGCGCGGCCCGAGAACGGGCCGCAAACCAAAAACCACGCGGTCGCAAGCTCAGGATGACACAACAAGGGCTTACCTTGTCCCGATTGGCAGGTTGCGGCTAATCTTGTCAGCACTGCACCATGCTGCGTCTCTGCACGAAGAAAATTATCGGGCCACATCGTCGCCTGCGCGTGAGCGTCATCTCCCTCGACGTTCATCGCTCGACGGTACCGCCGCGTTCCGATTTTTCTCTTGACATCGTTTTTCATTGACTCTATACATTCAATCAAGTGCAACTGCACGTGGGTTGCATCCATGAAGAATGGAAGGGAGAATAGAACCATGGCAACCAAGAAGGGTGGCAAGAAAAAGGGCGGCAAGAAGAAGCACTAATCGCCCAGCCCAATCGTAAGGCAAGACGGGGACGCCAGGCAGCGTCCCCGAGTTTTTTGTGCGCTCTTTTTTCAGCCTTCCGCCGCGCCCAGTGCCCGCTTTTCCTCGTCCAACGGCAGTTCCGGCTGGCTGATCCCTGCGCCCGCAAGGTTATGGACGCGGTTTTCCAGCTTGCTCAGCGCGCGCGTGCTGTCGTCGTAACTCTTGCCCGCGTTCTTCAGGTGCGTGCCCAGCCTGTCGTAGACGTCGCTGAACTTCTCCAGCTCGAAGCGCAGCGATTCCATCTGCCGCAGGATGGATTCCGCCTGCTGGCTCACGTGCAGGCTCTTGAGCCCGACCACGATGGTGTGCAGGTAGGCGTAGAGCGAATTGGGCGAAACCGGCATCACGCGTTTCTGGGCGCAGTATTCGTAGAGTCCGTTGCCGTCTTCATCGCGGATGATGGCTTCGTAGTAGACGTTTTCCGCCGGAATGTACATGAGCGCGAAGGGCAGCGTGCCCTCGGCGGGCCGTATGTACTTGCCGGCAATCTCATCCACGCGCTTGCGAACATCCTTCAGGAACTCGCGGCGCGCCGCTTTCTTCTCGGGTTCGGTCTCGGCTTCGGCGATGCGCCGGAAATTCTCCAGCGAGAACTTGGAATCGATGGCCACCATTCCCTGCGGGAATAGCAGCACCGCGTCCGCCCGGTCGCCGGAGGAGAACGCATATTGCGTCCGGTACTGCTCGCGCGCGAACACCATGGCCAGCAGGTTTTCGAGCTGCTCCTCGCCGAAGCCGCCGCGCAGCTTGGGCGCGGTGAGGATGTGCTGCAAGTCGGCGATGGACTTCGACAGCTCCGCCAAGCGCCGTGCCTGCTCGCTCATGCCGCCCACCTGCTTCTGCAGTTCGGCGAAGATGTTCTGCACGTGCGCCATGCGGTCGTTCACTTCTTTCGAGGTGCCGCTCATGGCCTTCACGTTCTCGTTCAGCCGGTCGCCAAGCTGGCGGTTCATTGCTTCCAGACGCTCGGCAACATTGCAGTTGACGGCCCCCAGCGCTTTTTGCACATTGTCGCCGACGCCCTCGAGCTGCTTGCTGAACACGTCCACCACATGGGAGACGGACCGGTCGGTGCTCTCGCGCAGGGCGTTGACGTCGTTGCGCAGAGCCTCGAGCGCCTGCGGGTCGGACGCTGCCGGACGCCGCAGCATGAGCACCACAGCGATCAACGCCAGAAGCACGGCTACGCACGCCAGCGCGACGGCCAGCATCAGTTCACCCCCGCGGCCTGCATCTGGATCTGGTAAAGCCTCTCCTCGGTCGCAGGACAGAGCTTGCGATACGCGCACCATCCGCAGTGGAAGCCGGGTTTAGGATCGAAGTTCCCGGCCTTGATCTCGGCCGCCACCTCGGCGACGCGCTGGCACGCCTCCGCGAGTTGTCGCGAATCACGTTTGCTGGCGACCTCGCTGTTGTCGGCGAGGTTGTAGAACACCAGCCGCTCGGCGTCGTAATCCCACTTCTCGCGCGCCGCCAGGGCGTAGATGGAAAGCTGGAGGCTCTTGTCCGCGTGCTGCGGGGTGCGCGGCTTGCCGGTCTTGTAATCCACGATGGCGACGCGGTTGCCGGCGATGCGGTCGATGCGGTCCAGGCGTCCCTTGACGCGCACGCCTGCCAGTGTGATCTCAAAGCCGCGCTCGGTTCCGATCACCTCGGCCGGCGGCGCGGCCTGCTGCAGGCGCACGAACTCGCGCAACTGCTTCGTGCCTTCCTTCTCGTAAAGCTCGCGCTGCACCGGGTCGGCGAACCCGGTGGCCGCCAGGCCAGCGCGCAACAACGCGAGCACCTCGTCCTCGCTTTTGGGGCGGCCGGCGCGCAGCGACTCGTAATAATCGCGCAACAGAGTGTGGATGGTGTTGCCGTACTGCATCTGCGCGGCGACCTCGCCCGGAACTTCCCAGAAACGTTTGATCTTGAACTGCAGCGGGCACGTCTCGTAGCTCTCGATCAGCGTGGCGCTCAGCGCGCCATCGAAAACGTAAGGGGTCGCTGGCGGGTTCAGCAGCCACGCGCCCACGCCTGGGCCGGCTGCCAGCGCTCCGGCGGCGAGATCGATGGTGAAGCGAGCGGCATCCCTCTTCGACCAATAAGCACGGGCATCGCGGTCGTCCATCAGTTCGCGCACGA
The DNA here is from genome assembly GCA_023265315.1 of Acidobacteriota bacterium. Classification (GTDB taxonomy): domain Bacteria; phylum Acidobacteriota; class Terriglobia; order Terriglobales; family Acidobacteriaceae; genus JAHFUA01. Next base: position 8,569 of record JAHFUA010000028.1, on the reverse strand, counting down.
AGCCGGTGGGACGCTGATTGCGGTTACGGGGACGCGCGCACAGCGTCAGTGTCTCTCGCGTCCGCGTCATGGCGACGTAGAACAGCCGCCGCTCCTCCTGTTTGTGGATCTCCTTGTCGTCGCCTTCGGCCACCAGCCCGCGCCGGAGCTCGAGGGGAAACTCGAACAGCTTTTCGCGGAAGCTGGTGGGGAACGAGTTCTGGTTCGCGCGCAGCACGAAGACGTGTTCGAACTCCAGTCCTTTGGCCGCGTGCGCCGTCATAAGCTGCGCCACGCTGGGGTCCGAGCCCTCCTCGCCCGTCGGTACGGGGACCATGCCACCGGCCTCGGGATAATGGTCCATGTACGCCAGAAAGTGGGAGAGCTCGCCGTTGCCCGCCACCGGCTTCTTTGCCCATTCGAGGACGAAGTTCGCGAAGGCAAGCACCGGGGGCGCGTTCCGGTCGAAAGCAAAACGCTCAAGCACGAACATCAGCACGGCGGCGGTGTTCATGCCCTTCATGCGCGCCGTCGCCCAGGCTTCCTCCACGGTGGCCACCACGTCGGTGCCGCCGGGGACGGTCTCCAGGATGCTGATTAGGTCGGCGTCCTTCCCCGCATGCTTCAGCGCCTGGCGCAGGGCTTCGGCATCCACCTGGAACATCGGGAGGGCGGCCACGCGGAACAGGCTGCCGCTGTCGGCCATAGAAGCCAGCACCCGCAGGCAGGCCAGCAGGTCGCGCACTTCGGGCGTCTCCAGCGCGTTGAGCCCGACCACCACGAACGAGATATGGCGCGCCACCAGCTCCCGCACCAGGAGGTTGCGGTGAGCATGCTGGCGGTAAAGAACGCCGACGCGGGGACACCGGAGTTCCTTCGCTTCATCGCGCCGCTTGCCGGGCGCGCGGCGCAACTCTTCGATGCGGCGGGCTATATCGAACGCCTCCTGCTCGTCACTGTCCGCGGTGACGATCTCCACCGGGAACTTAGGAAGCAGCTCTCCCTGCTGTTTGTCGCGCAGGTCGCGCGCGGATTCTAGCGGCTCGCGCTCGAAGCCGGCCGGCGCGATCGTGGGATTGCCGCGGATCAAGGCGTAGGCACACTTCAGCACCGGCGTCCGCGAGCGTTGGTTCTCGATGAGCGTGACGCGCTTGGTCTTCGGGAACCGGTGCGAGAATTCCTGGAAGGCTGCGGAAGAGGCGCCACGAAAGCGGTAGATCGCCTGGTCAGGATCCCCGACCGCGAAAAGATTCTGCTCGGTCCCGGCCAAAAGCTGCGCCAGTTCGATCTGCGCCAGGTTGACGTCCTGGAATTCGTCGAGCAGCAGAAAGCGCGCGTGGTCCTGCTCGGCTGCCCGTGCCTGCTCGTCATTGCGCAGCAATTCCAGCGCGCGCGTGATCATGTGGGCGAAAGTGCCGAGGTTCTCCTGCGCCAGCATCTCCTCGACCTTCTGGAACACATTCGCGATCTCCTCGCAACGCGCCAGCACTTCCTCGCAAGACATGCCCTCAGCCAGCTTGGAGCTGACCACCCGCGGCAGCGCCGCATTCGCCTTGCCCAGGCTGGCGACGTATTGCCGGTAATCGGCGGGGCCTACTACTTCGTCGTGGCAGCGGTCGAAGAACTCGAGCAGCGCGTCCAAAAACTGGCCCGGACTGGCCGCGCGGATATACCAGCTCAGGCCCAGGTCGGAGATGCGCTGCCGCAAATAGACCCACAAGTCCTCCTTCGTAAGCAGGCGAAAAGCCTTTCCTGCGTGCTCCAGCAGGCTGTAGCAGTAGGCGTGGAAGGTCATGGCGCGCAGTCCGGCGCAATCCGTACCGGCAACCGCCTTGCGCACACGCGCGCCCATCTCGCTGGCGGCGTTATCGGCAAAGGTGAGGGCGAGGATTTCCTCCGCACGCGCATGCCGGTCGCGCACCAGGCGCGCGATGCGCTCCACCAGCACGCTGGTCTTCCCGGTGCCGGCGCCAGCCACCACCAGCATGGGACCGTGGACGTGTTCGATGGCCTGGAGCTGCCGCTCGCTGAAAGTAAAGGACACTGATTTGTGGGGTGAATCGCCCGAGGCAATCCATTATCGGAGAGTCTCCGGCGAGCGGCAACTGCGAAGTTTGTGGAAAAGGGTGATCTCGGACCTGAGACGTAGAAAGCTGTGTCTCTACATGAGTTCGGCCAAAACGATGCTGATTGCGGCGATGGCCGCAGTCTCGGCACGCAGGATGGTGGGTCCGAGCGAGGCTGCAATCCACCCGTGCTCGCGGAAGGCGCGCTCTTCTTCGCCCGTCCAGCCGCCCTCCGGACCGACCGCCAGCGCCAGCGTCCCCTTCGAGCCCGCGACCGCCTGTTTGAGCAAGACTTGCTCTTCGGCTTCTGAGAGGACGATGCGGCGCTCCGCTGGGACGGACAAGATTTCTTCAAACCGCGCCGGGGCGGCGATCTCCGGCGGCGAGGCACGGCGCGACTGCTGAGCCGCTTCGCGGGCGATGCGGCGCCAACGCTCGGCGCGTCTTGCCGCTGCCGACGCAAGATGCGAATCCGTCCGCTTGGCGATCAGCGGCACCAGGCGCACTACGCCCAACTCGGTGGCTTTTTCGATTGCCCACTCCATGCGGTCGAACTTGAAGACTGCCAGCAGCAGCGTGATGTCGGGGAGCGCGGCCGCCGGCAGTTCCTCACCGAGTTCGAATTCCACCTTGTCCGGCGTGACGGAGATGATGCGGCCGTGCCGCACCCGTCCCTCGGCCACGATATCGAATTCCTGGCCGATGCGGGCACGCAGAACGCGCGCCAGGTGCTCGGCTTGTGCCCCGGTCAGCGCAGCATGGCTGCCCGAGACTGCGTCGGCGATCCAGCGGCGACGCGTCATTGCACCAGCCGGCAGGAAGCAGCCAGCAGGAGGCAGCAGGCAGGCGGCAGGAACCGTGCTTTTCCTGCTTCCCGCCTCCTGCTCCCTGCCTCCTGCTCCCTCAATCTATCCAAAGATGTCTTTGACCTTGTTGAGCAGGCTGGGGCGTTCGGGCTTGTTTTCGACGCGGGTAATGGCGTCGATCTCCTGCAGCAGTTCGCGCTCGCGTTTGCTGAGACGGGTGGGAGTTTGCACCACGACGCGCACTACCAGGTCGCCCTTGCCGTGCCCGTTCAGCACGGGTACGCCCTTGCCGCGGATGCGGAACTCCTTGCCCGACTGCGTGCCTTCGGGAATCTTGAGCAGGTGTTCGCCGTCCAGCGTCGGCACCTTCAGTTCAACGCCCAGCGCCGCCTGCGGAAAGGAGATGGGCAGCACGCAGTAGAGGTCCTTGCCGTCGCGCAGGAAGAACGCGTGCTCCTTCACGTGCAGCACCACGTAGAGGTCGCCCGCCGGACCCCCGTGGACGCCAACATCGCCCAGTTCGGAGTAGCGGATACGAGTGCCGTCCTCCACGCCCGCCGGGACTTTGACTTCCTGCACACGCTCGCGGCTGACGAATCCCTGCCCCTTGCAGCGCGGGCAGGGATCGGTGATCAGGGTCCCGGCGCCGTGACAGGCCGGACACGTCCGCGAGACGCTGAAGAATCCCTGCTGATATCGCACCTGCCCGCGCCCCCCGCAGGTGGAGCACGTACTCGGAGTTTTCCCCGCGGCTGCGCCCGTCCCCCGGCACTCCTCGCAGGCTTCCTGCCGGCGGTACTTCACCGTGCCCTTGGCGCCGAAGACGGCTTCTTCGAATTCCAGGTTGAGGTCAGCGCGCAGATCGGCGCCGCGCTGCGCCCGCGTGCGGCGGCGTCCGCCGCCCTGGCCGAAGATGTCGCCGAAACCGAAGAAATCGCCGAAGATGTCGCCGAAGTCGCGGAAGATGACGTCGGCATCGAAGCCGAACCCGCCCCCGGCGCCGGTGACGCCGGCGTGGCCGAAGCGGTCGTACTGCGCCCGCTTCTGCGCATCGGCCAGCACGGTGTAGGCCTCACTGGCTTCCTTGAAGCGCTCCTCCGCGGCGGGGTTCTCGGGGTTGCGGTCAGGGTGGTGCTGCATGGCGAGCTTGCGATAGGCGCTCTTGATCTCCTGCTCGCTGGCTTCGCGGGTCACGCCCAGCACTTCGTAATAGTCGCGTTTTGCGTTGCTGGCCAGTTTCTTCTTCCGTATTTACTTGTGGGGATTGCGGGCCACGCGCACCATCGCCGGACGCAGCAGGCGGTCCTTGAGCTTGTACCCGCGCTGCAGCTCTTCCAGCACCGTGTTGTCCGCGGCTTCCGCGGTATCAACCATTTCCACTGCCTGGTGCAGGCGCGGGTCGAAAGGCTCCCCGGCCGCGGGAATGGGACGCAGTCCCAATTTTGCCAAGGCGTCGTGGAATTGCCGGTTGATGAGTTCGATGCCGCGGAAGTTTTCCTCGCCGGCATGGGCCTCGAGCGCGCGGTCGAAGCTGTCCAGCATGGGCAGCAGCGCCTTGACGGCGTCGGCGACGGCATACTCGCGAAACTCCGCTTGCTCGCGGGCGGCGCGCTTGCGCGCATTATCGAATTCCGCCTGCAGGCGCGCCAGGCGGTCGTACAGCACGCCCCGCTCCTGCCGCAGCGTCTTGATCTCATCTTCGACGCCGGCCGTGGCCGCCGGCTGCTCCGCGGCTCTTTCCTCGAAGCCGTCTTCCTCGGCCGCCGGCAGCTCGTGCTCCGCGTCGATGTTTTGCACGTCGCTCTTTCCGTTCCCTTTTGCCATGACCAACTAATATTCCTTCTCGTTCAGAATCTTGTCGAAAAGCTGCGCAATGTAGGAGACCGCGGTGATGCTGTGCTCGTAATCCATGCGCGTGGGCCCGATCACCGCCAGCGACCCCACCACTTCGTCGCCCACGTGCGCCGGGGCGCCGATGAGCACGAAATTGCGCATCTGCGGCACCGCTTCTTCCAGGCCGATCACCACCCGCACCGCTTCCTGCCGCGCATCGACGTAAGCAGCGAGCAACTCAACCACGCGCTCCTTCTCTTCCAGCGTGCGCAGGAGCTCGCGCAGACGCTCCTTGTCTTCCTCGCCGGCCACCAGATTGGCCACGCCTTCCACGAACACAGCCTGCGCCGCCGGTTCCGGGCCGAGCGCGCCGCTGCGCTGCAGTTCCTCGATGGACTGCATCAGCCGGTCGTATTCGCTGCGCTCGCTCTGCAAACGGCGGTCGATCTCCGCCCGCACCGCGTCGATGGTCCATCCCCGGAAGTTCTCATTAATGTAGCGGGCCGCGGTCTCCAGTTCCAACTGCGAAAAATCGCAGGCCGTGCGCAGCACCCGGTCGCGCACCAGGCCCGATCTCGCCACCACCACCGCCAGCACTTTATTCGCCGCCAGCCGCGAGAAGTACACGTGATCCAGCGCATTGCGCGGGCCCGTGGCCGTCACCGCCACGCCTACGCCGCTCGAAAGCAGCGAGAGCACGTGCGAAGTACGTTCCATGAACTCCTGCACGTCGCCGACCCCGTGGAAGTACTGCTGGATCGCGCCTTCGTCGGCCTGGGAGAGATGCGCGTGCCCGGTGAGCTGCTCCACATAATAACGATAGGCCTGCGCCGACGGCACCCGCCCCGCCGAAGTGTGCGGCTGCTCGAGATAGCCGGCGTCAGCCAGGTCGGCCATGACGTTGCGGATGGTAGCCGGGCTGATCCTCTCTTTACTGGCGCGCGACAACGTCCGCGATCCCACCGGCTCGCCCGTGGCGATGAACGTCTCCACGATGGCGGTCAGGATCTCGCGTTCACGCTTCCCGCTGGGCCCCACCTGCGCCATTTCTGCCCTACACCAATGCTGCTAAGCCTTTGGAAAACAAGTTACTTATCTTCCCAGCTCGCAGCTCTACCTTTGTCTAGATTCTAGGATTTGAGTCGCCACCTGTCAAGGTTGGCACTGCCAGCTTCGGAGTGCCAAGCGAGTTGTCGGCGCACCTTATTGGATTCGGATCACGGGTTCGGCGACTCTGGAGCGCAAGTCTTCCAGGCCGGCGACCACCCGGTGGGCAAACTGGTAAAAGGACTTGGCGTGCGGATAATCCTCGCCGCCCAGCGCGACCGGATGTCCGGTATCGCCGCCCTTGCGAATTTCCGGATCGAGCTCCACCGCGCCCAGGTAGGGGATGCCAAACTGCTTTGCGGTTCGTTCTACGCCACCGGTCGAGAAGATGTCGATCTCCTTCCCGCAATGCGGGCAGGTGAAGGTGCCCATGTTCTCCACAATGCCGGCGATCTCGACCTTCACCTGGCGAAACATCTCGATGGCCTTGCGCGCGTCCTGCAGGGAGACGTCGGAGGGCGTCGAGACCACAATCGCGCCCGAGAGCGGCACCGTCTGGATCAGCGAAATGGCCACGTCGCCGGTCCCGGGAGGCAGGTCCACCACCATGTAGTCCAGCTCGCCCCACTCCACCTGCTGCAGGAACTGCTTGATGATGGAGTGCAGCATGGGCCCGCGCCATACCAGAGGCTTGTCGCCGGGATTAAGGAACCCCACCGAGAGCACTTTGATGCCAAAAACGTCCAGCGGCTCGATGCGGTTCTCGCCCACCACCCGCGGCGTAGTGCTGGTGCCCAGCATCAGCGGGACGTTGGGACCGTACACGTCGGCGTCGAGCAGGCCGGTGCGGTGTCCCAGCCTGGCCAACGCCAGCGCCAGGTTGACCGCAATGGTGGTCTTGCCGACCCCTCCCTTGCCTGACCCAATGGCGACAATGGTCTTCACGCCTGGCAAAGGCTGCGGTCCGGTCGGCTGTCCAAAACCTGCATGCGGATGAGAACTCAAAGGGCACCCCACAATGCGATCGGCGGATCCTGGATTATACGATGCGTGGGGTAGGAGCATCGATTCGGGCAGCGTCAATCAGAAGGGAGGCGAGATCCCGAGGCGTTGGCAGATCCCGCGCACCGTCCCGCGTTTGAGTGTCGCGTGGCGCGGTACGGGAGCCTGGGCACCGGTGGCGGAATTCACCCAGATATCGTGGTTCCGACGTGGTGCTGAAGGAAGCAGCCCTGAGCCGCGCCGTTCCGACACCCTCAACAATTGTCATCCCGAAGTAAGCGCGACCAAGCCCGCCGCGGCGGGCCCTGGAGCGCGAGAGAGGGATCTGGAGTTGTTGCCGGCGCGGAGTCGCGACGCGTGCCTCAGGCCAAGGTACAGCCTTAATAAGGGTCGGGGATCGGCCACCGGTTTGGAATGCCGAGCACGTCCGCAGCTTGAGTTCCTCCTTGATAATTGATACGTCCATCGGATAGCGAGATCGCATACTGTGGAATCGGCAGCAAATCCATTGGCAACGGATGGGTAGCCCAAGGATTATGGATCAGCCGCACGGCGCAGGCACGAAGTGTCGATGGTAGGAGTTGATGAATCACGATGGCAGCACTGACCAGCGTATTACGTGCGCCAACCCGGCCGCGCCATGCTCCGTTCGGAGCTCGCGTGTCCCATTTGTCGATCCAGGTGCCGTTAGGCTGTCGAATTGCTAAGACCTGTTGCTCTCCGAAGAGAGCGTTCAAAATCTCATCGTCATCACAGTAGTCGTCGATAACATTCACGGCCACTATTAGAGGAAGATCTATGTCTCCGTACTTGGTTGCCTTTCCTTCGACTGCTGCCCTGATGTCATCCTGTGTGCGGACTTCCTGCATTTCCATTGGCATCATGATGCCGACCGGGCGCACGCCCGGCCGTCCTCGCGTTTCCGGCCCTTTGGGAATTGGGGTAAACGTCAGCAATACGCCCTGTTGAGATAGAGTTAGCGCCGGAACTGCTGCAGGATTCCGGTCTCGATAAAGCTGAGCGACCTTGTCGACATCAAGCTGCCCCAACCAGCGTTCCAGACGCTCTCGCAGAGGACGACCGCGAATGTTATCTTTCGGACTTCCTCTGTATTCAACATGAAGGAAAAAGTCGGGTGATTCCATCCGATCGAGAGCGTCATGAAATTCGGCAAGTCTGCTGTCTGCAGCGCAGTCTTCGCGAGCAGGGCTGGCGAGAGTTGCCTCAAGATAGAACCGCGAGATCTTGTTCCGCCGAGCGAGAAAGTCCGGGTTTGTGGCGGCATGAGGTAGCGGCGGGTGGACTTCGACCTCATACCCGCTGCGGAGTAGTAACTCGTGCCAGTACAGCTCGAAGAATGCCCCGCGATGTTGTGCCTCCTCACGCGAGCGGAATCTGCCGCGCACGTCGGATTTCGCAATGTCCGGCAGGTGCTCGAACCAGGACTCAAGTAGACCTCGAATCGCGGAGATGTGCGGACGTGCCGACGTGTTCAAGTAATCAAAGCCGCCCTCATTCTGTCGTCTCGGTCGTTTTTCAGCGCGCGCAATGTCATCGAAAAGTAGCATGGATCAAAGAAAGATTGATTTTACGGCACGTGCCTCTCCCCATCCTAGAGGGCGAGAGGTGCAGATCCCTCGCTCGCGCTCCCGCGCGTCCGCTTGGTCGCGCATCACTCGGGATGACAACCTATTGAGAGTATCGTTACGGCGCAGCTAAAGCTGCGCCCCTTCAAATCCTCTGCGTCCTCCTCGCCACAGGCGCGCCTTCGTCGCGCCCTGGCGGGCGAGGGCTCTTCGATTCGCTGCGCTCGCTCGGGGCAGGCTCCGCCCCACG
>JAHFUA010000027.1 GCA_023265315.1 Acidobacteriota bacterium | reverse complement strand
GCCCCGACCAGTTTCCCGCGAGATCCCTCACTGCGCTCGGGATTTCGGCTGCGGCCCTTCGACTTCGCTCAGGGCTCGGCCTCGCGCTACTCGGCCTCGGCTAACTCCCGCTTCGCTCACGCCCGCTAAGCGCCTCAAGTTCAAATCTGACCGCCCCGACCAACACCGCGCAGAAGTTCCCCGAAGGCGCGGTGCTGCGGATCTGCTTTCGGCTGTCGCGCACCCATTTCCTGGTCACGGCGCGTGGAGAAGTCCGCTACTGCCTCCCGGGAGTGGGCATCGGCGTGGAATTTATCGCCTTGCCTGAAAGACACGCGGCGAGCCATCGAGGAAGAGGCAGCCAGCACGACTTCGGAAGCTCACCGCTGAAGCAGGTTCCCACGCATCGCGCTGGCCAGCGGCAGCCGCTCATGCACACAAATCACATCGCCGGCGGAAGAGTTGAAAATCAGGCGGGAAAATTAAAAGGGCTGCGACATTGGTTATGCTCTAGCCGCCGACTCCTGCGAGGGAGTCAACGACGTGGAACATGCACCGTCACAGCCCCTGATGCGATCACCGCTTTCGCGGTCCCAAGCCCCGGCCGACTCTCGCAAGCTTGCCGGTTTTTTCGGGCCTAGTTGCACGGCGGGTCACCCCGTCGTGCTGATCACCCGGCCTACTTCGGACTGGCGACGTATTAGGAAACCAACCCTTTCAGCCGTCGACGGGGGTAACACTAAATTCGCGGGTCTTTAATGTCAATGCCCGATATTTGTGCAATTGTGGAAAACTGGGAAGCACCCATTTGGGTCTAGATTTCTTTCGCGTTCGTTCGTCATCGCGGCGTTCGCCGGGTTGCATGGGAATATCGAAAAAGCTGTGTTGTTTGCCGGTGGGGCGGAACATCCTTTCGCCGCTGGCGATAATCCTACCCCGAGGTGGGCGGCATCACGGCTGACATGATTGCCTACGTGGACGGAGGCTCCCGCGGCAACCCGGGCCCCGCAGGAATCGGGGTAGTGATCGAACATCCCACCGGAAGACGGGTGGAGATCAGCCAAGCCATCGGCGCCCGCGACAACAACTACGCCGAATATGCCGCGCTGCTGGTGGCGCTGGAATATGCCGCCGCCTACGCCTCGCCGGGTTTGCGAGTGTACAGCGATTCCGACGTGGTGGTGCGGCAGATCAGCGGGTCTTACAACTGCCAGAGCCCGGCACTGCGTGACATCTACAATGCCTGCAAGTCCCTGATCGGCAACTTCCAGTATTTCGGCATCACCCACATCCGCCGCGAGAACAATGCCGACGCCGACCGGCTGGCCAAGGAAGCCATCGAGCGCGCCACCCGCGAGAAGCCGCCGGTCAACCGCCAACCCTCCGAGCCTGGTTTTTTGGAGAGCACCGTGGCCCGCGTGAGCGAGCGCCTGGGCGAACCACACAGCTTGGTCTCGCTCGAGCAACCCGGCTGAGTATTTCAGCCAGCATGTAGGACCACGATCTCCGCCCTGATCCCCTGGGAACTGATCCACAGCCGTCCCACGCAGACAGGCAGCCGGAACCTTTTGGGACCGGCGCTGCCCGGGTTGAAGTACAGCACGCCGTTGCGTCTCTCGTTCGCCGGGACGTGCGAGTGACCACTGATCACCGCAGCGAAACCGGCGGCGCGCGGATCCAGATCCAACTGCTTCAGGTCGTGCAGAACATAGAGGGTGCGTCCCTGGACCTCGACCACAGCGGTCTCGGGGATCGCCCGAGTCCAGACCTCAGTGTCCACATTGCCGCGCACCGCCTCGATCGGCGCCAGGTGCGCCAGCGTGGGCAGGATGTCGGGGCTGCCGATGTCGCCGGCGTGGACCACGAGTTGCGACCCCGCCAGGGCTTCGAGCGCTTGCGGGCGCAACAATCCGTGCGTATCCGAGATCACGCCGACCAGGAACTCTCCATCCACGGCTAGAGCAGTATAGCGAGCGTCAGGTTGCGCCTGAACGACGGCGCAAGGTGACAACCACCGCGGAGGCACGGAGAACACTGGAAACCTCCGTGCCTCCGTGTCTCCGTGGTGAGCCTTGGGGTAGGTCTAGCCCTTGTAGGTCAGCTCGAACACGGTGCAGTCGTCCCCCAGGGGACGTCCGGCGCAGAAGGCGCGCACGGCGCTGAGGATGTCGCGGAACGGCGAGTGGCCAGCGGCGGCTCTTTCCAGACGCTCATCGCCGAAAAATTCGCCCGCCGGGTTCTCCGCCTCGGTGACCCCGTCGGTGATGAGCACGAGGCGGTCGCCGGGTTTCATTTGCCGGCGCGCGCTGGAGTACTCCATGTCTGGCAGCAAACCTACGGGCACGTTCGACTCGAAGAGGCGCGATATCGAGCCTGAGTCGATCAGCAGCGGCGGCACGTGGCCGCAGTTGACGAACTCCAGCTCGCCGCTGCTCTTCAGGTGGGCAATCACCATCGTGGCGTACTTTTCGCCCAGCGATTTCTGGCAAAGGAAGCGGTTGGTCGAGGTCACGACTTCAGGCAGCGGCACCCGGTTGCAGAGCTGCGAATAGACCATGCCTTGCAAGATCGAGGCCAGCAGAGCAGCGGAGATCCCCTTGCCGCAGACGTCGGTCACCACTACGGCCACGCCTTCGGGGGTAGGAATCACGTCGTAGAAGTCCCCTCCTACGTCGCGGCAAGAGAGATTGCGTGCCTCGATGGTGGCAAACGACAGCTCCGGGATGGTGACTGCCATCAGTCTCTGCTGAATGGAGGCGGCAATGGAGAGCTCCTGCTGATAGCGGCGCGACGCCTCTTCCGCCTGCACCAGGCGCGCATTCTCCACCAGCGAAGCCGCCTCGGTGGCGATGGTGGTCAGGATGTCCTTGCTGACCTTGGAGAGGTCGCGCGAGGCGTAGCGGCTGTCCAGGTACAGCACGCCCATGATCTCGGGCAGCCCGCCCATGAGGGTGACGTCGAGCGCCTTTTCCTTGACCTTGGTTTTGCGTAGCGGAATGCAGATGACCGTGCGCAGGTCGTAGGTGATGATGCTCTTGCGCTGCGCGACATCGGCGGACTTGGCGGTATCGGTCACCACGAAGGCGGAGGCGGCGCGCGCCGCCTCTTCGAGGATGGAGCGAGAGATGGTGGTCTCGTCGGTCATGGCCTCGCCGCGAGCGTTGCGCCCTGCCGCCAGCCGCAGGCGCCCGTCGGGATCATGCAAGAAAACGCAGCCACGTTCGGCCCCGGTGAGCCGTAGCGTGGAATCGATCAGCGTCACCAGGATCTCGTCCACCACCCCGGTGGTGTTCAGCTTGCGCGCCGCTTCCAGGAAGAAAGTGAGCTTTTCCAGGTCGGAGGCGTTGCTGCGCACCTCGATGCCGGAGATCTGGTCCAGGAACTCGCGCGCCGAGCTGGTGCCGACGCTGGTGGGATTGAACACGACACAGGGGCCGCCGCGGGCGCCGAATTCCACGCGGTCATTGGTGTTCAGCTTGTGACGCTCAATCTTCTCGCCGTTCACGAAGGTGCCGTGCTTGCTGCCCATGTCCACGATGACGTAATCGCCGCCCTCGGAGAGGATGGAAGCATGGTCGCGCGAGACCCGCGGATCGGCGATGATCAGGTCGCGGTCGGCCCTGCGCCCGATGGTGAACGGGGTGTGGTCCAGCGTGAGGTTGCGCTGCTCGGATTCCTGCATGAAGAACAGCTCCGGAAACCCGGAAGGCCCGGCCGCCGGCAGCGTCGAGGAAGAGGTCACAGCCATGGTTGTCGCAGTCTCATCCCGCCGAGCAAGAGTAGCATTATCCGGCTGGGGCTGAAAGGGACCACCCGGCAGGGCACCAGCTCCAGCGTCGCTGCACGTCCCGCGCGGGTTTCGGCTAACTACCGGGCCCACTGCCGCCAGGGGCTTCCGAGCTACGACATCGCTGATGACATGTCGCGGCCGCCGGCGCCTGCCCTTCCACGGCGGCGAGATGCCAGCACGACCGCCAGGAGCCCGAGGGCAGCGACTGCGGAAACGGCGTCGCCCCACAGGCGGTCGGGCGTGGCGGCGAACGCAACTTGCACGTGGCTGGTTCCGGCGGGAAGTGCGACCAGCATCTGGCCCGTCTGTTGGTTGGAGAGGGCGCGCACCGGCCTGCCGTCCACCTCCACGCGCCATGCTGGGTAGTTCAGCAAGCGCAATGCGGCAGTCACTGGCTGGGACGAGTGCACGATGAAGTTCTTGCGCGTCGCTTCCCACCGCTGGACTTGTGCGCGCGGTTGGAACTCAGCCGGGGCGTTCTCCGCGTGCCGCAAGCTGACCAGCGGCGCGTGCTGGTCGAGGTCGTAATGATCGGAGCCGCGCGGGCCGTATTCATCGGTACCGAAGTATCCTGCACCCGTGCTGAAGTGCTCCTCGTAGAAGTCGGCCACGCCTCCGGGGTCCCACCAGTTGCTGCGTGTCAGCAGAAAGCCGGTGATCGCGAGCCCGGCCAGCACTACTGCCCAGGCGGCACGCCTGCTCGCGCCGCGCAGACGTCCCATGGCAGCAGCCAGGCAAAACGCAAAGGGCACATCGAGCACCAGCAGCCAGCGCCAGGGAAACTGCACATAGCGGAGCTTGGGCAGGTAAGTCCACGCCGGCGAGCTCAGGGGGAACATGAGGATAGTCGAAACAGCGACCAAAGCCAGCAGCATCCACTCCAGCCGCGGGTGCGCACGCCGCCACCGCCGGCTGGCGATCACGGCGCCGATAGTGACGACCATCACCTCGACCGCAACCCACGAAACGATGAAGTTGAAGCGCGTGTGTTCGGCGTCCGCGGTGCGGGTGAACAGAAAATTCTCCGCGAACTGCAACCCTTGCGAGAGTACCTCGGAGATGTTGACCCTAGACTGCTCGAATGCAGCCGGCACGATGTAGAACGCAGCCAGTGCCAGTCCCATCGCCAGCGCGCCTCCGCCGTACATCAGGGGCCGGATGCTGCATTCACGCGCCGCCATGACAGCCAGGATCAGCGCGATCGTGTAGGTCACGACCACGGCCGCGGGAGCGTTGCTCAGCCAGACCCCGGCGGCCACCAGCGCCAGCGGCACAAAGGCCCGCCGTGGCTCCGTCGCAGCCCGCAGGGCGAACAGCACGGCCAGCGGGATGAGCGCGCTCACCAGCAACTCCGCGAAGTCACTGCGCCAGTACACGATCACAAGATGGTAGGGATTGAGGGCGAACAGCACGCCCGCAGCTATCGCATCCCGCGCCGGCAGCCACTCCTTGACCAGCGTGAACATCGCGACGCCGGCCAACGTGAGCGCCAACCAGATGAAGGCACCCGGAACCATCGGCCACGGGAAGGCGAAGGACAACGCCGCTCCCAGCATCCACGAAGCCGGCGGATAGAAGATGAAGCGCGGTTCTCCGAAGCCCCAGTTGGCGAGCGCGGCCCAGCGCGGGTAGAGGACGCCTTCACGCCACTGGCGGGCGACGTCCATCCAGGAAGCCACATGGAACTCGAAGTCGTGCCCAGTAGCGTTGCCGAGGAAGAAGAACGGCACCACCACCGCGAGCGCCGCCGTGCCGGCGAGCACCAGTACAGCGAGGATCGCATGACGGCGGGCAAGCCGCCGCTCGGTCGTGATCTCACGCCCAGTTTCGTTGACCTGCGTGCCCATGCGATGCCCCGAGCATACAGGATGCCCCCCGCAGCCGCGAACCGCAGCCTTCACGGAGCGCTGAACTATGAGCGCAGTGCGCCCGTCTAGCGGCGGGCGCCGCCGGTCTTGGCTGCGGCTTCGTCCTCTACATCCTGGGGGAAGGAGCGGAATGTGATCTCACGCTCTTTGGCGGTCACCACCTGGTTGGCATCCGAGGTGTACTGCGTGAGCGCGCCCTTGATGACGTAATAAGCCTCCGCCTCGCGGGTCTTGCCGGGGCCGCGCGAAACGGTGCCCTTGAACACGAACCAGATACCGTGGACTTTTCGGGTGGTAAAGCCGATGTCGTGGTCGTGGAGTTCGGCCTTCTCAAAGAAGTGATCGACGAACAAAGCCTTCTCGCTGTCGCTGTAACGGGAAATGAACCCGGTCAGCCGATTGCCTTCCTCCAGGTTGATCTGCACGAACTCCCCTTCCTGAAGGAAGCTGTACATACCGGAATAGTCGTCGGCCGGCGCCGCCGTCTTCTGCGGCTTGGCGGTCTGGGCAAACGACAGCGTGCCCGCCAGCAGTAGGGCGATCATCCATGTTCTCATCGCTGGTTTCCCCGAACTCCACCCCAATCTTGGCACAAAGCGGGGGCTACGATTCCGGGAATTTTCGCTTATTTACTGCTTTATAATCGTGACCACACCCACTCGTCCTCGTATGGCCTCAAGTGAAGCGCAACTCGGCGGTCCTTCTTTTTCTTCGGGCGTGCCCCGTCTCCTGCTGGAACTGGACCCGTGGCATCGTGTCTTCTGGAGAAACCTGCGAGACCTGTTGCTCCGGCGGCGTCCCAAGCCGCTGCGTCTGACTTCCGCTCCCGCTCCCTTCTGGCCGGACGTCTTCGTTTCCACCCGGGTGTCGTGGGGCAGCTTCCGGCAATCGTTTCTGTATCACGCCTTCGTCATCACCGCGCTGTGGGGATTCACGCAAACCTATATGGCGCGGCCGCGGGTCGAGATCGAGCCCGTCACCCGCAGCATCACGCTGACTTACTACCAGGTTTCGGAATACCTGCCGCCGGTCTTCACTGCCAGTGCGCCGGCCAAAGTGGAGCAACACGGCGAGCCGGCTTATTCCCCCCAGCCCATCATTTCGCTGCCGGCGAACCCCGACAACTCGCGCCAGACCATCGTCAACCCTGCCGCTCCCAAGCTGATTCCGTACGCGGTCAAGCTGCCGAACCTGGTGGTTTCGACGCCGGTGCCGGAACCTCCGGTCGCCGGCGCTACGCGCTCCGCCTCGCAACTGACTGTACCGTGGCTGACAGCGGCTCCCGTGCCTCCGCCGGCGGAGAACACATCCCGCAGCCTGGCGGACCTGAATCTCCAAGGCCGTGCGCCATCGGTCGTGGAACCGCCTCCGGAGCCAGGGTCGGTCGAGCGCAAGCTGGGCGACCTCAATGTGGCTCATGCCGAGCCGCAGGTCGGCGCGCCCGAGGTGCCGCTGCCGGAACAGCGCGCTTCCGCCGGCGAAGGCCAGTCGGCACGCGCTATTCCACCGCCGCCTCCCGCCAGCGTGGGCGATTCAGGGCTTCACGCCGCCGGGCAATTAATTGCGCTGGGCCTCGACCCGGCGCCAGCTTCGGGTCCGATCGAGGTCCCCGCGGGCAGCCGTCGCGGAGTATTCGCGGCCACCCCTGAAGGCAAGCCCGGCGCCCCCGGCACACCCCACATCTCCGCCGGCGGAACCGGCCCCGGGGGCACGGCGCCGGGCGGCGCAGGCGGAACGAGTACCGGAAGCGCCAGCAATCCGGCGGGCATCTACGTGGGCGCGGGGCCAGCCAACAGTACGCCGGCAGCGGTCGGCGGAAAAGCGCCAGCTAGCACCTTCGCGGAAGCGCGAAGAAACGTCATCATCGCCGCGGCTCGCCCGGCGCCCGACATTCCCCACGCGACGCCCGGCTCCGACCTGCCGCGCACTCCCGCGCCCGGCAGCGTCGAGCAGGAGGTCTTCGGGCCGCGCAAGTATTACTCGATGATCCTCAACATGCCGAACCTGACCTCCGCTGGCGGCAGTTGGATCGTCCGCTTCGCCGCCCTGAGGCCGACCTCCGACCAGAGCGACCTCACCGCGCCGGTGGCGGTGCGCAAGGTGGACCCCGCGTATCCCCTGTCGCTGATGCGGGCGAAGGTGGAGGGTACGGTGACGCTCTACGCCATCATTCGCGCCGATGGGACGGTGGATGGCGTGAAGATCCTGCGCGGCGTGGACGACACGCTGGATGAAAACGCTCGCGTTGCTCTATCGCATTGGCAGTTCCGCCCGGCAACGCGGCACGGCGTCCCCGTGGACCTGGAGGCGGTGGTGCAGATTCCCTTCGCCGCCCGCAAGCAGCCGTTCTGAGCCTAACGCGCCTACGCACCAGCGCCCTTCCGCCCCCACCTGGCCCTTCGCTCCCTGTCCGCTGCCCAAAAGCCAGGGCAGGCCAACAGAGGAATGGAGAAGTCAACAAAGCGCGATCTGCGCGGCAACCCCTTAACTGACTGCTTCAGGATGGCGATGATCCGTTCTTCGCTGGAAGCGACTCTTGCTCATTGCCTCGGGCGGGGTATCGTAATTGGAGAAGTCACATTTCACATGGGATTAGTTATTGGGGGGCAGGTCAGGGTGGATCATCTCCCAGATTCTTGCCAAGTGATGGTCGTCGTGCTCCGCAACAAAGTACAAATGATCCACGAGCCGCATAGGCTGCTTCAGACGCGGATGCAGCATGGAGCGGGCAAAGAGGGCAGGCTGAAATTTCCCTACGCGCTCCACCAAACGGAGTCGCGCTATGCGGAACTCAGCCAGAATCTCTATCAACTCCCGGGTATTGTGCTTGGCTTCATGAGTCTTGCGATTGCTCAGGTCCGCGACGGTGAGTGTGTCTCCATCCGCCAGAAAGTCGTCCACACGAGCCATCCACAGGGGCTCGAGATCGAGCAGATGGCCGGCGTGCTCCTGGGCTGACCACTTGTCTCCCGGTTTACCGAGCAACACGTCGCGCGATACGCCGCGTAATATCTCTTCCAGCCGCGCCGGAGTGCCCCGCAGGCGGACGCAAAGGTTAGGGTACTGCTCCACCGGGAACGTAAAGTCGAATTTCCGTTCAAACCAGACTGGGACTTGGCTCATCGGGTACCGTGTTTGGACAAAACCCCTCCCCTGGGGAAGGGTTTTTCCAAGAGACTGACCGTCATTCTACCTACTCGGATTCCTTCTGCCACGAAACAGTCGCGGAGTTCGGCATCTGTTCAGCGCGCCATGGCCGGTGCCGCCGTGGTCTGCGCTTTTTCCAGGTGCTCGTAGATTTCGGCGCTGGTGCAGGCTTCGTAGTAGCGGAGGTCGGTCCAGCGCTTGAAGGCGAAGGTGCGGGCATCGACGTGGGCGACGCGGCCCTCGCGCACCACCAGCTTCTGGAAGCCGCCGGAGGGCAGCGGCACCACCCCGCTGTAGAGCCGCACCGGCTCGCGGCCCCAGAGCATCGGCAGTTGCAGATGGTCGGTGCGCAAAGAGATTTCCTGGCGCAGTTTCTGGAACGCCGCTTGGTCCAGGTAGACGCCTCCGATGTTGTAGCGCACCAGGAACTCTTCCGGATCGTCGCCGGCATCCGCGTCCTCCACGCTCTGGAAAGCGAAGACGTTGAAGAGGGTGGGATTTTTGGCCAGATAGCGGCGCGCAACCCGGTTGCACGACGACAAGCGGTCGCTCTCGTTGAGCGCGGGCGAGATCATCACCCGCGTGGCGCCGTCCATCAGGTAGAGGGGCGCCGAATCCTGGTAGGCGATACCGATGCCCAGTTCCAGGGTCGGCAGCCCGGCCTGGCGCGACTTCTCGTTGTACGCCCCCACCACGCCGATGATCTCCCGGGCCAGCGCGCAGCAGCGCGCCACCGCGAATTGCGCCTCGCCCTGGCGCTCGAAGATGGCCAGGATCACGGCGTCGCCTTCGATGAACACCTTTTCCGCGCCGAACAGCGGCAGCAGCCGGTTCACCGGCTCATAGAAGTTCAGGCTGAAGTAGGAAGCCGGGTTCAGCCCGCGTTCATACAGGGTGCGGGTCACGTGGCTGGAGTCGCGCAGGTCCGCCTTGAGCACGACGTGGTCGAGCACCCGCTCTTCTGCCGGCGTCTGCTCGTCGGGCAGCACGAATTCATACAGGGTATTGTTGATGGCTGACAATTCCCGGACCTTGGGATTGGTGATCACGTTAACGCAGTTCATGGCCGCGGTGAGCGCCTCCAGCTTGCGCACGTCGCGGTGATAGCGGATGAAGTCCATTAAAAAGCGCCCCGCGACTTTCGCCCGTTCCCCGCCGCGGCAACCCAGCACCCGCTTGATGGCGTCGTGCATCGGCTCCACCGAAAGCTTGCCCTGCTCGTGTAGCAACTCCTCCACCCGCAGGCGCTCCGCACGCTGAATGAGCGCATTCTTCAACTGCTGCGCATTGATGGGCGGCGAGTATTCGGGAAGGATGGGCACTACTTCGTAAGCGGCGATGACATGCTGCATCATGTCGTGCTCTTCCAGCGTCTCCAGCCATGCGGCAAGGAGGGCTTTCTGCGCGCGACCTTTGGGGCCGGCGTCGTCGGGGGTGCCGCCCGCCACCAGTTCCTGCGCATTCTCCGGAACGCTGAGCACGGCGCGGACGTCGCGCTCGTCGCGGACCGCCTCCGGTGCGAGCGATTTCAGAAACAGGCGGGCGATCTCCAGGATGGCGAAGAAGCGGTCGGGATCGCGTTCGAAGTTGCCCAGCATCACGTAGTGCTCGGCATTCAGATAATCGTCGCGGCCTTCCTCGGTGAACAGCAGCCGGTTCAGAAAGATTTCGTACACGCTCGCGTCATCGTCGCCGAACAGCGAGCGCCGCATGCGCGCCAGGGTCTCTTTTTCGATGTCGCGCTGAGTGCGGAACAGTTCCTCACCCACCTTGCGCAGCACCATCTTCTTGCCCACCTGCAAGCCGGCGAAGCGTTCCTGCAAGGCGTGATCGCGCGTCGGCAGGGAGCGCTTGCTCTCCTCGTTCACCCGGGCGCGCACCCGATCCAGCACCTGGTTGAATTGTCCCAGAAGCTCGGACTTGAGGAATTTCAGCACCGCCACGTGGGCCAGCAGGTCGAGGGTGAGGGTCCCCTCGCTCTTGGCCCGGCTTAAAGCGGCGGTGTACAGCTCGGCGAGGGTCCGTCGGAAGTCGCCCGGCTCCGCGCCGTTATGGGGTTTGCGGGCCGGCCTCACATCCCACGGCGGACGGGATGATGATCCGGTTGCCTCTTCGGCGAGGAGTTCCTGGACGTCTCCGTACTGCACGATCAGGCGCCAGAGATGCTGCCGGGCCAGTTGCGTGAATTTGGGGCTCAGGAAGACGTCGTGCCGTAGGTTGTCGACGCCCGGCGCCAGTCCGTCCAGCGGCACACAAGGCGCATACTTCGCCAGCTTGAAGTAGCCGGCGTGCTCTGCCAGGTCGCGCCGTTGCAAAAACTTGAACCGCAGCATAGGTGATGAAGCGCTATTGCCCTACCGCTTTCCTGCACCCCAGTGGGACGGCTGTCACCACCAAAGTTCTCCCGGGGAGACACGGAACCGCTGCGGCGTGGGCGCCACGCCGTGCGCTGGATTCCGCTATCGGGAGCGTAACACGAGGCAAAACCAGTCCGAAGTTACCGAAGTTTCGCGGCTAAAGGTGGGGCTAGCGGGCGCCGGCTGCGGCTTCGCTCTGTTTGCGTGCGGCCTCGAACTCGTCTCCGGACCGCCAGCCGGGCATCTCCGGCAGGCTGGCGGCTTTCCACCCCAGCACGAAGCCAAAGCGCGCCATCACCGCATCGCCGCTGAAGTCCATGTCCGGACGGTACTCGTCGCTGGGCTGGTGATACCGCTTCCGCTCGTACTCCAGGTTCTGCCGCGCTCCCCACTCCGTGGGATGGCCTTTGTACTTCTCCCCTTCCTTGATGCTAAACGAGGGGACGCCCACGCGGGCCAGGCTGAAGTGGTCGGAGCGGTAGTAGTGGCCGGATTCGGGATGGGGATCGGGACGAATCTGCAGCTCAAACTGCCGGGCCGTGGCTTCCACGATGGGATAGAAGCTGGTGCGCTCGGCGCCGGCGACTTGCACTTCCTCGGCGGTCCCTATCGCGGGCAGGTCGTCGTAGTTCAGATCAAGGGCGATCTTGCCGGCCGGGATGGGAGGATGGTTGCCCAGGTATTCCGAGCCGCGCAGACCCTGCTCCTCGGCGGTAACCGACGCGAACAGGATGGAGCGCTTGGGCCGCTGCGCCGCCGACGCATACGCCCGTGCCAGCTCCAGCAGGATGCCGCACCCGGTGCCGTTGTCCATGGCGCCGTTGTAGATGTTGTCGCCGGGCATGTCCGGACGAATGCCCAGATGGTCGTAGTGCGCGGTGTAGATCACCACTTCGTTCTTCAGCTTAGGATCGGAGCCGGGCAGCATGGCGACCACATTGCTGGAGGTGAACGACCGCACCTTGCTGACCATGTGCGCTTTCAGCGTAAGGGGCAGCGGGATGGGCCGGAAGTCGCGGGAGTTGGCGCGAGCCAGCCACTGATCGAGATCCTGGCCGACGGCCTCAGCCAGCTTGTGGGCCGTTCCCAAAGTGATCCATCCTGCTGCTTTCAATTTCGGACCTTCCGCCTTCAGATAAGAGTTCTCCCCCGACCACGAATTGCGCACCACTTCCCAGCCATAGCTGGCCATGTCGGTCTTGTGGACGAGGATGGCGGCCACGGCGCCGCGCCGCAGCGCCTCTTCGTACTTGTAGGTCCAACGGCCGTAGTAGGTGAGAGCCTTGCCGGCAAAGAAACCTGGTTCATCGGAGGGCGGCTCACTCACCAGCATCAGCAGAGCCTTGCCGTGCAGGTCCACGCCCTTGTAGTCGTCCCACTTGTATTCCGGGGCTTCGATACCGTAGCCGACAAAGACGATGGGAGCGTCGATGTCGCTCACCGGCTGTTGCGTTTCGTCGGTGGCGACATAGTCCTCGAGGCGCCGCAATGTCATGGGCTCGCCCCGCTCGGGCACAACGGCGAACGTGGTCTCGGGCTGGACGCTGACCCCGACCAGCGGCACTTGCTGCAAGTAGCTGCCGCCATCGCCGGCGGGCTTCAGGCCATCCAGCGCAAATTGGGTGGCAATGTAGGCGGCGGCCAGGTCGCCTCCGCGTTGTCCCGTGCCCCGGCCTTCCAGCAGATCGTCGGCCAGAAACTTGACGTGCGCCCGGATGCGCTCGGCATCGATGGTCTTCATGGCAGTCAGCGCCTCCGCAGGCACCGCATTGGGATTAAGAGCAGCTTTAGCGTGCTTGCGCTTGCTGGTCTTGCTGGCGGCGCCAGCGGCGAGCGCAATTGCCAGGATGATGGGTATGAGAAGCAGTCTGCGCATTGATGAGTTTCCCCCCAGAATCCGAATCGCCGAAGCAATATTGTATGTTATGTCATCCTTCGCGAGGCGAAGCTGGGCGGAGGATCCGCCACCGATATGTGTTGCGCGGCCGATGTTCACAGATTCTCCCGCCTCACTTCGCTCGGCGGAAGAACGACAGCGTGCAAGCGATAACGCTAGGATGTGACCCGCGACGCGGGTCAATTCAGGGAGCTTCAACCCGCCTTGGAAGCGGAAACATCCTCTCCCTTGCGGAACAGCGGCTGGACGGGCACGCCGGTCGAGCGGGCAATCTCGGCGTTCAGCATCTCCATGTCCCGCTTGTCCCAGCCGACGATGGAGAGCTTCACTTCGCCGCCGTCAATAAAAAAGATGGTGGGCACGTGGGTGATGTCGTATGCGTTCGACGCCGGATAGCTGTCCACCGGATCGAGCAGCAGCGGGAAAGTGACGCCATACTCGCGCGCGAACTCTTCCGTGTGGTTCTGCTCATCCTGCGAGATTCCGACGATCGCGACTTTGCTGCCCGGATACGCCTTGTAGATACGCTCCAGGTAGGGGAGAGTGAACTGGCACACCGGACAACTGATCTTGAAGAAGGCCGCCACTACCGGCCCGCGCTTGAGCGCCTCCTCTAGCGAAAACTTCGTCCCGTTAGTGCTCGGAAGATTGATTTCCGGCGCAGCGGTCCCGGCGGTCAGAGCAGGCATCCTCACCTCCGTTTCTTAGATGAGGTTGGCCCGGTGCAGGATTTTCTGTGTGAGCCCGGTCAACGGCAGCCGTTCGACCTCGGCAAGCTTCACCCAGCGACCCGCTACGCCGTTTACCGCCTTCGCCCGGTAAACACTTACCTGGTAGTCGGTGTTGGTGATGGCGTGCCTTAAGCGCAGTACAGGCACTGCCGCACCGGGCCGGGTTTGCGGCAGCTCCCACATCCCTGGCATCAAGGACTTGTGGTTTTCCCTCCGGACCAGAAAGACACTCTGGTTGCGAAGCGCGAGCCGGTATGCAATCGCCTTCCTGCGGCGGGGCGGTTGCGCGCGCGATGTCCCCACACCTCGGGTGCGGCACCAGGCGAAAACCGGGCACTCGGCGCACAGCGGCGCTTGCGGCAGGCAGACGGTCGCGCCCAGCTCCATCATTGCCTGGTTGAAGTCGCCCGGGCGTCGCGGGCTCAGCAGTTCCGCGGCAACGCGCCAAGCCTGCGGCTTGTTGACGCGAACCAGCCGGCCGAGCACGCGCGCGACGTTGCCGTCCACCACCGCGCAAGGCTGATCGAACGCGATGCTGGCGATGGCCGCCGCCGTGTAACGGCCGATTCCTGGGAGCGCCTCCAAACCCTCCGCAGTTTGGGGAAATCCGCCGCCGTGCTTGACGAGCTGCCGGGCGGCGACGTGCAAGGCGCGCGCGCGCCGGTAGTATCCCAGGCCGCTCCAGGCAGCGAGCACTTCTGGCAGCTTTGCCGCTGCCAGCCGTTCCACGCCAGGAAAGCGCGTCAGAAAATCAGGGTAGCGATCCCGCACTACAGCCACCCGCGTCTGCTGCAGCATGATTTCCGAGATCCAGACGCGGTAAGGATCACGGTCGGCACGCCAGGGGAGCTGACGCCGGTTCCCGACGAACCAGCGCAGAAGCCGGCGCCGGAACGCACGCCGTTCTTCCGGTGTTAGCATCGCTTGCGGTGGCTTCATGGCGATGGCGGGCATCGTAACGGGCGCCTCGGACCGGCTACTGGGGGCCGCTCACGCGCGTCTCGCTGTGCGCGATCGCTACCCAGCTCTTCGTGACCTGCTGCCACACGGTCATCATGCGGACGGGCTCGGAGGACAAGGGCTGGCCTTTGTACGTCCCGGTGACCCGCGCGATATAAGTAACGATCAGGTCGGCGCCGTTGGTGGTGGTGGTGAAGTCGCCGAGGGTGTAATCGGCGAGCGCGAGCGACTTGAGGTAATCCATGGTGGCGGCACGGTCACGCGTCCCGCCGGCGTAAACGGAGACAAAGGTTGGCGCCAGGTGGCCCTCGACCTGCGCCCAGCGCTGTTCTTTAACGTCGCGCCACATCAGCCGCTCGAACTGCTCCGCCGCGGTGGCGCTCGACCAGGAATTGCCTGGCTTCTCCTTCCACATGGTGCAAGCCGTGCAGGCGACAAGCGCCGCCGCAAGTCCGCAGAGGAACAGCGTGCGAGCTTTGGTCATCGCAGGCATTCTACCCTGCGTTCTGGAAAAAGCGTGAGGTCGCAGCTAGCGGTTTCCGGTTGTCTCCGACGGATGACTCTCGGGCGGAGGGCAGGGCGGCGGAGCGGTCGGCCCCAGAACCATCTGTTCGATCTTGCTGACCCGCGGGCTCTCTTCCAGCCTCTGGATGCGCTTGGGCTCATGCTTTTTGAACTTCTGCTTGATGTCGGGCCAAAATTCGCGCAGCACGTTCATGCCGGCCCCGCTTACGAGGTCGCCTCCGGCGCGCACCGTCGTGTCACCGAAGCCGCGCTCCTCGCGCGGGTAGTAGGTGTTGCCCAGACCCGAGGACGCAAAGACGCTCAGGATCAGCGAGAAGTTCGGCCTTTTGTTGCCGCGGTCGTCGTGGGTCACCAGCACACGGCTCAGCGCGTATCCGATGCGCGGCATGGTGTCTTGGCTGGCGGAGCGCAGATAGCGCGGATCCTCGTGCAGCAGCACGGGAAACAGGAAGCGCCCGAAGAACGCGCCCGATTCGCTGTCTGCCAGCGACGCTCCGAACCGCTTGCCGTAGCCTTCCATGCCTCCGCCGTAGGAATGCCAGGAGCCGGTCGCCTGCGCCAGCCCGGCATCAAACGCCGCCCCCGCCAAAGTGTAAGGCGAATACGTGTGCTGCACGAAGACGTTGAATTTTTGACGCTTGCTCAGTGCCTGGTAGGGAAGCGGAGTCGGCGGTCGGCTCTCCTCCGGCTTCCCCGGCTGGACCGCCGACGGAGGGGTAGCCGCTGCCCATTGCTGCGGCTGGGGCGTGCAGGGGTCGGCGTTTGCCGGTTGCGCTTGCGCCCAACCGGCGATAGCGCAGAGCACCATCAGCAGTCCCACTCGCGAGATTGTGCGAACCGCCACCCTGCAACCCTTATGCAACTCTTACACGACAAGGAACCGGTGAGGAGAGATATATCCATTAGACGCCAGAATCCGCTCCGGGTTTGCATCACTGGGTTGGCTCGGGAGGTCCCTCGCGTTGACCCATGGGGCTCGGGGCGGCGATAATCGCAGCGCCTGGCACTCCCGTCTAACCTGAAGTGGAGGAGCAACTTGGAACGAGATCCCAACAACCGCGCCTCGCGCGTGGAGGAAACCGGACGCCGCATCGGCCGCAAGCTTGGCGAGGCCGAGCGCCGTATCCAGAAGGAATTGCAGCAGGTGATCGACTATCTGGACAAGGAAGTTGTGCCCACGGTCCGCGACCAGTCCTCGCGCGGCTTGCGGACAGCCGCCGAGAAGCTGAGCAAGCTCGCCGACCTCATGGACCAGCAGCGGCGGCCAAAGCCCTGACCTTGCGCCTGCAAGTCGCGATCTTGCTGTGCACTCTGCTTTTGGCCGGGTGCGGCGGGAAGAAGCCGGCGAGCGCCCGCATGCCGGCGCCGCCGCCACCCATCGCCACAGCGCCCGCGCCGCCACCGGCCAGAACCGAAAAGCTTCCGTCGCCCGCCATCACCGTTCCACCCGACGCCGTTCCCCTGTTCACGGAGACGGGCACGGCCAGCTGGTACGGAACGCCCTACCACAACCGGCAATCGTCCAACGGCGAGATTTACGACATGAACGCCATGACGGCCGCGCACCGCACCCTGCCCTTGAACTCGATCGTGCGCGTCACCAACTTGCGCAGCGGCGCCTCTGCGCTGGTACGCATCACCGATCGCGGTCCTTTCGTCGATGGCCGCATCGTCGATCTTTCGCTGGCGGCCGCCCAGGCCATCGACGTGTGGCGTCCGGGCACCGCTCCGGTGAAGCTCGAGGTGTTCGAAACGCCGGCTCTGCTGGAGAGCGGCGGGCGCTGGTGCGTGCAGATCGGCGCCTTCCGCGAGCAGCGCGCGGCGGAAGAGCTGCGCGAACGCCTCTCCCGCCGTTACCAGACAGCGAAGGTGCTGGATTTCCCCAGCCCCGCGGGAGACTGGTGGGTCCGCGTGCGAGTGTTGAACGACGAGCGCGCGCGCGCCGAAGAGGTCACACGCGACACCCACCCTGAAGAGGGTTCCGTTTTTCTGGTGAGGCTGGATTAGTGACTCGGTACTCGCGACTATCCCGGCGGCCAGCGCAGCACGCGTCCGCCCAAGAGGTGCAGGTGCAGGTGGAAAATGGACTGGCCGGATTTCGGCCCGACGTTATACACCGTGCGGTAGCCGTCTTCGATCTGCCGTTCGCGCGCGATCTGTGCCGCAATGAGGTGGCAGTAGCCGATGATCTCCGCATCCTCGGGCACGGCGTGCTTCAGGTCAACAATGTGCTTCTTGGGGACAATGAGGACGTGGGTGGGCGCCTGCGGGCGTGCGTCCTCGAACGCGTACACCCGGTCGTCTTCGTAGACCTTTCGCGACGGTGATTCGCCCCGGATGATGCGACAGAAGAGACAGCCAAGCATGGGCTGAAATAGTACAGCATCGGAGCGTCCCATCCTTCGCGCCGCGAACTCACGCTTCCGCTTGGCCGTGGGCCTCTTCGGACGGCTCCTGGCTGGCGCCGTGGCGGCGCAACAACTGCGGCAGGTTCTGGGAAAACGCCGAACGCGGCATGACGGCGTCGCATCCGGCTTCCAGCGCCTTAACCTTCAGTTCGCCCTGCACGTGCGAGACGAAGCCCACGATGGACGTCGCCTTCTTCAATTTCGACTTCAGCTTGGGGATAGTGGTCAGGGGCTTGGCGCCGGTGTTGTTCAGGTCGAAGATGATCAGCGAAGGCTGCCCCTCGCTGGCTTCGATGCTGTCCAGCACTTCCTTCTCGGTTTTCACAAACTCCACCTTCACGTTGAGCTTGCGCGCCGTCTCCTGGATCCTGGTGCGGAAGAAGAGGTCGTCGATGAAGGCGAAGATGCGGGTGCTGGCATCCCCGCTCGCCGGCAGCGGCTCGACCTCGGCATGCTGGAAGAATCCCGGGGTGCCGGTAGTCATCGGCCCGGGACGGAAACGGTTGCTGCCGCCCCCCGGCCCGTTGCCCCTGCCCTGCGGGTTGTTGCGATAGCTGTGGTCCATGGGACCGACGAAGGCGGCGCCCCGCCCGCGGCCGCGCCCGGAGCGGCTGCCCGGCTGTCCCGGACCGGGATGTCCTCCGCCGGCATGCTTGCGCCGGCGGCGGCGTCCTCCCGCTCCGTGGGGAAAGTTTGGTTTGTTCATGTTCCTCGTGCGGCCGCGGTGCGCGGCCGTCTGTGCCTTCCTGGTTTCAGTCCACGCTGCGATGTGCACTCGCCCGGAGGGCGCAATGGCAGCGTCTTGGGGGAACCCGGATGCGGATCACGCTCCCTCACGCTCGTGGCGTGACGGGAAGCCCCGTCGGTCAGGGGCAATCGAAACTACTCTCGCTCGTTCAGCGCCCTGGAACCTCTGCGCGGATTGCCAGCACGGGAAGGTGCGGCCGTTTGGAAGACAACCTTGATGCTACCACGTTGGTGCGCCAGTGCAAGTGCAAAACGAAACCCTACTTCCAACAGCGGGCTAGGGGAAGCGTCGCGGAACACTGCCCGCCCCATCGCTCACAGATGAATGGCCGGCGCCAAAGGATGTTAAGAAATCTTAAAAAAAGGGGCGTCGCGAGGACGCCCACAAGGGAGCTTTCACCTTGATTCGTCGAGCCGGGTTAGGCTCATCGCGACCTGCTTCGGAACCCTCCCCCCTACTTCAAAGTGCTCCGTTACAGAACGCATCCTTTAATAAGCAACTCGCAAACCATATTGCCTCGCTTGATTACATTGCGGTTACGGTTGGCCGAAGCCGGCCGTCTACAGCTTTCTATAAGTGCCTCCACCTCCGCCTATGGGTTTTTGTATCCGGCAGCCCGCACACGCCGTTTGGCATCCCGCCACACTTCTGGTATAGGGACCGGATGGAAGACTCCGCCCACAAGGCCGTGGTGCAGGAATCATTCACGCGACAAGCCGAGGTGTACGCGGTCACGCCGACGGTGGCGGACCCCTCACGCATCGAGCGGCTGATCGAAGCCGTTGATCCGGCGCCCGAATCGCGGGTGCTCGAAGTCGCTTGCGGTCCCGGATTCCTGGCGCTGGCTTTCGCCGCGCGTTGCCGCGAGGCCGTCGGGCTCGATCTCACTGACGCTCCGCTGGCCATCGCCGAAAAGAACCGGCAAGAGCGCGGCCTGGCGAACGCCCGCTTCCAGCGCGGCGATGCCGACCGGCTGCTCTTCGCCGACGGCGAATTCGACGTGGCCGTCTGCCGCTTCGCCTTTCACCACTTCGAGGAGCCGGGACGCGTGCTGCGCGAGATGGCGCGCGTCTGCCGTCCGCAGGGCAAGGTCGCCGTCGAAGACCTGGTGTCGAGCGAGCACCGCGCGCGCGGCGACTATCAGAACCGATTCGAGCGTCTGCGCGATCCTTCCCACACCCGCGCGCTCGCGCCCTCCGAGCTGCTCGCGCTGTTCACCGCCGCCGGGCTCGAGGTCGAGCGGCTCTACTCCGGCGAGTTGGTGCAAAATCTGGAGCGCTGGCTGGCGAACTCCCAGACCCCACCTGACCGCGCCGCCGAGGTTCGCGCCCTGATCGAGCGCGACGGCCGCGAAGACCTGAGCGGCACGTGCCCTTATCTCGAGGACGGCCAGTGGTTCTTCCGCCACGGGACGCTGGCAGTGGTAGCTAGGAATTTGAGGCGTTCGGCGGGCGTCTGAGCCCGCGAGAGCCTGCGAAGTCGAAGGGAAATCGCGAGCGCAAACCGGGTTCCCCGGGCAGCCCCAGCCCCCTGGCCGCTGCCCCCTCGATCAAATGTCATTCTTCCGTCGAGCAAAGCGAGACGGGAGAATCTGACGAGGATGGCGGCGCAACCGACCCGGGCAGTGCCGGCTGTTTCGTCAGATCCTCCGCTCGGCTTCGCCTCGCGAAGGATGACACCCTCAACAAGGGCAGAGAGATTTGTCGCCCCCGCCCTGCGCTTCCACCGCGTAACCCGTCTCCGAGAGCGGTTTGAACCAGAATTTCGCGACGAAGGCGATCGCCAGCACGACCAGAGTAGCCATCATGATTTTCTTGGCGATGATGCGGGGCACCTTCTCCGGCGGCGCGGAGCGGGCGAGCAGATCAAGGACGACCAGCCCGATGTAGACATCAACGGCGGCAAACAGGATCCACCACACGATCACCCCTGCGCCGGCTGCGACGCCGGATAGGCGCCGGGTTCTTCTATGCTGCCGCCGAGGTAGGCCTGCTGCACGTGTTGGTTGTTGAGCAGCATGTCGCTCGCGCCCTGGAGGACGATGTGGCCGGTTTCCATGACGTATCCGTAATCGGAGACCTGCAGAGCGTAGTCAATGTTCTGGGCCACCAGCAGGATGGTGACGCCGTGCTTCACGATCTCGGCGACGAACTGGAAGATCTCGTCCACCAGGATGGGGGCGAGTCCCAGCGAGGGCTCATCGAGCAGCAGCAGGTGGGGCTCGGCCATGAGTCCGCGGCCGAGGGCGCACATCTGCTGCTCGCCTCCGGAGAGTGTGCCCGCAAGCTGGTGGCGGCGCTCCTTCAAGCGGGGAAACATGCCGTATACGCCCTCGAGGTTATGGGCCACGCGGGGGCGGAAGGCGGGCGGGAAGGCGCCCATCATGAGGTTGTCCTCGACGCTCATGCCCGGCCACAAGTGGCGGCCCTCGGGGACAAGCGCGATGTGGCGCTGGACGCGCTGGTGCGGCGGCAGGCCGGCGATGTCCTGGCCTTCGAGGATGATCCGGCCGCGCGTGGGCTTGAGCACCCCGATGATGGCGTTGAGGGTGGTGGTCTTGCCGGCGCCGTTGGGCCCGATGATGCACACCACCTGGCCTTTGCTGACCGAGAGCGAAATGCCCCACAGCACTTGCACCGCGCCGTAGGACACTTCCAGGTCCTGAAGCTCGAGGATCGGGGCTGGGACAGGCTCAGGCAACGGGGCGGCTTCCCTTCTTTTGGCTTCCGGCTTTGCCCAGATAGGCTTCGATGACCGCTGGGTCGTTCTGGATCTCTTCCGGCTTGCCTTCGGCCAGCTTCTGGCCGTAGTTGAGGACCATGACGTGGTCGCAGACGGCCATGATGGCCTTCACATCGTGCTCGACGTACATGATGGTGGTGCCGTTCTGGCGGATGCGCTCCAGCAGGTCGAGCATGGCGCGGGTCTCTTTGGGGTTGAGGCCGCCGCAGATTTCGTCGCAGAGCAGCAGTTCGGGGTCGGTGGCGAGGGCGCGCGCCAGCTCCAGGCGCTTCTGGTCGCCGAGCGAGATGTTGGCCGCGAGCGTATCGGCCTGGTGATCGAGGCCGACCCAGGCCAGCACCTGCCGGGCGTGGTCGCGCGCGGCGGCGGTGCGGGTGATGTTCTTGCGCCCGAAGTGGGCGGCGACCTGCACGTTCTCCAGCACGGTCATGGCGCGGAACGGGCACACGATCTGGTGAGTGCGCGCGATGCCCGACTTCACCAGGCTGAAGGGCCGATGGCCGGTGACGTCCTTGCCGCGGGAGCGGATGTGTCCCGCCGAGGGCTCGAGCGCCCCGGCGATCATGTTGAACAGCGTGGTCTTGCCGGCGCCGTTGGGGCCGATGAAGCCGTAGATATGCTGCTCGGGTACGGCAAAGCTGACGTCTTTAACCGCGGCTAGCCCGCCGAAGTACTTCGTCAGCTTCTCGACTTCCAGAATAGGCGTCGCCATTTTTTCTACCTAGGCGTCCGCAATCGCCGGAAGAGCTTGCCCAGCAGGCCGGCGAGGCCGTCCGGTTCGGCCAAGATTATCAGGATCAGCAGGGAGCCATACAGCAATAGATGGATTTGGGGGAAGTTGGCGACCAGTTGCTCCTCCACCATGCCAAAGACCACTCCGCCCAGGACCGCGCCCCAGACGGTGCCGATGCCGCCGATCACCGGCATCAGCAGGATGTAAACGCTGGTCTGGAAGGAGAACACCCCCTGGGGATAGATGAAGGCGGCATAGCGCGCGAACACGCCGCCGGCCATGCCGGTGAGGGCGGCGGCCACGGCGTGGATCGCCAGCTTGTACGCGTAGGGGTTGACGCCGAGATCGGCGGCGGCCTCCTCGTCCTGCTTGATGGCCCGCAACCCCATCCCGAACTTGCTGTGCTGGATAAGAAAGGACACCGCCACCGCCAGCGCCGCCATCGCCAGCGCGGTGTAGTAGTGGTCGACCTGGCGGAACGGCCGGTGCTCCACGATGCGGAAGCCGCTGGCCCCGCCGGTGATGGCCAGGTTGTTCATGATGACGCGCGTGGCCTCGCTGACGCCGATGGTGGCGATGGCGAAATAGGGGCCGCGTAGGCGGAAGGTCGGCAAGCCGATGAAGAACGAGGCCAGCGCCGGGATAAGAGCCGCCCCCAGGAAAGAAAGATAGGGATTGACGCCGCGATCGATCATCAGCGCGGCGGTGTAGGCGCCGAGTCCGTAGAACACGGCGAAACCGAATGAGACCTGGCCGGTGAAGCCGCCGAGCAGATTCCAGCCCAGGCTGGCGGTCACCCAAACGAAGGTGATGAACAGCAGGCGGATGAGGTTGGGAGTGAGGCCGGCGGTCGGCAACAAGGCCAGCACCACCAGCAGCAGCCCGGGAAGGACAAGCCGGGCGCGCGCCTCCAGGCGGGATGGGGCGAAGACGGCAGTGGTCATGCCAGCCGGCGCCTCTTCGCCCACAGGCCGGCGATGCCGCCGGGCAGCACCACCAGGACGACCACCAGCAGGGCAAACGAGATCGCTGGCTGGTAACTGGCGGGAACGAAAAGAATGCTGAAGGTCTCGACCAGGGCGAGGATCAGCGCACCCAGCGCCACGCCAGAAACCGATTCCAGGCCCCCCAGCACGATGATCACGAAGGCGCGCAGCAGGAAGGGACGCCCGAAGTCCGGGTCGAAAGAATAAAGAGTGGCGAGCAGAGCCCCGGCGACGCCGGCGAAGGCGATGCCCATGCCGAAGGTGAGGCGCGCGGTCTTCTCGTCGTCCACGCCGACGATCCGTCCCGCGTAGCGGTTCTGGATGAGCGCCCGCACCGAGCGGCCGAACCAGGTGCGGCTGAGCGCGATCTCCAGCACCGCCATGCAGCCCGCCGCGGCCACGAATACCACCAGCCGCAACGAGGAGATGATGATCGGCCCCAGGTGGACGAGGGCCAAAGTGCGCGGGCTGAGAATGGAGCGGTCGGTGTTCCCCCAGATGAGATAGCCGATGTTCTGCAGCACCAGCCACAGCCCGAACATGAGCAAGAGCGATTGCAGCGTGGGCCGGTCGGAGTGGGGCAGCCAGCGTACCAGCAGCCAGTGCACCGCGACCCCCACCAGAAAGAAAAAGGGAAACGCCAGCAGCGCGGCCAGGATGGGGTCGAGATGCAGGCGCTGGTAAAGCTCGTAAGCGAAGTAGGCGCCCATCATCATGAAGCCGGCGTGAGCCAGGTTGACGATCTTCATCACGCCGTAAATGACGGTCATGCCCACCGACATCACGGCGTAGATGCCAGCCAGCAGGAGAGCGGCAATGAGAAGATTGAGGAAGTCAACGAAGGTCATGAAGAATTAGGTAGCAGGCGGCAGGAAGCAGGACGCAGGAAAAGCACGTTTCCTGCTTACTTCGTCCTGCCTCCCGCTTCCTGCCTCCTGCTTCCTGCCTATGCTACTTCTTGCCCGCGGGGATGGGTGCGATGACCTCACCCGTGGCGGCGTCTTTCGGATAGACGATATCCACCTTAGCTTCGGGCTTGTTCTGCACGATCACGAAGGGGTAGTTCACCTGCCCGTTGGGCCCGAATTTGAGCACCTGGCCGGGCACCAGCGAGTCCTTCATATCGAGCTTGCGAAGTTGGTCGCGGATGGCGGTCTTGTCCAGGCTGCCTGCCGCCTGGATGGCGGTGGCCAGCGCGCGCACCGAGTCATACGCGGTGGCCGCGTACCAGGAGTCGACCTTGCGCCCGGTGAAGGCCTGGTAGTCGGCGGCGAACTTCTTCACCTGAGGATAGGGCAGCTTGTCCGACCACCAGATGCCGGCGAAGATGTAGTCCACGCCCTCACCCAGAGCCTTGCGGGCGTCGGCTTCCGGGCCGCGGGCCCCGTAGCTGATCATCTGGTGCTTCATGCCGCTCTGAATGTACTGCCGCTGCATGGTTATATAGTCCTGCAGGTGGGCGTCGGAGAGGAAGATGTCCGCCTTGGCCTGCTTCACCTTCTGCAACAGACCGGAGAAATCGGTGCCGCCGAGATCGAATTTCTCGCTGAACACCACCTTGAAATAGCCGGGATGCTGGCTGATCCACTGCTCGATGCCGTGGCCGTAGTCCACGCCGTGGTCCGTGTTCTCGAGGGCCATGGCGATCTTCAGACCTTTCTTCAGCTTGCCCTGGTCGACGAGCGTGCCGAGGAATTCGGCGGTGGTGTAGCCCAGCAGGTTGACGGGCGTCAGGGTGCCGAAGGCGTACTGGTAGCCGTGGGCAAAGATGCTGGAGGCGGCGGCGCCGGGGGTGATCCAGGGGGTCTGGTAGCGGTCGGGCATGACCGATTCGGCCTCGCCCAAGGCGGTGGAGTAGCCGCCGACTACCGCGGTAACGCCGTCGGAACTCATGGTGCGCTCCACCAGTTGCGCCGACTTGGCGGAGTCGGAGCCGTCATCGTAGAAGACTTCTTTGAGCGGCAGCTTGCGGGTGCCGACCTGCACACCGCCGCCATCGTTGATCTGCTTGATGGCCAGCTCGATGCCTTCCTTCTGGTATTGGCCGGGCTTGCCTTCGCGTCCGGTGATGGGCAGCACCACGCCGATCTTGATGGCTTCGCTTTCCGCGCTCTTCTTAGCGCAACCTGCCAGCACCAGGCCGCCAGCCGCCAAGGACAGCAGAACCGTGGCCACAGCCGGTTTCCGCCTGCCTATGAATGAACCTGAAGAGTTCCTCATGCCCTTCCTCCTGAAGATGGATGTGCGCAGCCGCCAGGCGTGGTTCCCGGGCGTGGAAGACTGGGCTGCACCAGGACTGCGGCGCGCATCATAGACCGCCGGCGGGCGATGTGCAAGGTTTCAGGTGCACCGGCATAGAGCGGTTGCAGACAACAGCGATCTACCAGACTGCGTATAGGGAAAGCGTGTCGCGGGTCACAGCCAGGGATGGACGGGTGTCGTAGCATAGGGGCTGGAAGACGAAGACAATGCCCGGATTCAAACCACAACAGATCGTTTGCCTGGTGGACCTGAGCCCGGCCTCCCGGCTGGTGCTTTGCTGGGCGCGATTGATGGCGCAGGCGTTCGCGTCGCGGGTGGAGATCGTGCATGCGGCCGAGCCGCCGCAGTTCCTGATCGAGGGCCAGGAGCAGGTCCAACTGCAATTGACCCGAACCGAGCTGCACGGAGCGGTCGGCAGGCTGGCGCAGGAGGTCTTGGGAACGCGCGTGCCCAACCACATCGTGGTGGAGGAAGGGCATCCGGTGCAGGTGGTAATGGAACGGCTGGAGCGGTACACGCCCGACCTGATCGTGCTGGGCAGCCACGGGCACGACGGCATGGCGCGCGTGCTGCTGGGCTCGGTAGCGGAGAACGTGACCCGCATGGCGCGCTGTCCCATGCTGATCGTCAAGGGAGCGGAACCGTCCGAGGGCCGCCTCAGGCGGATCCTTTGCCCGGTGAACCTCAGCGACTCCGCCCGCGAATGCGCGCAGATCGCCGGCATCCTGGCGGCGGTGCTCGGAGGCAAGCTGGAGTTGATGCTGGCGTTGGAAGAAGCCGGCGTGGCCCGCAACCTGGCGGAGGAGCGACTTCATACCTGGATTCCCGATGGCCTGCGGCGGATGTGCGAGCTCTCCGAGACCGTGCTGGAGGGCGATGCCGCAGAGCGGATCGTGGTACGTTCGCGGGCCCGGGAAGCCGACCTGGTGGTGCTGGGCGCCGAGCACCGCCGGTTCCTGGAATTCACCACTTTGGGCCGGACCACGGAGCGCGTCATGCGCTATAGCCCGTGCACGGTGCTGCTGGTCCCGTGCCCTGGGATGCCCGGCGCAGCCAGCCAGGTGAAATCTCTCAGTTGATGGCGGAGCGGGCGCGGGCCTGAATCCACTTTTCCAATTCAACGCGCGAGTTGCCGGAAAGGCCGACGAAACGGATGCCGATGCCGCCCTGAGGATCGGCCCAGGCGATCTCGCCTTGCGCCTGAATCACCGTCGTGGTCCCGGGCAACTGAAAGCGCAAGCGGAGAATTTCGTCCTCCTCGATGGGGTCGCGCAAGTGGAGTCCCATTCCGCCCAGGGCGAGATTGACGATGTCGGCACGACGATCGATGGTCCGTCCGAAGCTGACGTAGGCGGCGCCTTCGGCGGGATGGCGCGGGAACTGGCGCTCGTCATTGCCGATCAAAGCGCGCACCCGGCGAAGCTCCTGGCGCACACAGTCGCAGGAGATGGGCTTGTTGAGCACCAGGTTGGCGCCCATATCCACGGCATCGGCGCCGTGGGTGTCTCCGTTGAGGATGGCGAGCACCACGGCGCCGCGGTTGGCGCGCCCCTGGCGCACGCTCTTGAGCACGGCGCGGCCGGCGTGGGTGTCGTCGCAGTCGATCACCACCGCATCGTAGCGGTACTCCCGCAGCGCGCTACGCGCCTCACGGGCTTCTTCGCAAAGATACAGGTGGATGCCCATTTCGCTGCTGCTGCGGCGGAACGCGGTGACGGTCTCCACATCGTGAGAAAGCAGAAGCAGGTGCATAGGCTCGGAGGCGCGCCCTCATTGTGCCCAAGCCGGCGCGGAAAAGCGCGGAGAATTCGCTGGCAGTAGCCGCCGGAGTACATTACAGAGGTACAGGCCCGGGGCGGGTTCAGGACAAAGCACCGCGCAAGTTGCTGGACAGCAGTAGCTTGCGCGCCGCCAGTACAGGAACGGGAGTACACCCGACGCCGGGAATCTTCGTCCTGGGCGAGGCCGCGATACCATCGGGGCCATGCAGGTTTGGCCGAGCCACCGCAAGCTGTTCGCCGCCGCGCTGCTGTTCGCCGCAAGCGCGTTCGCGCAGGAAGCCCCGCGCCTGCATGCGCTCGGGGCCACGCCACGAGCGGCTTCCGCCGCCATGGAGCGTTGGAGCCCGGCGTCGCGCGCCAGTTTCGCCAGCGCACGAACCATTTCCGGTAGCAGCCGCCGCTGGTGGTACGAGGATTATCCGCGCTCGCGGGTGATCTTCCCCGAGCGTCGCTTGCTGCAAACCAGCGCGCCGCCGGCT
Organism: Acidobacteriota bacterium; assembly: GCA_023265315.1. Taxonomy (GTDB): domain Bacteria; phylum Acidobacteriota; class Terriglobia; order Terriglobales; family Acidobacteriaceae; genus JAHFUA01. Next base: position 1,998 of record JAHFUA010000027.1, on the reverse strand, counting down.
GAGGAAGACTTCAGTCCCGTAACCATGAAGTGGAGCTTGTCGGGGCGGCGCCCGATGCTGCCGACGGTCGAGATCGCGGGCATGGACACCTGGTCTCCCGACACCTGGCACGTGCCTGACCCCGCGCAGCAGTACGGGCATTTCCAGAGCGACCACACACGCGCTGCGCTGGGCGCGAAGATCAAACGCCTGATCCTGGCCCAGTTAAGGTACTAAGAAGCCATCTACGCGGCTGAAAATCCCGATCGCTGGGAGAAGGAGTGTGCTGCCGCGCTCGGTCAAGCCTCGCCGCTACGATTTACTGGATATTACGACCAAACCTAAACGTCGGCCCGACCGACAGCCGGACAGAGTTCTGGGGATCTCTGAGAAAACCTTCAAACAGTCCCATGTGAACGAAATCCGCGGCGACGCGCAACCCAAAGTGCTGACTGGCGTTGATCTCAAAGCCTCCTCCTGCCCCGTAAAAGACAACCGTGTCGCTCGCTCCGTTCGGCAGTACCGCGGCAACGATGCTGGTTTCGATGACATCGCGGGGCTGGGCTCGCACGCTTTGATGAATCAGGCCCAGGGCGGGGCGAATAAAGAAGCTCACGCGCTTGAGCCTGCGATAGTTGAACTGGGGCCCTGCGGCGTACGTGTATGTATTGACGCTATACGGGATGTTGACGACGTACCCCGGTGGTAGCAACACTAGGAGTGGCGCCAGCCTGGCCTGTTCTGACGGCGACAATTGCCCGGGCATCAGCGAGCTTCCACCCGTGAACACGCTGAAGTCACCACCGAGCGCCAGCCATCGCCTGACATTTACTCCTGCCGTAACGTTGAAACCGCGCTGGTAGAGGTTCAGGTTTGGAGTCGGGAAGTATGAAAACCCAGTAAATACATGATAACGGCTAACGTACTGCTGCTGTGCGAACCCAGTCGAGCACGCCAGCAGAACGAGCAAGCAGCCGACGAAGTGACGCATCCTACCTCCAGTTCAGGCCACGAACGACGCAAATCCCGGGCCTTGGCGGGATGGTTCAGGCGGCTCAGGGTTCCAAGTTCATCTTGCGTAGCAGCCCAGCGAAGCGCGGGTCGGCGCGGAGTGGATCCAGGAAGGGGTAGGTCTTGATCGGCACGATCATGGGGTCGCATGCATCAATCGCCCGATCCATCCAGACGAAGGCGTCGTCTATTTCTCCGAGGCCAAGGTAGATCCAGGCGAAGCTTGTGGGCGCCACGTAGGCTTGGGTGGCAATCGCATTAAGACGCTCAAGGACCATGCGCGCCTCGGCGGTGTTCCCGCTTTGTGCCAGCGCGAGGCCAAGCCATCCCAGCATTTGGGGCGCACCGCCGGAAAGCTCGACTGCCCGGCGCTGGGCAGCAATTGCTTCCTGGAACATTCCCGCGTCCCGGTAAAGGAGCGCGATCGTAAAGTGTGCGATATAGGAGCCCGCATCAAGTTCCATGAAAAGCCGGGCTTCCTCTATCCCTCGTTTGTACTGGCGTCCGAGCCACAGCATCACCGCCAGCCAACACCGCGCGTAAACATCCAGGGGGTCCGACTCAAGTACACGTTCCAGTTCGGCGACGGCTTCCTCGATGCGGCCCTGGGGCATCAGCCCGCTGTTCGCATACCGAAACCGGACGACGGGAGACGCCGGGTTCAGCTCCAGCGCCCGGGCCATTTCCCGGTGGACCTCCGGCCAGTTGTAGTCGAGTTCTTTGCGAAACTGGCCGAGCAGAGCGTGGGTTTCGGCCAGCGTGTTATCAATTTCGACCGCCCGCAGCGCGGCCCACAGCCCTGCGGAGAAGGCGTCTTTGGGCGGAGCGAACCCGAAAAACCCTATCCACCAATAGAGCTCACCCAGGCCATCATAAGCGAGCGCGAACTGCGGGTCGCGTGCGACGGCCTCCTCGAAGCACTGTCTTGCCTTGGCGAAGCCATCGGGCGTTTGCCTGTACATCTGGCAGCGACCCTGGAGGTAGAGGTTGTAGGCCACGAGATCTTCG
>JAHFUA010000178.1 GCA_023265315.1 Acidobacteriota bacterium | reverse complement strand
AAACGGAAAGAGCCGCCCGGCAACAGGGCAGCTCTTCCCTCAGGGAGAATAGTTCCAACGGAGGCAAAACCATCAGAACTTTCTGGCTGCATAGTAGGAGCGGGGGGAGGGAGTGTCAAGCAGAAAACTTTCCCGAAATAAAACTTTTATTTTCATTAAGTTACAACGGGCGATGCACAGGCGAGGGCGCGCAAGTCTTCGACGTATGTTCGCCTTTGAAAGCCCCTCGGTTTCCGATATTTAGGGGTGTTTCTTAGGGTTTATGACCGTTTTTCCACAGGCTTGTGCCGGGGTTAACCCTTCGGGTTCGGGCTCTTCGCGGGGCTGAGCTTCTCGTCCCATTTCTCCCGCAGGTTGATACTGATGAAATCCTCGTCGTACATCGAGGAGGCCGGCTTGCCCCTGGCGATACGGTAGAGCGCTCTGCCGCCGCCCAGGAAGAACCCCAGCAGGATGGCTGCGCTGCCACCTACAATCACGATTCCCGCGATGCCCATCAGCAGTTGGGCAGTCTTGTTGATTTCTGACGAGGTCGGTTGCGGGATTGCGACCAGATCAGCCTGAAAGTGAACCGTCTCGATGAGGCGGTGACTCTCGTCGGGAATGGCGTCACCACTCACCAGGATGACGAGCGGCCCGCTGCGGCGCACTTCCAGCGAAGCAACATCGGAGTCTTTCAAAGCCTTCGTCCACTGAGGCTGCGCACCGTTGCCGGCCTTGATGTAGTCACGGATCTTCGTCTCCATCGCTTCCGCCATCTGCGGCGTGGGGTAATCGATGACCGTGAGGGTTGCAGGGCCTGACGACAGAGAGTAGCTGGCGGTTGCAGCCTCAGCACCACGATCGAAGCCCACCAGTTCCGGTGGTAAAACGCCTCCACCGCCTGCGTATCCCGCCGGTCCTTCCGCATAATGCGTCGTCTGCGGATCGAGCCAGTGTTGCGGCAGGTTCGCCAGGATCGGAGGCATCATCGATCTGTTTCCAGACGGCGTGGGAATGCGAGCGGCCAGCTCGCGCATCTCCGATGCAGCCAATGGCTCCATCTTCGAAAATGTGGCATCGACCACGACATCGCCCTTCCAGAAAAGCACGCGATTGTGGTTTGAAGCAGCGCCGGTGCCGATGTCTGCTTTTGGCCATCCGTTCTGGCGGTAAAAGGAATACGCACCGTAGGCGCCGCTCGCATCCTGAAAGCGCAGCGCGTGTACTGTAAGTGTTTCGCCGTCGCGTTTGTAGTCGCTTACGGCGCCGCCCGTGAATTCGTATTCCTTGAGCGCAGCAGCGTTGGCCGGATCGGCCGCAGCAGCATCTGCCAGTACCTTGGAGGGTCCACTGGCAATCCATCCATCCAATGCGTCGGGGAGCAGGGCCTTCGGCGAGGGCGGCAACGTCACTTTTGTAACGACTTCATTTGCCCCAGGTTTACTGGCGACGTTGCCGGATGCGGCCGTTTTAGGCGGCACAGCCTGTGCCACTGAAAGAACCGCGCTCCCCGCAACTGCGGCCGAGCAAACCATCTTTGCAATCCAACGCATTAACCTGCTCCGTATCCAAAGGGGGACTGATCGAGAAAAAGCCCCAACTTCAAGGGTACACTCTGCCGCATCCCTGCTCAGTTGGACACTGCGAGCGCGCAAAAGGTTCCTGCGCGCAATATTCGATGCTGCCTGGTGGCTTCAGGCGTGGTCCGCATCAAGATGCTTAAGGGATCAGGCGCTAAACGGATCCGGATGGCGTCTGGATCAGGGGTGGTGACGGCGGAGACAGTAGGTCGCCGAGCACTTTGTAGCGTCCGCCGTAAAACAGCAGTGCGTAATTGCGAACGGCGATGCCGATGGGCCCCGTGATGCAGAGACCGAGAAGAACCACGATCGCGACGCCGACAAGCGCGATGATCGATAGCAGCAGGATGAACAGCACTTTGCTGACTCCGGTTGCGCCGGCAATCAGGGCGGCCAATCCGGCAATAGGCACGGCAAGGACTATTACGGCCAATATCACCGGGATCGCCAGCACGATCATCGAGCCGATCATTGCGGCAAGAGGCAGAATGATGCGAAGGAAGGCATAGAGCAGGAAACCGCCCTTCTCTGCCGCGATGCGCACTCGCGCCTGCCGCCACGCTTCGGTTGCGGAGGCATTTTCAAGCGCGATGTGAGGCAGCATCAGGTCGTGAAGGATCAAGTGAATTGCGATTCCGGCCAGCACGAAGAGGATGATGATTGGAATGAGCGGGAGGACAAGGCCCAGGATTGCCACAAAATCTGGGTGCAAAGTTCGCGACATGCGGT
>JAHFUA010000136.1 GCA_023265315.1 Acidobacteriota bacterium | reverse complement strand
CTCAGTTGCCAGACCATCCCTGATGTGCTGGTTGATACCGGCTCCAGCGGCCTGCGCATCCTGAACACCGTCATTCAGCTCACGCTGCCCGCTCAGAATGCCACGAGCGGCAATCCCCTGGTGGAGTGCGCCCAGTTTGCCGATGGCTTCACCTGGGGACCGGTGAAGCTGGCCGACGTCAAACTGGCAGGCGAGAGCGCCAGCAACGTTCCCATCCAGATCATTGATCCCACGACCTTCACCATTCCCACCGCCTGCTCCAATACCGGGACGCCCGAGAATACGCTGGCTACCTTGCTCGCCAACGGCATCCTGGGCATGGGGAACTTCCGCCAGGACTGCGGCCCGGCTTGTGTCAACACTGGCCCCGGTTTTTATTTCGCATGTTCTTCATCTTCGACTTGCATTGAGACCGGCGCCACCCTCGCCCAGCAGCTGCAGAACCCGGTGTGGATGTTTTCCGGCGACAACAACGGAGTCGTGATCCAGTTGCCGCAAATCCCCGCCAGCGGCGCCCCGAGCGCTTCTGGGTCTATCATCTTTGGCATTGGCACGCAGGCGAACAACGCCCTGGGAAGCGCCACCGTCCTTACCCTGGCTGCGAACGGAACTTTCTCTACTACACTCGGCGCCACAACCTATTCCGGTAGCTTCATGGACAGCGGCTCGAATGGGATCTTCTTTTTGGACTCCGCCACCACCGGAATCCCGGCTTGCCCGGGCGGGAACTCGGGGTTTTACTGCCCCAGTGCGACCCAGAATCTTGCCGCAACCAACCGTGGAGCCAACGCCGCCAGCACCGTGGTGAATTTCAGCGTGGCCAACGCGCAGACGCTCTTCTCTACCGGCAATAGCGCCTTCAACAATCTGGCCGGCCCCAATCCGGGCAGCTTCGATTGGGGCCTGCCCTTCTTCTTGGGGCGGACGGTGTTCACCGCCATCGAAGGCCAGAGCACCCCCGGCGGCACCGGACCCTACCTGGCGTACTAACGGGCGGGGGCGCCCGTCAGCACGTGAGTCTCGGCTGGTTAGCTACTTGCTTTGCATTCTTGCCATGAACTTCCCCACGCTGACCACGGCCCGCGTCACCGTCCCTCGCCCGATCTCCTGCGCGTCATCGTTGGCGCGCACCCGCAACACGTAAAACCGGCCGTCGAACGACTCCAACTCCGCTTCCGCCTTCACCCGCCCCCCGACGCCGGTGGGGGCGCGGTGCTCGATGCTGATGGCCGTGCCGACGGTGATCTCGTCGCCTTCACAATAGGGCTGCAGCGCCAGGAACCCGGCCGTCTCCATGAACCGGATCATGTCCGGGGTGGAAAGCACTGGCGGCAGCCGGTGGTCGTAATAGGTGAGCGTGTGCTGGAACTCGACGGTCTGCTCGAACGAGCCCTTGGTCCCGATCAGCGCGGGCTTCGCCATGTGCGGTCCTCCTACGCGCAGTTCGCAGTTTTTGCCTTGCTCCCGCTTCCTGCCCGCTGCTGCCTCTGTTGTTCGATCCCATCCAAGGCGCGCCACAGCGCCCGCGCCGCCTGGCCTCCCGCCTCCAGCGCTTCGGGGGCGCGCTTCGGATCTTCGGCCAGAAAACGGTTCAATTGCTCGCGCCACACCTGCGAGTGCCCAACGTCGGCCGTACGATGCAGCGTGAAGTAAGCGCAGGTCCGGTCGCCGGCTCCGTACCACTGGCGCAGTCCGTGCTCCTTTTCCTGAGCCACGCGCGGTACCTGCGACTCGTAGGCGTAGAACATCGCCAGCGCTACCGCCGCCGACCCAGTGCCCGCCACCTCGCGGAAGGTCGCGATCAGCTCGCGCACCTCGGCGATGGGCTGGCGTGTTCGCACCTCCGGCGCCGTCGCTCCCATGCCTTCGGCGAACTCCAGCCACAGCACGTCATGCGGACGCGCCGCCGGCGAATCCAGGCCCATTTCGTCCGCGAAGTTGCCCATCACCGCCGCGCGCAGCTCCCCTTCCGGCAGGCGCGACGCGAAGGCCTCCAGATATCCCGGAAACGCCGCCACATGGTGGTAGTACTCAGCCGCATACTCGCGCAGGTCTTCCCCGGTGAGCTTCCCTTGCGACCACGCCTGGTAGAACGGGTGGCACAGCAGGTCATACGGCGCCACCCGCGACTCGAACTCGCGCCAGAAGTCTCTCTGCTCCATGGATACTCTCCCCACAAGAGATTTAGGCCGGAAAAGACTATACGGGAAACCAGCGATCCCGGACAACTCGCAGATGCTCGCTAGGTCATAGATCGGTACAGACCGGGGACATGGTTGACGGTGCGCTGGCGCGAGTCGCCAGTTGCCGGTCGCCAGACACATCAGGGCCTGCGTGATCCTCGTCGGCCGACGACTCCTCTACAGTTGTTACAATGGGAAACGTAGATGTGGGCGTGGACATCAAGTCCAGAGCTGATCGCTGAGTGCTGACTGCTGAGTGCTGACTTTCTCCGAGCAATACGATGTTGTCGTCATCGGCTCCGGACATGCCGGCTGCGAGGTTGAGGCGCTTAGCGGGCGTGAGCGTAGCGGGCTCCCCATCGCGCCCGGTTTTGGCGTGATGGGGTGCAAGCGGGAGCCCGCTGCCGAAATCCTGAGCGAAGCGAAGGACCCAGCCGAGCAGGCAGAGTCTTGATATATGCAGTTTAGCGAGAGCTACGATGTAGTCGTCATCGGCGCCGGGCATGCTGGCTGCGAAGCCGCCATGGCCGCGGCGCGCATGGGCCTGCGCACCGCTCTCTACACCCTGAACCTCGACCTGATCGCGCAGATGTCCTGCAATCCCGCGGTGGGCGGCATCGCCAAGGGACACCTGGTCCGCGAAGTGGACGCCCTGGGCGGCATCCAGGGCGAAGTCACCGACCACGTCGGCATCCAGTTCCGCCTGCTCAACACCTCGCGCGGGCCGGCCGTGTGGTCGCCGCGCGCCCAGTGCGACAAGCAGCAGTACAAGATCCACATGCGCCGGGTGCTGGAGTCGCAGCCCAATCTGCGGATCAAGCAGGCGGAAGTGGCGGACCTGATCATCGAGGAGTCGTCGGCCTTCGGTCGTCGGTCGTCGGCCGACGTGGATCAACTAGGCCCTGATGTGTCTGGCGACCGGCAACTGGCGACTGGCGACTCGCGCAAGCGCGCGCGTGGCATCCTCCTGCGCGACGGACGCACCGTGCGCGCCGAAGCCGTGGTCATCACCACCGGAACGTTTCTCAACGGACTAATCCACTGCGGCGAGCAGACCTATCCCGCCGGTCGCTCCGGCGAGCCGCCTTCGGTCCTGCTGGGGGAAGCGCTCAAGCGCCTGGGCCTGCGCGGATGCCGCCTCAAGACGGGCACGCCGCCGCGCCTCGATGCTCGCACCATTGACTGGTCGCGCTTCGAGCCGCAGCCCGGCGACGCCGATCCTACGCCCTTCAGCTTCCGCACCCGGCGCGTCACCCACGCCGACGGCCAGGTGCCGTGCCACATCGCCTTCACCACGCCCGAGACCCACCGCATCATCCGCGAGAACGTCCACCGCTCGCCCATGTACTCTGGCCAGATCAAGTCCATCGGGCCGCGATATTGCCCTTCGATCGAGGACAAGATCGTCAAGTTTCCCCACCACGAGAAGCACCAGCTTTTCCTCGAGCCCGAGGGCCTGAACACCTACGAGACCTACCTCAACGGCATGTCCACCTCGCTGCCCATTGACGTGCAGCTCGCCATTGTCGCATCCATTCCCGGCCTGGAAAAGGCGGAGATGCTGCGGCCCGGCTACGCCATCGAGTACGACTCCATCGACCCCACCGAACTCGAGCGCACGCTGGAAACCAAGAAGATCGAAGGCTTGTTTCTTGCCGGACAGATCAACGGCACTTCCGGCTACGAAGAGGCCGCGTGCCAGGGCATCATGGCCGGCATCAACGCCGCGCTCAAGGTGAAACAGGAGCCGCCGCTGGTGCTCGACCGCACCGAGGCCTACACCGCCATCCTCATCGACGACCTCATCTCCAAGGGCACCCTCGAGCCCTACCGCATGTTTACCTCGCGGGCCGAGTTCCGCCTGCACCTGCGCATCGACAACGCCGACCGCCGCCTCACGCCTCATGGCCGCCGCGTCGGGCTCATTAGCGACCAGGCCTGGGCCGACCACCTCGCCAAACAACAGCGCATGCAGGCATTGAAGGAGTACCTGGAGAACACCCGGGTGGACGGACTGCCCGCCGCGCTGGCCGGGAAGATCGGCAACGCCAACGGCTCGACCTACGCGCAGCTTCTGAAGCGCCCCGAAGTCACGATAGAAGACTTCGTGCCGGTGCTTCGTGAAACTATGCCGCAGTTCTTCGACTTGGGAGGACAGGTGGGAGGGCACGGCTTTAGCCGTGCCGATGCCGGGACGAATGATGCAGGGGCTTCAGCCCCTGCGATATTAAGTTCCGCCGTTCGCAATGAGCTCAAGTCCGTCGAGACCGAAATCAAATACGCCGGCTATCTGCAGCAGCAGGAGCGCGCCATCGAGCGCCTGAAGAAGGCCGAGCAGCGCACCATCCCGGAGTGGTTCGACTACGCCTCCGTCAGCGGCCTCTCCCGCGAGATGAAGGAGAAGCTCCAGCGCGTCCGCCCCCGCACCATCGCTCAGGCCAGCCATATCCCGGGTGTCACGCCGGCGGCCGTGTCGCTGGTCAACGTCTACATTGAGATCCAGGCCCGGCGACGCCAGCCTGGGTCCCCGTCAAGCGCGGTGTTGGCTTGATGCGGTGGCAACAGGCGTCTTCGCTCTCCACCGCAGACTGAGGCGTGATCGTGGCGAATCGAACCGCCGCTCACTTCGCCTGGATGGACTCGAGGTAACGGATCAGGTTCTTGATCTGCTGATCGACCTGCTGCTCATTGCGGCCGCTCGCTGGCAGGAACGCCCTTCCCCACACCGGCATCTCTTTCGAGCCGTGCCCCATAATCCCGCCTCCCCACTTGATGACCTGATACAAGTCCCCAGCGGGGAATTTTCCGCCCTTGCGCTTGGCCACGGTGGCGAGGTCGGGAAGCCGGGCCTTGAGCGCTCCGGCGGCGGGGCCGTCGCCCTTGCCGTCTTCGCCATGACAACTGGCGCAATACTCCCGGTACATCTCCGCACCCGATTCAGCGGAGGTGTAGGGAAGCTGTTTGTCGCTGCCGGCTGGCTTCTGACCGGTGGCGACACCGACAGCAACCAGAAGAGTGACGAACAGTAGTTGACGGCGCATAGATTTCATCCTACTCCCTCCCTACCCTCTCTCAAATGCATGCTTCTTCTCCAGCGCGTCCAAGGCGGCCCGCATATCGGCCTCAATCGTGGCCCCCTCAGCCAGCAGGTCGGGCGTGGCCGTGGCGTACTCGCCCTCCAGGCACAACCACCTTGGCAGGCGCGACGCCGCCTCCAGCAGGCGCGACGCCGGGCTGCTCACGTACTGCGCGTCGGTGGGGTCGGCGATCCACACCCGCGCGGCGCCCAGCTTGCTGTTCCAGTACACCTTGCGCCGCACCAGCTCCGCCACCTGCTCCTCGCTGGCCTTGGCGAAGTCCCACTGCCGGCGCTTGAAGCTGTACTGCCGCGCTGAAAACGGCACCGGCACCCGCTTCGGCGACTTCAGGAACTCAAGCTGCTTGCGGTCGATCTCTTTCCTTAAGATATTGATCGCCGGCGCTTCCACATCCGCGGGCTCGAGCGAGGGCAGCACTTCTTTGACCGTCAACGTCATCTGCAGCGCCACCAGGCAGTGCAGCCCCTCGCCGGATTCCAGGTGTAGGTCTCCGTGCAGAACATAGAAGTCCGCGCCCGCGCCCGAGCGCCGGAACGGCCATTCCAGCTCGATCCGCAACGGCAGCCCCGCCAGCGTGACGTACACGGGTCGCCGCCCCGCGCCACCGCCGTTTGATTGCTCACTCCCCATCGGTGGTTGGTCCTTCGAAACGCGAAGTATTCTAACGGAACCGCGACTTCCGGCGCGGTACAGGCCTGGAAGCGCGGACCATGTTCTGGCGGAGGGAGAGGGATTCGAAGGCGGCCAAACGCGGGAAATCGCCCAGGGGGCCTCGGGGTTGGACGACTTGAGGACTGTAAAACCTCCCTACGCAAGCCACAATCCGAGGAAACCGGTTTTTATCTGCCTTTGGAATCCACCTCCTAGCGACAGCAGCGGGTGCGCATTAATCCTTGTGATGCTGGTCACACCGATGTGTGACCGCGGGCACTGTGCGCTCCCGCCCACTCGTCCAGAATACCGGGCCATCCGCCCCACCCAAGTCGGTTGCGGCGGCGCGTGAGGGTGGCTCCGGGGATGGCTGAGTTCCTGCTCAATGTCGGTTGGTTCCTGCTCGCGATCGGGACCCTGGGCCTGCTGTTGCCGCGCAGTTCCGCTGAGGAGAGCCGCCGTCTTCCCCTGGTGGCGAGCGCGATGTGCGTGCTCGTTCTGCTGTTCCCCATCATTCCCGCAGATGACGACCGAGCACAACCGGAGCTTCTGAACGACGCCAGCACTTCACAATTGGCGGTCAAGTCGTTGGACAGCGGAAAACAGACGCCTGTCTATAGCGCCAGCGCCAGACGACCGGTGGCCGTCGCACCGCCTCCCGCTGCCGGCGGATGGGAAGCCGAGGTAGGCGGCGCCGATCACTGCTTCGTGGCACGCACCGCGTATCTGAACGCCTCTGGGATCCATTCTCCTCCTTGCTGCTGATTTGCCGCGTCCTTTCGTGACGGAAACTGGTCGCGAGCCAACTCCACTGCGGCGCCAACTCATGGCCGCGATTCCCGGGTCGAGAGGTTGCCCACGGATGGCAAATGAAATGGGCTTCTGATCCGGCCGCTGAAAGCCGGCCCCACACTTCATGCGAGGAGTGCGAAAATGTCTAAGCACCGGAGCACAGTCTTTTTGGGCGGCATGGCCATCCTGGCCATGGTCATGGTTCTGCTGGCGCCGCCGCGCGCCTATGCCATACCGGCATTTGCCCGGCAGTACAACACGTCGTGCAGCACCTGCCACATCGACTTTCCCAAGCTCAACGATTTTGGCAAGGCCTTCAAGGATGCGGGATTCAAATTTCCCAAAGACGACGAGTCGATGATGAAGATCCCGCCGGTGCTGCTAGGCGCGCCGGCGCAGTCCGAGCTCTGGCCCAAGACCATCTGGCCGGGCTCGATCCCCGGTCTGCCGCCGATCGGGCTGCGCATGAACAACTTCTTCACCATCGTCGGCAAGAACCGCGGCAACTTCACCGGCGGCGGTGTCACCCCGCCGGGAGTTGGTTTCACTCCCCGCACCGACTTTGAGCCCGGTCTGTTCAGCATCTTCACGGCGGGCAATTTCGGCAGTGACATTGCCTTCTGGGTGGACGAAGACTTCAGCATTGGTGGGGATGCCGCCGCCGGCGGGCTCGGCGACGGTTATCTCAAATTCGTCAACCTCGGCCGCTTTCTCCATCTGCCCAAGGACGCCCTCAGCCTGCGCGTCGGGCAATTCGAGTTGGATCTGCCCTTCTCCCAGGCCCGCAGCTACAACCTCAGCGGTTGGGACATCTACTCCCAGGCCAACCTCGGCGCCATGAATTCACTGTTCCCCCAGCAGAACGTGAACAACACTTTTGGCCTGGCCAACGCCAGCCAGGGCGTGGAGTTTTCAGGCGGCCACCAGTATGGCGGCTACCACTACTCGGTCGCCTTGGTGAACCAGAATACCGGCGGCCCTATCGATTCCGGCGCGGCCGTCTCTTCCCCGGTGGGCGGATTCTTCTCTGACTCCAATTTCAAAGACATCTACAGCCGATTCTCGTACCGCTTCAATCTGGAGCGCAATGCGGAGAGTCGGCACTCCATCCAGGCGGCCGGACCTAAAGGCCCGCGCGACCACACCTATCTCACGCTGGGCGTCTACCACTTCTACGGGCGCAGTGTGCAGCGCTTCACCGGGGAAGCCGGGACGCTCACCGCGCGCGAGCCCTTCTATCGCGTGGGCGGCGATTTCGACTTCGGATACCACGGGGTCTTCAACCTCTACGGGCTGTTCATGTATGGGCGCGATCACAACCTGGTCCCCATCGATGCGGAGGGCACCCCGTTCCCGACCGAGAGCCTTCCGGTGGCTTTCATCCGTGGAGTTCCTGCGACTTTCAGCGGCGGGTTCTTGCAGGCCGATTACCTCGTCTATCCCTGGATGATGCTGATCCTGCGCTACGACGCTGTGAACTCGTCCGCCGATCGTTTTAACGGCGCGGGTTTGGTCGCCGGCACCAGTCTATTCCCCTTTCCAGATGTGTCACCGCCATTCCTGGTGCCGTTCTCGAACACCCGCAACCGTGTCACCCCGGGCGTGCAGTTCCTGATTCACGCCAACATCAAAGCTTCCTTCGAATACCAGGTCCGACCGCAGCAATCGGTCACTGTCGATCCTGCGACCGGGTTGCCGACCCAACCGTTCCGAACCAACACGGTGACGGCGGGTTTGGAGTTTGTCTATTAGCGTACGCAAGATTGTCGACCTGAAGGAGGTCATGGAACTTATGAAACGTGTCTCTCTCATGCTTGCAGTGGTGGTGGCGCTGGCGCTTGCGGCCAGCGCCGGCAGCATTTCAGGAAAAGTCTCCGGCGTCAGCGG
>JAHFUA010000135.1 GCA_023265315.1 Acidobacteriota bacterium | reverse complement strand
GCCATGAGCAGCGCACCCAGGTTGGCGTAGCCCAGGCCGAGCGGGCGGTAGTCGTGCGAGTTCTTGCCGATCGCTTCGGTGGGATAGCCGGAGTTATCGACCAGGATCTCCTGGGCGGTGATCACGATGTCCACAGCGTAGCGGTAGGCGTCGATGTCGAAAGCCCCGTTAGGCGCGAACTTCATCAGGTTGAGCGAGGCCAGGTTGCAGGCGGAGTCGTCGAGGAACATGTACTCCGAGCAGGGATTGGAGGCGTTGATGCGGGCCGTATTCTTCGACGTGTGCCAGCGGTTGACGGTGGTATCGAACTGCATGCCGGGATCGCCGCACTGCCAGGTGGCCTTGGCGATCTTCTCCAGCAGGTCGCGCGCCTTGTAGGTCGAGACCACGCGGCCGCCGAGGATGGCACGGGTGGAGAAGTCGCCGTCGCGCTCGACCGCCAGCATGAATTCATCCGTAACGCGCACCGAGTTGTTGGCGTTCTGGAAGAAGATGGAGGAGTAGGCTTCGGAGTCGGGCGAGGAGCCGTCGTAGCCGGACTGCACTAGGGTCCAGGCCTTGGCTTCTTCTTTGGCTTTGCAGTCGATGAAGTCCACGATGTCGGGATGGTCGATGTTGAGGATGACCATCTTAGCGGCGCGGCGGGTCTTGCCGCCCGACTTGATGACGCCGGCAAAGGCGTCAAAGCCTTTCATGAAGCTGAGCGGGCCGGAGGCGATGCCGCCGCCGGAGAGGCCTTCGGTCGAGCTGCGCAGCGGCGAGAGATTCGTGCCCGTGCCCGATCCCCACTTGAACAGCATGCCCTCGGTCTTGGCCAGCGTAAGGATGGAGTCAAGCGAATCCTTCACCGAATTGATGAAGCAGGCCGAGCACTGCGGGTTGCGGTAGCCCGTCATGCCGAACTCTACGCGCCCCGCTTCCGGGTTCCAGTGCCAGTTCTGGGCGTCGGAGTTGGGCTCCATGCGGTCGCAGCCGACGTTGAACCACACCGGCGAATTGAAGGCGGCCATCTGGTGCAGCAGGATGTGCGCGAGTTCGTCGTGGAAGATGGCGGCGTCATCGGCGGAGCGGAAGTATCCGCCGGCCAGGCCCCAGTCCTGGATGGTCTCGGCCACGCGGCTGACGAGCTGGCGCACGCCGGTCTCGCGCTCGGGCGTGTCCATCTTGCCGTGGAGATACTTGCTGGCCACGATGTTGGTGGCGGTCATGGACCAGTCCTTGGGGACCTCCACGTCCTTCTGCTCGAAGATGACGTTGCCGGCGGCGTCGGTGATCAGCGCCGCGCGCTTCTCCCACTCCACTTCGTCGTAGGGCGAGACGCCGGGCTTGGTGAAAAAACGGCGGAAGGTCAGGCCGGGCGCTTTGCGAGTTGGGCGCGTGTGGGAAGCAGAGCCGGTGGTCAAACCAGGGATCTTGTCGGTAACGTCAGCCATATTCAGTCTCCAGTCGCCAGCAAAAGGCGCGCTGACGGAATTTCATCTCCAAGCGGACTCCGACAGGCGAGCTGTCAGAATCCGGGTTTTAGCTCCGGCTAAAAACCGGCCGGAAACGGTGGGGGAGGGCCGAGACTACTTTCTTTGATGTCGCGATCCGGAGCCCGGACTTGCGCCTGGGCGTCGGCGGAAGCCTCGGCAGTCTCCGGCGCGATCGGGTCGTGCCCCAGGCCGCAAGCGACCTCGGAGGAAGCCGCCAGCCAGTGCAGCAGGGCGATGTAAACCGCCTCGCGCTGGGCGCGGTCGGGAACCACAGCGTAGCGGACGAAGCAATGTCCGGATTCCAGGCGCGCGCGCAAAGGGCTGGAGGGGACGAACAGGCGGTCCAAAGCCTGCGCCAGGTCGTCGGTGGCGGAGACCTGGAGCAGGGCCAGCATGCGCTGGCGGGCCTCCGGCGCCGCATCGTCCGGCGCAACGATCTCTTCGGCGAGGGCGAAGACGCCGGGGAGATGCGGCGTCAGCGCCAGGCTGAAGCTCGACTGACAGCGCGACCAGCGCGACCAGGCAAGAGGCGCCTGGACGTCGATCACACGATCAGGAGCCACCTCCGTGCCGACCGAGTTCGTTCCCATGTTCGTCCCCTCCCGCGGCAAGAAACTGACGCCTGCATTATCCCAGGTGGAACCATGACGCTTGGGGAGAGCAGGCGGCGTCACCGCGCACAGCCCCCAGCATCACAATCACCCCACCAAACCAAAACCCGGTTTCCACCCCGCCGAAGCAAAACCCGCTTCGTTGGGGACCCCGGGGTTGCTGGGAACCATCTCGGCGCCGGGTGAAAGGCACAATATACCTGTATATGGTGTCTGTCAAGACTGACATACAAGATATTGTACATATGGTTATTTTACACCTTGGGGCGGTTGCCGGTGCGGTGGAACAGCCGCGCCCAAGGGAATGCTCGGTGTCCCAGCACGCGCGTTTCTTGCGGGATGGGGCGCTCGTCGGCGGCCTCGAGTTCGACGTAGATGTCCTCGAAGACCTGGGCGGGTGCAATGCGATGGGAGCCGTCCGGGGCTTCGACCAGATAATCGCCGGGACCGCCTTGCTGCTGGCGGCCACAGGCATCCGTGAGGGTGCAGGGCTGATCAAGACGTCTGGCCTTGGCCAGAAAACGGGTGCGGTAGAGCTTCCAGTCATCCACGGCTTACTTCTCCCTGGGATCTGCCCTTGGGCCGTAGTCTGGCTGGACGGCGGTTTATCCGAAAATTTCGGCTGGATGGAATCGTGCAGTATGCGCAATGTAGCACGCGCCGAGAGAGCGTCCAATTGTGCAAATCTTGCGGAGTGTGGAAAAGGGGAGCTGCGGCGCTAGCTCATGGACTGGAGAACACGGACATCGACGCCGCGTACCTTGAGAGCTCGGTCGAATGTGATGAGCTTGAGTCCAGCGACCGAGGAGAAGGCCAGAAGATAAGCATCCGCCCAGACCTTAGGCGAGCGGCTCGACAAGCGCGAGCGGGAACGGAACTCCTGCTCCAGCGCCTGCGGTTCGGGAAGAAACTCAATGCGGGTATCGGACTGGAGTTGATCCCACAAATTCCAGGCTTCGGACATCGTCTTGGTGTCCTTGCCCATGACTTTTTCCGTTGTCAGCAGCCTCAAGACGGTGAGTTGGGTCAAGCGGCAGAAAAAGAACTGGTCTTCCGCCGCCTGCTCGAACCATCTGCGGGCGGTTTCGGAATGTACGTGCCGGCCCCACACAAGCGCCAGCCAGACATTGGCATCAAGGAAATTCAATGTGGCCATAGATCTGTTCGTTGGTCAGGTTCACTTTGGGGCCTTTGGAGGCGATGAGCGGCAAGCGCACGTGCCGCGTGCGGGGCCGCTTGCCTTCCAGCAAGACGCTCTTCACACCCGCCACCACCAATTGGCGGACGGATCGGCCTTGCGCCGCAGCCTGCTGCTTGAGCTTGCGGTAGAGAGGCGAGGGGATATCGACCGTCGTGCGAACAGATTCCTGTTTCATGGGTCGAATTGTAGCGCAATGCCATAAATATGGCAATCTTTTTCAGGGCAAATTTGAACCTGCCCATCAGCACAGGGCGGGCAACAATCTGGTAGACTCGCGGGCCGAAAACGTCTCACGTTTCAGGTTGCGAGGCAATCATGAAAAGAGTTGGGATTCTTGCTGTGCTGCTGTCCGCGATCGTAGTGAGGGCGCTCGGGCAAGCACCGGCGGGCGCGCAGGGGCGGAAGATCGGGGATTTTGCGAATCTGCCGGAGCCGCCGGCGAATACCCTCGTTCGCTGCGGAACGCTGATCGATGAAAGGTCGGAGCCGCGGAAGAACATCGACCTCGTTCTCAGAGACGCAAGAATCGTAGAAGTGCGCCCCACTGCTTACGACCAGTTCATGCCGGGCGGAACCAAGGTGATCGACCTTTCACAAGAAACCTGCCTGCCGGGGCTGATCGACACGCACACCCACGTGCTCCTGCAAGGCGACATCACCGCGGAAGATTACGACCGGCAATTGCTGAAGTGGTCGCCAGAGTACCGCACAATCCTGGGGACACAATCGGCGCGCAAGGTGCTGGAGTACGGCTTCACCACCATCCGTGATGTCGAAACCGAGGGCGCAGGCTACGCGGATGTGGACATCAAGAAAGCGATCAACGCGGGCGTGATCCCCGGGCCGCGCATGCAGGTGGCGACACGCGCGCTGGACGTAACGGGGTCTTATCCGCTGCTGGGCTACGCGCCCAACGTGCCGGTGCCGCACGGCGTGCAAGTTTGCGATGGCGCGGACGCGTGCCGCAAGGCGGTGCGCGAGCAGATCATGTACGGCGCTGACTGGATCAAGGTGTACTCGGACCGCAGCTACTACATCGATCCCAACCCGCCACCCGGTATTGGGCCTCCGCCGGTGCTCAATGACATTCCGACTTTTACCATCGACGAGCTACGAGCGATGGTGGACGAGGCGCACCGCCAGCGCCACAAGGTGGCCTCGCACGCCACGGCGCTGAATGGCGTGCACAACTCGGTCGAGGCGGGCGTGGACACCATCGAGCACGGCGATTACATCTCCGACGCCGATCTCAAACTAATGATCCAGAAGGGCACGTATTTCGTGCCCACGCTCTACGTCGGGGAGTACGTGGCGGAGGGGCGCGCCAAGGCGGGAGCGCCAGTGTGGCTGGAGATGGTGAAAATCAGCGCTGACACCTTCCGCCGCGCCGTCAAGGCCGGAGTAAAGATCGCCTTCGGCAGCGATGCCGGCGGCTTCGACTGGAACATCAATCCGGCGGTGGAGTTCGGGCTGCGGGTGAAGTACGGCCAGACGCCGGCAGAGGCGCTGCGCTCGGCGACAGCAACCGCGTCGGAGCTGCTGGGAATGCAGAAAGAGATTGGCACCATCGAGCCGGGCAAACTGGCGGACATTGTGGCGGTGAAGGGCGATCCCCTGGCCGACATCACGGTGCTGGAGCACGTGGATTTTGTGATGAAGGGCGGAGTGGTTTACAAAGGCGCTCGCTAATCCGCAAAAAAGCAACTGCAGGTCCCTCGACTCGCGCGCGGCCAGCACGCCAACAACGGGCGTGCTGGGATAAAAACAAGCCGCGTGCTCGCTCGGGATGACAATTCTTTTTAAGCTAAGCCGGCGCGGCGGCCGCGAGGAGGAAGCGCCCGTCGTCGCTCTTGTCAGAGAACTCGACGCGCAAGCCGCCGCGCTCAATCCGCTCGACGAAGGCCGGCTCGTCATACTTGAGCGAGCTGCTCATGCGCAGCGGCTCACCCTGACGCAGGCGCAGTTCGCGGCCGGCGATCTTCAGATCCAGATCACGCCCCGGGACGAAATACTTCACCACCTCGTGCAGGCCGCTCGATCCGGGACGCAGTTCGAAGCGCAGCTCGCCATCGGATTCCGTCAGGCCGAGCGAGGCGAGCGGCGCGAAGGCGAAACGGCGGTTCGTGGGATGGTCGTAGCCGCGAAGGGTCTCGTCGCCGGCAAAGATTTCGCCGTCGAAGACAGCGCGGTCTTCGGGACGCATCAGCCGGTGCAGGCGCGCGGGAAAACGATCGGGATCGAAAGCGCCCAGGGTGTTGCCGAGCATGGCGTAGACGGCGGAGCGGCCGGATTGGCAAACCGCCGCGGCCAATGCCTCAAGGTGCTGGTCGGAGCTGATATCGAGCTTGAAGCCGTGGACAGCGCGGGCGGCGGGGGCGGCGCAAGCCAGCGCCAGTTCCAGCAGGCCCTGGCTGAAATCGCCACCTATATATAGAAGAGGGGGGAATGCGCCGAGCAGGACGCGGTCCTTCGAGCCTTCGCCGCAACCCAGGCCGCAGAGGGTATCGGCCGCCGGCCACAGCTCGGCCAGACGGGGAGCAGCCCGGGAGAGCAGCGTGAGCGCGCGGTCAGCATTGCGGTATTCGGGCGAGCGGCAGAGCGCGACCCAGGCTTCGACCGACAGCGGCAGCCAGTAGAAGAACTGCTCGCCCAGGTACCCGCGGGCGAGGGCGTCAGCGAACTGGGTCGCTATATCGTGCTCCGGGAGCAGAACCGAGATGGGGAGCGGCTTGGGGACGGGGGCCATGGGACGGGGCGGGTAAATGGATGCGTGGGCAAAGGGCGGGGATTCGGGAACGGTAAGGCCATCGGATCCTGAAAGCAGCGGACGACCGGCAGAAACAGCCCAGGCCCTCGAACCGGGGGGCGCGCGCCGACCGCCTAGCGGAAGGAGATGTAGTGCTGTGCCGCCAGGACGGCAATGCCGACGATGATCTGCAGTGCCGTGGAACCGGCGATCCTGAACAGAAGTGTGCGGGAAAGGCGCTTGAAGACCAAGGGAACATTGGTCAACGCGCTGGCCATGGAGGCGATCACCGCCGCGGTCCCCGCGAGCTCGGGCGTGATCTTGGTGCTGGCACTGAGGTTGGCGGCGGCCGCGGTGGCGCTGGCGCTGCTGGCGATCCCACTGATTCCGCTGGCGGCCAAAAAGCCGACGTTGCCGAACGCCCGCTCCGCCAGCGTGCCCACCACCTCGATGGCGAGGAACAGCAGTCCGTAGGAGAGGACGCGGCGCAAAGAGATCGGCGAGGGCAGGGTCAATTCCCTGCCCGGCTCCGCATCCGGTTTGCCGGTGCGCAACAACAGGGCGACGCATGCCATCGCGAAAAGCGGGCCCACCGCGGTGAGCAGGGCTTTGGGCGCGAAGAGCGCCAGCAGCACGATGTTGCGGATGAACATGGCGACGGTGGCCAGCAGCACCACCGCCGTGGTCCTGGCGCTGGCGCCGACGGTCATGAGTTCGGCAACGGTGGCGCGGCTGTTCACCAACCCGCCCAGGACCGCGGTCCAGTACAATCCCCGCGTGCCGTACAGGCGCAGCAGCACGTAGTTGACGAAGGCAATGCTGGCAATCACGACCACCGTAACCCAGGACTGCCGCAAATTAACCAGCTCCCAGCGATCAATGAACCGGTTGGGCAGGACCGGATAGATGACCAGGCCGATCAAGCCCAAGAGCACGGCGCCGCGCAGCTCCTCCATGCTCACGCCGCCGGCGAACTTTCGCAATTCCACTTTCCACGCGAGCAACAGCGTCATCAGAATGGCCGAGGCCACGGGGGCAAAGGTGTGGCCGAGTCCGACCAGCGCGCCCAGGGCATAGGTCACCAGGAGCGCGGCGGAGGTGGTGATCTCCAGCGAGCCACTGCCGATCATGCT
The DNA here is from genome assembly GCA_023265315.1 of Acidobacteriota bacterium. Taxonomy (GTDB): domain Bacteria; phylum Acidobacteriota; class Terriglobia; order Terriglobales; family Acidobacteriaceae; genus JAHFUA01. Next base: position 1,450 of record JAHFUA010000135.1, on the reverse strand, counting down.
GCGCGCATTGAGGAACACGACCAGCACGATCACACCCAGCATGGCAGCCAGGCCGTAAGCCGGCGAGATCAGGACGCTCAACGACCCCAGCAGGGCGGTCAATCCGAAGGTGCGGATGCCGACGTCCTTGTTCGCGGATTCACGCTCGAAGCCGACGAGCATGCCAACGGCAAGCGAGATCGCAATCTTGAAGGCAACCGTGTCAGGCGGGAGCCTGGTGGCTGCTTCGAATGCCAGGGACATTTCCCCGAAAACCCACTTCTCCACCGCGCGGGTGGTGGTTGCTCCTTACCGTAGCACGCCTAGGTTGCGTTCGCTAGTATCAAGGCCTGCCTTCGCCAAGGACCCCGCACGCGTGGGTTGTGGATCATGCTCAGCAGTACATGTCCGTCCGGGAACCCGGCATCCCTGCGGGCGGGTCATGGATGCGCGGGGCAGGCGAATCGCTATCGAAAAAAATGTCGCAATTTTGCTGTGACTCTGGGAGGCGGCCTGCATCTAGTAGGGGGTTGGCAGTCACACAAGGAGGCTTGCGCAGATGAAGATCGTAGAAACTGCTGAAATGGCTCCCACCTGTCATGCCGGTTACAAGCTGGTGGAGACAGCGGAGGTCGCCCCAACCTGTCACAACTTCAACCTGGTAGAGACGACGGAACTCGCGCCGACCTGCCACTGAGGTTCCAGCCGTTGTTTGCTCCCGCAGCGGGGAACCTGACACCTGCCGCGGGAGCCGCACTTATGCCGCCATTCATCGCAGAAGGGCTCTCGGTCGGAACTTTCTACAACCCGCACTTGGCGGAGGCGCTGCTGTCGCAAGGCGATGCGGTCGATCACCTCTCGATGGCCGATCCTCCTGCGGCCGACGATGCCCTGTTTCCCCGCATTCGCGAGAAGTTCCCTCTGCTGCTGCACGATTATCTCGGACAACTCGCCGATCCCCTCAGCGACCACGCGCTGCAGCGGGCGCGCAACCTGCAGCAGCTCTATCGCGGGCCGTGGATCGCGGAACACTTCCAATGCCTGCACACGGAGGACGGCAAGTACACGCTGGACTACGTCTTCCCTCCGCTGTACACGGAGGATTTCCTGCGGCGGTTTGCGGCCAACGCGCGCCGCCTCGAGGACTTTGTGGGAGCGCCGCTGGTGATGGAGAACATCCCTGGCTTTTTCTCGGTGGAGTATGCGCAGATGAGCGAGGCGGAATTCCTGCGGCGCTTCTTCGAGGAGACGGGATGCGGATTCCTCATCGACGTGCCGCACTTGTGGCTGGCGGCGCACTACCAGCGGCGGAACCCGCGCGAGTCTATCGGTGAATTCCCGCTGGATAAGGTGGTCGAGATCCACGTGGGCGGCGTCGAGGATGACCGCGACCTGGGCGGACCGTGGGTGGCGCCCACGCGGCCGACGCGGGAAATTTTCGAGCTGGGAGTGTGGATCGCCGAGCGCACGC
>JAHFUA010000026.1 GCA_023265315.1 Acidobacteriota bacterium | reverse complement strand
CAACATCCTCCGGTATGGGATGGAAAGCCAGTCGCCGCTGATGCCGCTGGTCATCCTGCTTTACACCGCGATGCAAATTAACGTTTTGCTGGCGGTCTTCAACCTGATCCCCATCCCGCCGCTGGATGGCAGCCACGTGATTCGCCACATGCTATCCGAGTCGGCGCGCAATATTTACGACCGCATCGGGTGGATCGGACTGATTTTGTTCTTCCTGGTCGGCGGAAGCGTGCTGCGCGTCATGATGGCGCCCTTCCTGCACTTCTTCAATTTCCTGCTGGCGGTCCTGATATGACGGCGCAGAAGAAGTCGCGCGTGCTGAGCGGCATGCGTTCCACCGGCAAGCTGCACCTGGGCAACTACCTGGGCGCACTGGCCAACTGGGTCGGGCTGCAGGACAAGTACGACTGCTTCTTCTTCATCGCCGACTGGCACGCCCTGACCACCGACTACGCCGACACTTCGGCGGTGAAGCAGAATTCGCTCGAAGTCATGCTCGACTACCTGGCGGCGGGACTCGACCCGGAGCGCTCGACCATCTTCCTCCAGTCGCACGTGCCGCAGCACGCCGAGCTGCACTTGCTGCTCTCGCTGATCACACCGCTGGGCTGGCTGGAGCGCGTTCCCACCTACAAAGAGCAGCGGGAGAACATCAAGGACAAAGACCTGGGGACCTACGGTTTTCTCGGCTATCCCGTGCTGCAGTCGGCCGACATAATGATGTACAAGGCCGACTACGTCCCGGTCGGCGAAGACCAGGTGCCGCACATCGAGTTCACGCGCGAGATCGCGCGGCGCTTCAACGGCTTTTACCAGTGCCGCGGCCGCGCCGTCTTCCCCGAACCGCAGCCGCTGCTCACGCCCGCCGCCAAAGTCCCAGGCACCGACGGGCGCAAGATGTCGAAGTCGTACAACAACACCATCCTGCTGAGCGAACCCGAGGCGAGCGTGCGGCAGAAGCTGAAGACCATGGTGACCGACCCCGCGCGGGTCCGCCGCAGCGATCCCGGCAACCCCGACGTCTGCCCGGTCGGCGATTTGCACAAGATCTTCAGCAACCAGGAGACCCTGGCCAAGGTGGACGCCGGCTGCCGCAGCGCGGGTATCGGCTGCATCGAGTGCAAGGGCTGGGCCGCCGACGCCATGGTCACCCGGCTGGCCCCCATCCAGCAGCGGCGAAAAAAATATGAGGACAATCCCAAGCTCGCCTGGGATATCCTCGACGCAGGCTCCGCCCGGGCAGCGACGGTCGCCGAGGCCACCATGGACGAGGTGCGCGAGGCGATGCACATGTCGCAGCAGTACTCGCCGCCTGCCCCGGGCGCCGGAGGAAGCGGGGGGAAATAAGGTTCCGGATGCCGGAAGTCACCAATGCGGTGAATCGCGGCTCGTCGCCGGCCAACGATTCTCCCTTTGCCATCACCGTGGGCCAGGTTTACGACGGCCCGCTCGACCTGCTGCTGGACCTCATCCGCAAGCAGGACATCAACATCTACGACATCCCCATCGCGCAGATCACGGCGCAGTACCTGGCCTACGTCGAACGCATGCAGCAGTTGGACGTCAACCTGGCGGCCGAGTTCATCTACATGGCGGCGGTGCTGATCCAGATCAAGTCGCGGATGCTGCTGCCGCGCGATCCCACGGCCCCGGCCGAGGAACAGGACGACCCGCGCGCCGATCTGGTCGAGCGCCTGCTGGAGCACGAGAAATTCCGTAACGCGGCCCAGATGCTTCTGCAAAAGCAGCAGATCGAGGAAGCCACCTGGTCGAATCCGGCGCTCAAAGAGTTCAAGGACGACCAAGCTGCCGAGCCCGAACTCGCCGCCGACGTGGTGGACCTGGTGCGCTCGTTCCAGCAAATCCTGGAACGGGCCAAGGCCCGCCCCGTGTTGCAGGTGGATGAAGATACGGTCACGGTGGCGCAGATGATCGACTACATCCGCCGGCGGCTGTTGCTGGAAGAACGGCCGGTGCGGCTGAGGTCGCTGTTGCAGTACACGCGTTCGCAGAACGCCCTGATCTGCGCCTTCTTGGCGCTGCTCGAGCTGGTGCGCCTGCAGGCCATCCTGCTGCGGCAGGACCGCGGGTTCGGCGACATTCTGGTGAAAAAGCATACGATGTTCGACACCGTCTTCGACCAAGAAGCGGCGGTGCGCGACGACTGGAGATGATGTTTCAAGTTTCACGTTTCAAGTTTCACGTTCTGGGTTTTAAGCTAAGAGCCAAGAGCTAAAAGCCAATGAGTTTAAAGTCACAAATCGAAGCCATCATTTACGCGGCCGAGGAGCCGGTCACGGTGGAACAGATGCTGGCCGCGCTCAAAGGCGATCTGCGCGCCGCGGCGCAATTCGCCGAGGGCGGCGCTGAACCTGATGCTGCGCAGATGAAAGCGACGCTGCGCGCCACCGTCGAGGAACTGGTCACGGACTACGCCACCGGCGACCGCGGCATGGAGATCCGCCAGGTCGCGGGCGGTTATCGCATGTCCACCAAGCCCGAGCATCACGACGTGGTGCGGGTGTTTGCGCGCGGCCTGAAGTCCCCGGTGCGGCTGTCGCTGCCGGCGCTGGAGACCCTGGCGGTGATCGCCTACAAACAGCCCATCACCGTCCCCGAGATCTGCGAGATCCGCGGCGTGGATTCCAGCGGCGTCATCGCCACGTTGCTCGACCGCAAGCTGATCACCACGGCCGGCCGCAAGCAGGTAATCGGACGCCCCATCCTGTACCGCACCACCAAGGATTTCCTCCTCCGCTTCGGCTTGGGCGACATCGGCGAACTGCCCAGCGTAGAGGAATTCGAGAAGCTCGCTTCTGCTTCTCTCCAGGCAGATTTGTTCCAACCGGCAATCCCGGACGCTACCGGCGTGCCGGACGTCCCGCCTGAGGCAACCGGCTTCGAGCCCACGGCCGAGACGGAGCGCCGCACCACCGTCGAACTGGGCGCGCCGCGCGCTGCTGAAGTCGCCGCCGCAGATTCGTGACGCGCGCGCCCGGCACCGAATCACACATGACCGAGGAGCGCCTGCAAAAGATCATCGCCGCCGCCGGGATCACCTCGCGCCGCAAAGCCGAGGAGCTGATCACCTCCGGGCGGGTCTCCGTCAACGGGCAGACGGTCACGCAATTAGGCGCCAAGGCTGACGCGGAGCGCGACCACATCCGCGTGGACGGAAAGCTGCTGCGCGCGCCCGAGCGCCACGTCTATCTCCTGGTCAACAAGCCGCGCGGCTACGTAACCAGCGTCACCGACCCCGAGGGACGGCCCACGGTCATGGACCTGGTGCGCGGGATCAGAGCGCGCGTGTACCCCGTCGGCCGCCTCGACTACGCCAGCGAAGGACTGGTTCTGCTGACCAACGATGGCGACCTGGCGCAGAAGCTGATGCACGCTTCCTCGCACGTGCCCAAAACCTACCTGGTCAAGGTTGCGGGCAAGCCCGCGGCGGAAGCGCTGGCCAAGCTGCGCTCAGGAGTAACCATTGCGCTCGAAGGCAAGCACGGCAGGAAGCGTTTGGTAAAGACCGCGCCGGCGCGCATCCAACTGGCGCGCGATGCGCCCAACCCGTGGTACGAAGTCACGCTCATCGAGGGCCGCAACCGGCAAGTCCGCCGCATGTTCGAGCAGGTTGGACACCACGTGGAAAAAATCAAGCGCCTGCGCTACGGCAACCTGGAGCTGGACGTCGAGCCGGGAAAATGGCGTGCCTTGACCTCCTCCGAAGTGCAGCGACTGCAGAACCTGGCTGCCGGGAAGGCGCGACGCGAGTCCAAACCGGTTCGTGGTACAAAAGAAGGCGATGAGCAAGTTTGAGGAGTTAGTGCCCGAACACGTTCGGGCGCTCGGGGCGTACACGCCGGGGAAGCCCTTACGCCAGGCCGAGCGGGAGAGCGGCGTTCGCATGATCAAGATGGCGTCGAACGAGAATCCCTTGGGGCCGTCACCCAAAGCGCTGGAAGCTATGCGCGCGGTGATGACGCAGGTCAATCTTTATCCGGACAACGAGGTATCGCAACTGCGCCTGCGGCTGGCGGAACTGCACGGGGTGCGGCCGGAGCAGACCGTCGTCACCAACGGCTCGACTGCCCTCTTGGGCGTGATCGCGCGCACCCTGCTGCGGCCCGGACTCAACGCCATCACCAGCGAGCGGTCGTTCATCATCTATCCCATCGCAACCAAGGCAGCGGGCGGCCGGCTCATCATCGTGCCGATGACGAACGACTCCTACGACCTCGACGCCATCGCGGCTGCCATCGACGGCAATACGCGCATCATCTTTATCGCCAATCCCAACAATCCCACCGGCACGATGATCGACGTGCCTCGGATGGACGCTTTCCTGCGCCAGGTGCCGGAGCACGTGATCGTCATTCTTGACGAGGCTTATTGCGACTTCGCCACCGACTTCGCGGCGGCGCGCAGCCTCGAGTACTCGCATTCGATCGACCACGTGCGGGAAGAGCGGAACCTGGTGGTGCTGCGGACATTCTCCAAGGCGCATGGCCTGGCCGGAGTGCGCGTGGGATTCGGGCTCGGGCCGGCTGGCCTGATGCAGTACTTCCACCGCATGCGCACCACGTTTTCGGTGACGGCGCTGGCGGAAGCCGCCGCACTCGCTGCGCTCGACGACCTGGAGCATTTCCGCAAGACCATCGCCAACAACCGCCGCGGCGCCGAGTTCCTGACGAGCAAGCTCCGCGAGATGGGATACCGGCCGATCCCGACTTTCACGAATTTCATCTTTTTCGACGCGGGCGAAGACGCCGCCGCCCTGAGCAAGCGTATCCAAGCCCAAGGCGTCATCGTGCGCCCGCTCGGGCCGTGGGGGATTCCCACCGCCGTCCGCGTGACCATCGGCACACTGGAGCAGAACGAGCGGTTCATCGCCGCGCTGTCGCGCGCCACGGAAAAGGCGGAAGTGCGGTAGCCTCACGCGTGCTGGCGCGCGAACTCATGCGTGGTCGCTTCGGCGAGCAGCATGGGGAGCCGCGCCGCGCCGAACAATCCGGCATCGCCGCCGAGCAGCGCGCGGGTGATGATGGTCTTCTTGCCGGGGCCGGAAGATTCTCCCGGGGCCGTCGCGCGATAGACGAACGAACGCTTCCGCACTTCCTCCAGCAGCGCCGGCAGAAAGGCGTCCCAGGCGTTGGCTACGCCGCCGCCGATCACATAGATGGGCAGGTTCAGCAGGTTGATCAGGTCGGCAAGACCAATGCCCAGCGCCCATCCCACGCGCCGGAAGATCTCCCGGGCGGCGTGGTCGCCATGCACCGCCATCTGATACACGACCTTCGCGCCGAACTCGGGGTCCTCTTCGGAAGAGCGCACCAGCATGGGCGAATCGCCCCGAGCGATGGCCTCCCGCGCCATGCGCAGCACGGCGGTGGCGGATGCGAACTGCTCCAGGCATCCGCGGTTGCCGCAAGGGCAAGCCGGCCCGTCGGGTTCGACCGTGATGTGTCCGGGCTCGCCGGCCATACCTCGCATCCCGTGCCAGACGCGGCCGCCGAGCACCAGACCGCCGCCGACGCCCGTGCCCAGCGTGAGCATCAGCATGTCATCGTAATCGCGCGCGGCGCCCAGCCACTTTTCGCCCAGCGCGGCTGAGTTGGCATCGTTTTCCAGAATCACCTTAGTCCCCAGCCGCCGCTCGATCTCGTCGCGCACCGGATAATCCGCCCAGCCCGGCAGGTTGGGCGACTCGCGCAGCATGCCGGTATCCATGTCGATGATTCCGGGCACACCGATGCCGATGCCCGCCAGCGTCGAAGAGGAGAACTTGGTCGCGGTCGCGCGGATCGCCTCACACATCTCGCCGATGACAAAGTCGCGCCCGCGCACCACCTGCGTGCCGGTGGTGGTCTTCTCCAGCAGCGTGCCGCGCTCGTCCACGGCGGCGATGCGCAGATTGGTCCCGCCCAGATCGACTCCGATGGCGTAGATGGGCATGGCGTACGAGTTTAGATCATTTCGGTTCTCGTTCCTTGTTTCTGGTTTCTCGACAGAGGCTCTGAAGGTGCTTTCGAGAAACCGGAAACGAGAAACTATTCTTGGCACTTCGGACAATAGTGCGCGCTGCGGCCGGCGATGACGATCCGCTTGATGGGCGTGCGGCAAACCAAACAGGGCTCGCCTTCGCGCCCATAGACGCGGTGCTGGAACTGGAAGAAGCCGGCATCGCCGTTCGAGTCAACATAATCGGAAACCGAGGAGCCGCCGGCGGCGATGGCCTCGTTCAGCACCTCCTGCACGGCGCCATAGAGACGCTGAAGCTCGGCCCGGGTGAGCGAAGCGGCGCGCCGCCGCGGCCGCACCCCGGCGCGGAACAGCGACTCATCGGCATAGATGTTGCCGATGCCGCTCAGCAACCTCTGGTTGAGCAGCGCGCTCTTGATCGGCGTCTTGCGTCCGCAGAACAACCCGGCGAACAACTCGAATCCCACATCCAGCGGCTCGGATCCCGGCGCCTGAAAACCGTGGCGCACCACCGCCAGCCGGCCAAAGCGGCGCGGATCCACGAAGCGCAGTTCCCTGCCCGAGCGCAGCCGCAGGATAGCGTGGGTGTGCTTGGGAATCTCGTGCTCCGGTTTCGCGATCAGAAGCCGCCCCGTCATGCCCAGGTGGACGATCCACTGCGCCTGCGCGCCTCCGTCCCGGCGGAGAGAGCGCACTGCCGTTTGCCGGCGACTGGCGACGGGCGACTGGCGACTGAGGTCCACCACGATGTGTTTGCCCACACGACGCACGCCCGCGATGCGCGCCTGCTCCAGCGTGCTGACCATCTCCCCGGGCGGCGACTTCAGCGGCTCCGGTTTGTTGCCCAGCCACACCGACTCGATCACGTCGCCGGTGAGGTTCTGCGCCAGCCCGCGCGCGATGGTTTCGACTTCGGGAAGTTCGGGCATGAAAAGCGGCTCTTAGCTTTATACCAGAGCCCCGGCCTAGCGATGGCCGGCTACTCACTGTTATCATGCTCTGTAATCTTCCCGCCGGATTTCCCAAGTATTGTCTATTCCCCGCAAGACCCGGGCGGGCGAAGAGTGCGCAGAGAAGCAGGAACCGCATTGAGACCGTCGAGTGCAGTGGTCATTGTCGGCGCCCAGTGGGGCGATGAGGGCAAAGGCAAGATCGTTGATGTCCTCTCCGAGAACTTCTCTCTTGTGGCCCGCTATGCCGGCGGCCACAATGCCGGGCACACCGTCATCCGCAATGGAAAGAAGTTCATCCTGCAACTGATCCCCTGTGGCATCCTGCGCCTGGGATGCCGCGCCGTCATCGGTAACGGGGTGGTGCTCGACCCCATGGCATTGCTGCGGGAGATCGGGACGCTGCGCGAGGCCGGTGTGTCGGTGAAAGGGCCGGGCGCGGTTTCGTCCGATTCCGCGCAGCCCAACCTCTTCATCAGTAACCGCGCGCACCTCATCCTGCCCTATCACCGCATGATCGAACTGGCGGCGGAGAACGCGCCGGGACGGGTCAAGATTGGCACCACCTCCCGCGGCATCGGCCCGGCGTACGAGGACAAGATGGGACGCCGCGGACTGCGCGTCGCCGACCTGCTCGATCCCGCGCTCTTGCGCAAGCACATCGCCAACGCCTGCGCGGAGAAGAACATGATCGCGCACGCCCTTTTCAACACCGAGCCCCTCGACGCCGACGCCATGTACGAAGAGTACGCGCGGGCGGCGGCGCAGGTGTCGCCCTTCGTCTGCGACACGGCGGTGCTGTTGAACAAGGCCATCGCTGCTGGCGAATCGGTGTTGTTCGAGGGCGCGCAGGGCACCATGCTGGACATCGACCACGGCACCTATCCCTTTGTCACCTCCTCGAGCGCCACCGCTGGCGGGGCGCTGACCGGCACCGGAGTCGGTCCCACCGCGATCGGCTCCGTCATCGGCATCACCAAGGCCTACTGCACGCGCGTGGGTGAAGGTCCATTCCCCACCGAAGTTCAAGGCGCTACGGGGGACGAGCTGCGCAAGCGCGGCAACGAGTTCGGGGCGGTCACGGGGCGTCCGCGGCGCTGCGGCTGGCTCGACCTGCCGCTGCTGCGCTATGCCCGCATGATCAACGGCCTCTCGTGGTTCGTGGTGACCAAGTTGGACGTGCTGGACGAGCTGGCGGAGATCCCGGTCTGCGTCGCGTACAAGGTCGGGGGCAAGAAGACGGCCGAGATCCCGGCGCACGCCAGCGGCTACGAGCGTGTCGAGCCCATCTACGAGAAACTGCCGGGCTGGCGGAAACCTACCTCCGGCACCAACAGTCTGGAGAAGCTGCCGCCGCCGGCCCGCGCCTACCTCCAGTTCATCGAAAAGGAGACGGGGGTGCGCATCGGCATGGTCTCCACCGGCCCCGACCGCGAGCAGACCTTGTTCCTGGAAGAGTTCCCGGCGCAGCTAGGTACGGCGAGGGGGACGGACCCGGTTAAAGCGCGGGCGTGATGAGCGTGCGGCCCTTCAGCATGGTGGTTTGCACGTACGGCATAGGAACCCGCTTTTGGCGATTGGCTGTTGGCCCTTGGCTTATGGTCTGCGGCTCCAGCAGTAAGCCAAGAGCTAAAAGCCAACAGCCAAAAGCGCTTCTATCGCGCTAGCTCGTATCCCGCGAAAAAATAGCTCAGCTCGAACCGAGCTGTGTCTTCCGCATCCGAGCCATGAATCGCGTTCTTCTCGATGTTGGCTGCCCACTTCTTGCGGATAGTGCCTTCCTTGGCGTTGGCCGGATTGGTGGCGCCCATCAGCTCGCGCAGGTCGGCGATCGCGTTCTCTTTCTCCAGCGCCAGTACCATGATCGGCCCGCTCGACATGAAGTTGGTCAAGGAATCGAAGAACGGTTTGCCGGCATGCACCGCGTAGAAACCCTCGGCCTGCGCCTTGTTGATCTCCAGCATTTTGGCGCCGATGATGCGGAAACCCTTCTGCTCCAGCATGGAAATGATATCGCCGGTGGCGCCCGGCTTTTTCATGGCGTCCGGCTTGATGATGGACAAAGTGCGTTCGAGTGTCTTCATCGTCAGTTTCTGGCTTCTCGTTTCTAGTTTCTCGACAGCGTCCCTAGGATCCCGCTTCTGACGAGAAACGAGAAGCTCGGAACGCGAAACGTCAGGCCTTGGCGTGCGCGCCCATCGCCGCCACTACGGTTTCGCCGATGACGGCCGGCGACTTGGCCACGCGGATGCCCGCCGCCTCCAGGGCATGGATCTTCTCCGCCGCCGTGCCGTGCCCGCCGGAAATGATGGCGCCGGCGTGCCACATGCGGCGTCCCGGTGGCGCCGTCTGCCCGGCAATGAACGACACCACCGGCTTGCTGACGTGCTTGCGGATGTACTCGGCGGCGGTTTCCTCGGCATTGCCGCCGATCTCGCCGATCATCACGATGGCCTCGGTCTGCGAATCCTTCTCGAACAGCTCCAGGGCATCAACGAAGTTCGTCCCGATGATTGGGTCGCCGCCGATGCCGATGGCGGTGGACTGCCCGATGCCGCGCAGCGTCAACTGGTGCACGGCTTCGTAAGTCAGCGTGCCCGAGCGGGAGACAATCCCCACGCTGCCTTCGCGGTGAATATGTCCCGGCATGATGCCGATCTTGCACTTGCCGGGGGAGATGATGCCGGGACAGTTAGGGCCGATCAGGCGCGAGCGGCGTGTCTGCAGGAACTCCCACACGCGGACCATGTCCAGCGTGGGGATGCCCTCGGTGATGCAGACGATGAGCTGCACTTCGGCGTCGGCCGCCTCCATGATCGCGTCGGCAGCAAACGGCGGCGGAACAAAGATCACCGTGGCATCCGCCAGCGTCTTGTCCACCGCCTCCTGCACCGTGTTGAAGATGGGCCAGCCCTGGTGCGTGGCGCCGCCCTTGCCGGGAGTCACACCCCCGACGATCTTGGTGCCATACTCCGCACAGGCATTGGCGTGGAAGGTGCCCTCGCGCCCGGTCAGGCCTTGCACGATCACGCGCGTGGATTTATCAATGAGTACGCTCATGAAACCTCGTCGTTAGTGGTTATCGTTGGTCGTTGGTCATTGTTGCTGGCAATCCGTTGCCAACGACTAACGACCAACAGCCAACGACGAATCGCTTACCGTCCCGCCGCCGCTACCACCTTCTCGGCCGCGTCCTTCATGGTTTCGGCGACAACGAAATTCAGTCCCGACTTCTTCAGGATCTCCCGCCCCTGCTCGACGTTGGTGCCTTCGAGCCGCAGCACGATGGGCAGGCTGATGTTGGTCTGTTTGGCGGCCTGGACGACGCCCTGCGCCAGCGTGTCCACGCGCAGGATGCCGCCGAAGATGTTGATCAGCACGGCGCGGACGTTCTTGTCGCTGAGCAGAATCTCGAAGGCGTGCGTCACCTGCTCGGCGTTGGCGCCGCCGCCCACGTCGAGGAAGTTGGCGGGCGCGCCGCCGGCATACTTGATGATGTCCATGGTCGACATGGCCAGGCCCGCGCCATTGACCATGCAGCCCACGTTGCCATCCAGCTTGATGTAATTCAGGCCGTATTTCGAGGCTTCGACCTCCAGCGGGTCTTCCTCGCTGATGTCGCGCAGCTCCTTCAGGTCTTTGTGGCGGAACAGGCCGTTGTCGTCAAAGTTGATTTTGGCGTCGAGCGCGAACAGGCGGCCGTCCTTGGTCGTGACGAAGGGATTAATCTCCGCCAGCGACGAGTCCGTTACTTCGAAGGCCAGGTAGAGCGCGGTCATGAACTGCACCGCCTGATTGATCTGCTCGGGAGCGAGCCCCAGCCCGAACGCCAGCTTGCGAGCCTGGAAGGGCTCCAGGCCCATGCCGGGAGCGACGTGTTCCTTCAGGATTGCGTCTGGGTTTTCGGCAGCGACCTGTTCGATCTCCATGCCGCCGCTGGCTGAGGCCATGAACACCGGCCGCGCTTCGGTGCGGTCGATCACAATGCCCAGGTAGAGCTCGCGCTCGATGGGCAGCGTCTCCTCGACCAGCAGGCGATGCACCTCTCTGCCTTCTGGGCCGGTCTGGTGCGTCACCAGCTTCATGCCCAGCATGCGGGCGGCGATCTCGCCGGCTTCTTCGGCCGAATTGGCGATCTTGACTCCGCCGCCCTTGCCGCGCCCGCCGGCATGGATCTGCGCCTTCACCACCACCGCTTTGGCGCCAGCATCGAAAAGATTCTTGGCCGCGATTTCGGCTTCTTCGCGGGTCATCACCATCTCGCCGCGCGGCACGGCGACCCCATACTTCGCCAGGATTGCTTTCGCTTGGTACTCGTGGATTTTCATGATCGTAGTATCAGGACAGCATGTCTTCTCGGTGAGCTTGGATTGCGTAACAGCAAACCAGCGATTCTACAAAACAGGAGCGCGGCGGGCAATTGGCTTTTGGCTGTTGGCTCTTGGCTTCTAGCCACTAGCTCCTAGCTTCTAGCCGGAGGTTTTCAATCACCCGATGACCCGATCTCCCGATCCCCCGATCTCCGCTGTGGCACAATAGGCCGCTCCATGATCCTCGACGCGCTGCACAAGATCGCCAACCACCGCGAGTCGCTCTCGCGCGAGGAAGCGCGCGCGGTGATGGAAGAGGTCTTGCGAGGCGAAGCTACCGACGCGCAGATCGCGGCGTTGCTGGTGGGGCTGCACATGAAGGGCGAGACGGTGGAGGAGATCGTGGGTTTCGCCGAGGCCATCCGCGCCGCCGCCACGCCGCTGCCGATCGCGCGCGACAGCCTAGTGGACGTGAGCGGCACCGGGCGCGAGGCGCTGGTCGACACCTGCGGCACCGGCGGCGATGCCAGCGGAACCTTCAACATCTCCACCGCGACCGCGCTGGCGGTGGCCGGTGCCGGCGTGCGCGTTGCCAAGCACGGCAACCGCGGCGTGAGCTCCAAGTGCGGCTCGGCGGATGTTATGGAGGCTTTGGGAGTCAACATCGGCCTGGCACCGGCGCGCGTGGCCGCGTGCCTGGATGAGGTCGGCATCGCCTTCCTGTTCGCCCCGTTGGTGCACTCGGCCACCAAGTACGTGCAGCCGGCCCGGCGCGAGCTGCGCCTGCGCACCGTCTTCAACCTGCTGGGGCCGCTCACGAACCCCGCACACACGTCGGCGCAGGTGGTGGGCGTTTACTCGGAAGATCTGGTCGAAAAGCTGGCCGAGGCGCTGGCTCTTTTGGGATTGCGGCGGGCGCTGGTGGTCCACGGCGCAGATGGTCTCGACGAGATCACCATCACCGGGTCGACGCGCGTGGCCGAAGTCCGCGACGGGCAGGTGCGGACCTATGAAATCACGCCCGAGGAGTTCGGGATCGAGCGTGCGCCTCTGGGCGCGATCTCCGGCGGCGATGCCGCCACCAACGCGGGAATGATCCGTGACGTCCTTCGCGGAAAGAAGTCAGCGCGCCGCGACGTCGTGCTGCTGAACGCCGCCGCCTCGCTAGTGGCCGCGGGCAGGGTTGATAGCATCGGCGAGGGCATCCCGCTGGCGGCCCGCTCGCTCGATTCCGGCGCCGCGGCGGATAAGCTGGCAGCGCTGGTGCGGTTTACCAACGCGCATGCCTGAGATTTTACCGCCGAGACGCCGAGGACGCCGAGCAAAGCAAAAATGACTTCGCATAAGCTTCCTCGGCGCGCTCGGCGTCTCGGCGGTAAGAACTAGCTGACCGTCACCTTCCGCAGCCACTGTGCCACCTGGACGTTCCACTTCAATTCCTTGTCCATCGTCTCGCGGAGCTGTGCCGAGGCGTCAGGATCGCCGTGCACGAGGAAGGTGGTTTGCGGCTGCTTTTTGAATGTTCGCAGCCATTCCAGCAGCTCGGGCGTGTCGGCGTGATCGGAGAACTGTTCGAGCGCCGCCACCTGCGCTCGCACCGGCACCTGCTGGCCGAAGATTTTCACCGTCGGCGCCCCGCTCTTGATGGTGAAGCCGCGCGTGCCCTCCGCCTGGAATCCAATGAACAGCACCAGGTTGCGGGGATCCGGCAGGCGCTGGATCAGGTGATGAAGGACGCGTCCGCCATTGGCCATGCCGCTGGAAGAGACGATGATCGTGGGAAAACGCGATTCATTGATCTTCTTGGACTCCTCCACGCTGCTATCGAAGTAGAACTCCTGCCAGGTGAGGGGCGAGCCGTACTGCGCGATCATGCGTTTGGTTTCGCCGGTGAATTCCTCGGTGTGCTTGAGGAAGACCTCGACCGCCTTGATGGCCATGGGACTGTCGGCGTGCACGGGAACGCGCGGGATCTGCCCTGCCTCCATCAGCTCCTTCAGCATGAACAGGAACTTTTGTGTACGCTCAACGGCAAAGCACGGAACGACCACCGATCCGCCGCGCTTGACTGTGTCGGTCACCAGCTTTGCCAGGTCGGGGCGAGGGTCGGTGTGGGGATGCTGGCGATCGCCGTAGGTGGACTCCATGACCAGCAAGTCGGCGCATTCGCCTTCCTGCGGCCCGGAGTAGACGACCTTGCCGGGGGCGACGGTGCTATCGCGCACCCGGCCGATGTCGCCGGTGAACAGCAGTTGCCGCGTCCCGCCGTTGACCTTGGCCGTGATTTCAACCATGCCCGCTCCCAAAATATGTGCCGACGGCACAAAGCGGAACGAAAGCTCGGGGCAAAGCTGCTTGATTTCGCCGAAGTCCACCGTCCGCAGGCGCTCCAGGCTCTGCTGCGCCTGCTCCATGGTGTAGAGGGGCAGCGCCGGCTTGTGCTTCGAGGTCTTGTGCTTGTTGTGGAACTCGGCTTCTTCTTCCTGCAGGTGGCCGGAATCGGGCAGCAGAATGGCGCACAGGTCAACCGTTGGAGGCGTGGCGTAGATGGGGCCGGTGAATCCTTCCTTCACCAAGCGCGGGATCCAGCCGGAGTGGTCCAGGTGCGCGTGGGTGAGGATGACGGCGTCGATCTGGCGGGCGGGCACCGGCGTGTCCTGCCAATTGCGCAGACGCCATTCCTTGGGGCCCTGAAACAGTCCGCAGTCGATCAGCACCTGAAAGCCATCTCTGCCGGTGGGATGGGTGGAAGTATTGATCAGGTGCTTGGAGCCGGTAACGGTACCGGCTGCGCCCAGGAATTGTATGTACACGCTTCCTCCCCGAAACGGTCATTGTCATTGCCTGCACACTATACACGGCATGCTGGGTGGAGCAGGCCTTCAGGCCTGCATCAATCAGGGATTCAAAACAGCAGGCTTTAGCCTCTGAGGTCTATCGTTGAACTCAACCTACACTGTCCCTCAGCGGCTAAAGCCGTATCCCTACACAGCATCCCAATGCAGGGCTGAAGCCCTGCTCCACCCCGTCCGCAAACAAAAAAACGGCGGCACTACTTGGCATCCTCCGGCGTTTTGATCTCCGCCGTGTTGTTGTTCATGTCCGACTCCGGCACGCTGCCGTCGTTCACCACCGCCTGCTGTGGCACGGCCGGGATAGGGATGCGGACCACGGCTTTTTCGTGAGCGCGGACTTCCAGCCGCTTGCGTTCTTCGCCTTGGGCGGCGCGCACCACGACCGGGACCTCCGCCCCGACGCCGCCGGAATTCTCCACCGTCACCGTCACCGACCAGTCTTGCGGGATGAGCCTGCGCGGGTACACGGCCGCCACGTGGAAGTCGGGCAGGCCGCGGTCGCGATACACCCAATCGTCGAAGAACCACTCCAGGTCGCGATGGAACTGCTCGGCCAGCAGGCGCTGGAAATAGGAAGGCTCCTTGTCCCGGTCGGGGCGGTAGGCGCGAATGGCACGCTCCAGCGCGTCGTCACCGACCATATCGCGCAGCATCCACCACACGAACATCGCCTTGGTACGAAAGAAAACCTCGTCAGTGGCGCTGACTAGCGGCTGGCCCCTGGGCGGCGGGTCCGACGCTTTGCCCGGCGCTGCCGGCAGAAATCCCTTCTCGGCCTCCTGCAGCGGCTGGAGACGCTCGTCCATGTAGGCCAGTGCCGCCTTGCGCCCCTCCTGCTGCTCGCGCTCGAGGGCCTGGGCGAAGTGGGCCAGGCCTTCGTCCATCCACAGGCGCGGAGACTGGAACGACGCATGGGCCAACTGGTGCGCCAGCACGACTTGAATGTCCTTCTCATCCCCGCTGACCAGAGGTGTAAAGAACACGCTGCCGCCTTCAAAGGGATACATGTCCTTGCCGGGCAGTTCGACAAGCTGAACCGGCCGTTGGCGCGGTCCGAACCACTGCGCGATGAAGGGCGCGGCTTTTTCTCCCGCCGAGGCCCAGTTGCGGGCGTAGGACTCGTGTCCGGCGACGTACTGGATCGCCAGGGGCGGCTGGTTGAGCGCGCGGTAAGGGCCGAGGACGAAGGTGGGAACGACCATTCCGATAGGGTCGTACTGGACGGCACGGCAGGTCAGGCCCGCAGGCTGGGCGCCCGGCGAGCCGGCGCTTTGTCCGTTGCTGACCAACTGCGCCTCACCCGGCCAGCACAGGGAAAGGCGCATCCGGGAACGTCTCTGCCGCTCCTGCCAGGCTCTCACGGCCTCGAATACCTGGTTGCCCTCGCTCAGGCTGGCGGCCTCGGTGGCGATCGGGTACCAGGCCACGAAACCTACGCCGCGCATGCCGGTGAAGGATTCGCTGATCCGGTCCCAGTCGCTGTGCGCGGCCCTCTGGGCAGGGACACCGATGCGGGTCAAGCGCGTGGTGTCCTGCGGAACCTTTCCGCTGTAGGTGATCTCGATCTCTACCGTCCCCTGGGGCGGCGCCGGCTGTGGCAAGGTGAGGATCGCTTCGCTCACGCCGCCGCTGTGATCAATGTCGGAGGTATAGGTGTGGACAAGGTATTGCACCGCTTTGCCCGCAACCGTGAGCGAGTTCCACTGGAGCGTGGACGAAATCTGAAGCACCGGGTTGCGCTGCGGCTGCGCCGTGTCGTTACGCAAGGTTAGCTTGCCTTGGGCTTCGAGGAACTGGGTCTCGGGCGCAACCTTGATTTTCAGGTCATAGTCGGTGAAGGTAAATGCCTGGCGTTCGAGCGCCAGGGCCGGCTGAAAACCACAGAGGACACAGAGGACACAGAGGAATCTCTTCATCGTTTCGTGCTCTCTGTGCTTTGGGAGGTCCGGCGCTGGCGCGCGACCTCATACATCACCACCGCGGCCGCCACCGAGACGTTCAGCGACGGAACCTCGCCCAGCACCGGGATGTGGACCAGAAAATCACAGCGGCTGCGCACGTGCTCGTGCATCCCTTTGCCCTCGGCGCCCACGACGAGGGCGCAATCCATCCGGTAGTCCACCGTGTCGTAGGTCTGCTGACCGCGCTCGTCGAGACCAACAATCCAGACATTCTGCGACTTCATCTCCTCCAGGCTACGCGCCAGGTTCGTGACCCGCGCGATGGGCAGGTGCTCGGAAGCTCCGGCGGATGCCTTGGCGACGGTGCCGGTCACACCCACGGCGCGCCGCTCTGGAAGGACGATGCCATCAGCTCCGGCGGCGTCGGCGGTGCGGATGACCGCTCCCAGGTTTTGAGGGTCTTCCACGCCATCGAGCACGACCAGGAACGAATGCTCGCCGCGCTTGTTTGCGAGCAGGTCATCGAGATCGAGGTACTTCTTCTGCGAGGTGACGGCGACCACGCCCTGGTGGGCGGGCGTGCGCGCCAGCCGGTCCAGTTGCTCGCGGGGAACGAAGCGCAAGGGGACGCCGCTGGCGCGGCAATCGTCGATGATGCGCTGCATCTTAGGGTCGTGGCGTTCGCGGGCGACGCCGACATATTCGAAGGCGCGTCCGCGCGACTTCAGCGCTTCGCTGACCGCGTGGATACCGTAGATGACGTCCATGCGTCTACTGAGTTTACGTGGGCCGGGGTTTTGTTGCCACGAACGCGATGTGGGCGGGAGGCAGACGCATGCTTCCGTATGTGCGCAGGGTGCGCACGGCGAAGCCTGCCCGGCGCAGCTCGGCAGCCACATCGGAACTGCTGTAGAGATGCAAGCGGTGGGTTTCCTGGCTTCGCCGGTAGAGCTTCCCGACCTTGCGGAAGGTGGTCATGCGGCGGATCAGGATATCCCGCCTGGGTTCAGCCTCGGCCAGGATCGCCCAGTTTTGGCCCTCGGCGTAGGCGCGGTGAGCAGCTTGCCCGGGTTCAGCGATGTCGAAGATAAAAACGCCGCCCGAACAAAGGGCCTCGTACACACGCCGGAAGAAACGCCCCAGTTCGCACCGGCTGTTGCGCTCGTCAAAGGTGTAGTTGAAGCACTCGCCGATGGCGGTCACGGCCTCGCAACGCGGCAGCTTGGCCCTTAGAAAGGATGCGTTGACAAAGCGAGCCGGGGGTGAGCGCTTCCGCGCCAGCTCAATCATGGGTCGGGAGATGTCGATGCCCACGACGTCATAGCCACAGCGCGTCAGTTCGTGCGCCCAGATTCCGCTGCCACAACCCAGATCGACTACCAATCCGCTGCGAATGCTTGCACGTCGCAGGATGGCCAGCAGTCCCGGCGCGGCCTTGCGGGCGAAATCGCCGAAGCCTGCGTCGTGGATATAGGCGAGATCAGACTGATAACCGTGCATAGAGCTGTTTCGTGCAGATAGCAAAAGTCACAGACCTATAGGCTGTCAAGTTCCGACGCCGCTCGCGCCCGCAAGCCGCTGCAACAGCGGCATTTGCACGAGGAGACATAGCGAGCTACGTCTCTACATCTGAATGTTCACTCCGGGGGTACCTGCCTGTTCGTGCGTTGTGGGACCATTACCAGCCGACTTATAATCGAGGCGCTCTGGACGAGGTCTCCGTCAGGTTTTGGGGGTTAGGTGTGCGGGCAGTGGTATGCCCGCGTGTCACCTATGCAACGACACCTGCTTCTCCTGATGGTCCTGACCACCGTAGCGCCGCAAGCATTCGCCCAGAATGGCGGCATCGAGCCGTTGCGCGAGCAGGGGCGGACCATTTACGTCGATGCGCCTGTCTCCCATCCTGCCTCCGATCCTTCCAAACCCCGCAAACGTGCTTCCGTGCTGGTGTACTGGAGCCGGGTGGAACACCGGTGGAAGCCGGTTCCACCGCCCACGCCCTCGGCCATGAAAGCGGCGCGATCGGCCGCCGCCGAGGTCGGCCAGTATGTGGCCGCCGCGGCCCCGTCCAGTCCGGTGATGAATACCGCCGAAAACGAGGCTACCCCCGACAACCGCGAGATCCTGCGGGGACGGGCGATGACCTCGCGAGAGCTGGACAGCATCATCGAAGAAGCCGCCCGGCACCATGACGTGGACCCGAACCTGGTGCGCTCGCTGATCAAGGTGGAATCGGACTTCAACGCGCACGCGGTCTCGCCCAAGGGCGCCATGGGGCTGATGCGGTTGATGCCGGGCACGGCCCGCACGCTGAACGTCAGTAATCCCTTCGATCCGCAGCAGAACGTGGACGCGGGGGTGCGGCACCTGAAGCATCTGCTCCAGGACTTCAATGGCGACGTGAAGTTGTCACTGGCGGCGTATAACGCCGGCGCCGGCGCGGTTGCGCGCTCGAAGGGCGTGCCGCCCTATGCCGAGACCCGCAATTACGTGAAGCGGATCACGGCGCTGTACGGCGATCACGGAAAGCTCTTGACCGGGCCCGTAGCCGACCCGATCCGCGTGTTCCGCGATTCCAGTGGCGTGCTGACCATCACCAACACGGAGTAGACTCACGGCCGGCGAGGGGCCGGCAGGGACTGAGAAACAAAACCGTGGTAGGTAAAGGCCTAACCCAGGGTGTCCTTCGCCTGGTCCTGACGCTGGCGGTTGCGCTGGCCCTCGCTCGGCCTGCGCTCGCCATCGGCACGGCGCACAAGCGGCAGGTCGCCGCCTCGCAGTTCGAGACCGCCGAGCGGTTGCGGGAATCGCTCAACGGGCGTCCGGCGAACGAGCGCACCCGGCGCGAATACCAGCGGGTCATCGATGCCTACCGGCGCGTGTATTACACCTCCCCGGTTTCCAGCAAAGCGGACGCCAGCGTCGTCGCCGTCGCCGAATTGCTGGCGGAGATGGGGCGGGCCCTGGGCAATCCCAAGGTCTCCCAAGCCGCGATCACGCAGTACGAGTTCCTGCGCCGCGAGTACCCCGGCAGCCGGCATCGGGTCGAGGCCCTGTTCACCATCGGACAAATCTACCGCCAGGACCTCGAGGACAACGAGTACGCGAAGGCCACATTTGAGGAATTCCTGAAGCGCTACCCGCGCAGCCGTCTGGCCGACGACGCGCGCGACGCGCTAAGAGAAATCGCAAAAGCCGGAGCCCGGCAGGCCCGCAAGGGGAAGGAAGGCAATATCCGGCAGATTAGCGATGACACGGGCAAGCCGGCGGACAGGCTACCCCTGGTCACCGGCATCCGGCAGTGGTCCACGCCGGATTACACCCGGGTCGCCATCGACCTGGAAAAGCAGGTCAAGTACCAAGCCGGGCGCGTCCCCGATCCCGACCGCGTCTTCTTCGACCTGTACGACACCCGCCTGGCGCCGGAGCTGGTGGGCAAGAGCTTCGACGTGGAAAGCGGCTTCCTGCACAAGATCCGTGTGGCGCAGTACAAACGCGGATTGACCAGAGTGGTGCTGGATGTGGACGAAGTCGTCGAGTATTCGGCGTTCTTCCTCCCCAATCCCGACCGGCTGGTCATCGACATCCACGGCAAGCAACCGGCGACGGCCATCGCCCAGGCGGCCAGCAGCCCACCCTTGGCAGAAGCGTCCCCTCGACTTCGCTCGGGGCAGGCTCCGGGCGGGGCACCTACGAAAACTGGCGCCGACGGTGCGAAGACGCGCGCCGCGGCGAGACCGGTGACCGGCAGCGACGCTAGCCCCGGCACTTCCGCATCCTGGCCGACGAGCGCGACCTCGAAAGACGCTGGCACCATGGAAGCCGCCACCCTGAGCGAGCCGGAGATCAAGGCCACTTCCAAGCCGACCACCTCGCCCACCTTCCAGGCGGTCTCGCCGCGTCCGCCGCGAGGCAGAAAAGCGCGGGAGAAGCAAGCCAGCCTCGCCAGCCACAAAGCCAAGCCCACTGCCAATGGCGAGCAAACGCTGATCCGGGCCCTGGGGCTGAAGATCGGCAAGATCGTGGTGGATGCTGGCCACGGCGGGCACGACGTGGGAACCATCGGGCCGGACGGCCTGACCGAGAAAGCCCTGGTGCTGGACGTGGCCTTGCGTCTGGGCAAGCTGCTGGAGAACCGCATGGGGGCAGAGGTGGTGTACACGCGCGATGACGACACCTTCGTCCCGCTCGAAACCCGCACCGCCATCGCCAACAAAGAGCAGGCTGACCTGTTCATCTCCATCCACGCCAACTCCAGCCGCGACCCGGATGCGCGTGGCGTCGAAACTTATTACCTGAACTTCACCCAGTCGGCCGACGCGCTGGAGGTGGCAGCGCGGGAGAACGCCGTCTCCGAAAAGTCCATCCACGAACTGCAAGACCTGGTAAAGAAAATCGCGCTCAAAGAGAAGATCGAGGAATCGCGGGAGTTCGCCGCCGACGTGCAGCAGTCGCTGTGGTCCACCGCCGGCAAAGGCACCCGCAACCGCGGGGTCAAGAAAGCGCCCTTCATCGTGCTCATCGGCGCCAACATGCCTTCCATCCTGGCGGAGGTCTCCTTCCTCTCCAACCCCGGCGACGAGCGCAAGCTGCAAACTCCGGAATACCGCCAGAAGATGGCCGAAGCCCTCTACCGCGGCGTGGCCAAGTACGTCTCCGGGCTGAGCGGCCTGAAGATGGCCACCAAGATGCCCAAAGACGCCGGCCAGTAGAAGCTTTCTGTCCTCGAAGCTTTCTGCCCTGAAATGTTGTCTAATAGGTGTAGGGATTGTCATCCTGAGTGAAGCCCGAACCGAGCGCCAGCGAGGCGAGGGCGAGCGAAGGATCTATGTTCTTGCAATGCGAGCCCATGCAGTCAGAAGGGGCTCAGCAGGCGTTCTTTGCAGGGAATGGCAGAGTCCAGATCCTTCGCTTGCAACCGCGCAGCCCTGAAAGGGGCCGGCAAACAAAACCACGCGGCCGCAAGCTCAGGATGACCGCGAAGGGAAACGGCAGCGGATTGGGCGCGCTGACTTGTCCTGTGACATGAAACGTTTTTCTCTTTTCGTCCTGTTTTGCTCGTCGGCGGCGGCCGCCTGGGCGGCGGCTGCGCAACCCCACCCCTTTCTGCCCAACCAATTTGCGGGATGGCAGATCGAGAGCCCTCCCCGGCTCTCGGACGACGCCGCTGCCGCTGACTCCGCTTATGCCGCTGCCCTGAAGGAGTACGGCTTCAACCAACTCGAGTCGGCCATCTACACTCGCCCGGACCGCAAACTCTCGGTGAAGGCCGCTCGCTTCAACGATGCCACCGGCGCCTACGGCGCATTCACGTTTTACAAGAGCGAGGGGATGGAAACCGAGAAGATCGGCGACCTGGGCGCCTCGGCCGGCACCAAGGTCCTGTTCTACCGTGGCAACATCCTGGTGGAGGCCGATTTCGATCGCGTGACCGCCATGTCCGCGGCGGAACTGCGCGAGCTGGCCGGCGCCCTTTCGCAGCCCACCGGCAACAACAACAAACTGCCGACGCTGCCCACTTATCTACCCCGCCAGGGCTACATTGCGCATTCCGCCAAGTATGTGGCCGGGCCCGCCGCATTCTCCAACGTCCATCCGCCGTTCTCGGCCGATGTAGTCGATTTCCAACGCAGCCCCGAACTCGTGCTGGGACGGTACTCGACTGCGGAGGGCGTCGCGACCCTGGTGCTGATCGCCTATCCCACGCCGCAGATCGCGGGCGACAGGTTGCGCGCCATTGAGTCCTGGATCAAAGCCAGCAGTTGCTCCGCTCCCGGAGGCGCGACCGGCGGCGGCTGCGACTTCTTCGGCAAACGCAGCGGGCCCATCGTGGCCGTGGTGACGGGCAACGTCTTGCGGAGCGAGGCCCAGTCGCTGCTGGCGGCAATCAGCTACGACGCCGACGTCACCTGGAATGAAGCCACTTCTCTCAGTAAGAAGGACAACATCGGGAACCTGATCATGGCCGCGTTCACGCTGATTGGGATTCTCATGCTGATCGCCCTCGTGATTGGTTTCGCCTTCGGGGGATTGCGCGTGCTGCTGCAGAGGTTCTTCCCCAACCGCTGGTTCGCCCGGCCCCACGATGTGGAAATCATCCGGCTGAACCTGCCGCGTTGAGTCGGCTCTCCTAAGTTATTGAAACCGGGCAACTAACGCCGGTAACGGGGGACAAAAACGGCTGTTTGTGAATTTCGCGGCCTTGTTGATTGTCTTTGCAACTCATTGATTATAAAGGGCGTTAATATCTAAAAATCGCTTGACACCCCATCTTCTGGGCTCATAAGATTTCCGCCAGGAAAGGTTTTGACGGTTAGGGCTACACCCTCCGTTGGAACTATTCTCCCTAAAAGAAAGGGCTGCCCTGTGCCGGGGCGGCCTTTTCGTTTTGCGTAGCATTCAGCACTCAGCCACACCTCCTCCCAGCAAGACACCTTGTTCGGATCTCGCGAGACGAATCACGAAAGGAATGGGGAGGGGCAGTGGATGAACACGCCGTGGCTGATTGCTGAGTGCTGAATGCTGAGTGCTTTCCTGGAGCCGACGATCGGACTTGAACCGATGACCTGTCGATTACGAATCGACTGCTCTACCAACTGAGCTACGTCGGCCCCGTCTTGTAATTCGATTCTAAACGCGGCGGTTGCGAGGCGTAAAGGGCGCGAAGGTTTCTGGTTTTTCGTTTCTGGTTTCTCGAGAGAATCGCTCAACGAGCTTCTGTCGAGAAATGAGAAACTGGAAACGTGAAACTTCGGAAAACCTGTGTACTACTGTGGAAACTTAACCCTTGCAACCAGCAGTCCCCGCTCAGATAATACAGACCAAGGTAACAACGCACCCAGTGGACCGTTACGCACGAGCGGACGTACTGCGGATCTTGCGGATCACGGCGCGCCAACTGGCAGCATGGGAAAGGGCCGGGCTGATCGCCGCTTCCGAGAGTCACTCTTTTTTTGAACTCCTGCAATTGAGAAAGCTGCGCGAGCTGAGCGCCCGGCGGGTGCGTCCGGGGAAGATTCGGGAGTCGCTCCAGGCCATGCAGCGTGCGGTCGCCGGCATGGAGAATCCGCTGCTCGAAACCGGCACCTTCGTTGCCCGCAGACGCCTGGCCTTCCGTCACCAGGGGACCGCGGTGGAACCGGTGGCGGGCCAGTTCGTCATGGACTTCGCCCCCAGAACGGTGGTCGCTGCCAAGGTCAAACCCATGCGCACGGCGGAGACCGCCGCCGAGTGGTTCGCCAGGGCCGTCGCGCTGGAAGAAGACCCGTCCTCGCAGCAAGAGGCGATCGAGGCCTGTACCAAGACCTTGGAACTCGATCCCCACCACGCCGCCGGCCACATCAATCTCGGCACGCTCTACTACAACCGCCAGGATTACACCCAGGCAGAAGAACACTACCGCCAGGCGGTGGATGCCGATCCGCGCTATGCCCTGGCGCATTTCGACCTAGGCAACGTCCTCGACGAGACGGGCCGGTTGCAGGAAGCGATCCAGGCGTACAAGCAGGCCATCCAGCTCGCGCCCACTTACGGCGACGCTCACTACAACCTTGCCCTCGCCTACGAGAAGCTCAAACACCCGCGCAAGGCCCTGGCCCACTGGCGTGCCTACATCCGGCTGGACACTTCCGGTCCCTGGTCCATCCACGCCCAGAACCAGATCCGCAAGACCCTCGCCGGCGAAGGGCTGAAGGTGGTTTACCGCCGCAAGAAGCAGTAGTCGGGAGTCAGGGGTCAGGTGCCCGGGTTTCACTTTCCACTTTTCACTTTTGACTTGTTCTGATTCCCGACTACTGACTCCCCGGTGCTAAAATTTTGGGTTCAATTCACCCTATAAAGGAACTCATATGTCGGAAGTGATCGCGTCCGAGAAGCCGCAGCCGCTGGTGGCGCTGACGGAAGATGAAACCTTGTTCCGCGACAACATCCGCCAGTTCGCGGAAGAAAGAATCCGGCCGCTCTCCAAGGAAATGGACGAGAAGGGCGTGTTCGACAGAGACCTCATCCGTGAATTCTTTCACTTGGGCCTGATGGGCATCGAGGTCCCGGAGCAGTACGGCGGCGCCGCCGGCTCGTTCTTTGAAGCCATTCTCGCGGTCGAGGAATTCTCGCGCGTGGACGCTTCCGCCGGCGTGGTGGTGGACGTGCAGAACACCCTGGTCAACAACGCCCTGCTGCGCTGGGCGAATGAAGAGCAGAAAAAGCGCTACCTGCCGCGCCTGACCTCGGAGTGGGTGGGCGCTTACGCGCTGAGCGAGGCCGGTTCAGGCTCGGACGCGTTCGCGCTCGCCACCAAGGCGGAGCTGAAGGGCAGCGAGTACGTTCTGAACGGCCGCAAGCTGTGGATCACCAACGGCAAGGAAGCCGGGCTGTTCATCGTCTTCGCCACCCTCGATCCTGCTGCCGGCTACAAGGGCATCACGGCCTTCCTGGTCGAGAAGGACTTTCCTGGGTTCACGGTCGGGAAGAAGGAGGACAAGCTGGGAATCCGCGCCTCCTCCACCTGCGAGCTGATCCTGGAGGACTGCCGCGTGCCCAAGGAGAACCTGCTCGGCGAGGCGGGCAAGGGCTACAAGATCGCCATCGAGACGCTGAACGAAGGCCGCATCGGCATCGGCGCACAGATGATCGGGGTGGCGCGTGGCGCATTGGAATCCGCCATCAAGTACGCGCAGGAACGCAAGCAGTTTGGGAAACCGATCTCCGAGTTCCAGGGGATCCAGTTCCAACTGGCGCAGGCGGCGACGGAGGTCGAGGCTGCGCGCCTGATGGTCTATAACTCCGCCCGCATGAAGGACGCCGGCATGAACTTCGTCAAGGAAGCGGCCATGACCAAGCTGTACTCGTCGCAGGTGGCGGAGCGCGTAACCTCACTCGCCCTCGAGGTCTACGGCGGCTATGGCTTCACCAAGGATTACCCGGTGGAAAAATACTGGCGCGACTCGAAGATCGGCGCCATCTACGAGGGCACCTCCAACATGCAGTTGCAGACCATCGCCAAGCTGGTGATCAAGTAGAGGCGCTTAGCGGGCGTGAGCGCAGCGGGCAGCGCGGAGCTAGCCGAAGCCGAGCACCGCGAGGGATACTCGATATCGCTGGGTGCGACGCTGTGCCCCAGGTCCACGATCTCAGCAGCCCACGGGATGTTCATCAACACGGGGTGGGAGTGGGGCGTGGAGTTTATTCACTTGCCGGAGGAAGCTCGCCGGGCCATCGCGGGGATTTCGCAACTGGCGCACGCGCCGCAATTCGATCCTGCCTGAAGTTGAGGCTGCGGAGCCTGCCCTGAGCGAAGTCGAAGGGCCGAAATCCCGAGCGAAGCGAGGGAGCTTGCGCCATCGGCCTTCCGCGCGTTCGCACCAACCTCACGGGAACCGGCGTGGATTCCGCAGGACGGCGGAATCGACCAGCGTCTCGAGTTCCCGGCTGATCAGCGGGTCGGTGAGGTCGACCTCGGTCTCATTTTGCGCGGCGCTTCCCAGCAGGCGCCCCAGGTTGACCAGCGAACGCCCGCCGCACACCCCGCACACGTCATTCCTTGACTCGCTGATGCACTCGCAATCGGCGCACAGGATTGCATTCAGCAAGGGCACGCTGTTGACGACTCCACATTTGAATTGCCCTTTCATGCTTTCCCCCGTCGGACCTGTCCAGTGTGGGGCAGCCTGGCACGAAAGGGAACGGCACCTTGGTAATGTCGCGGGACCGAAAGTAATCGCGGTTAGGCTGGCGACATGCCTTGGGGAGGAGGATCAGCGCCGTCTGGCCCGGTGCTCGAGGATGTTGGCCATGAACATGGACTGGAGCTTCTGCGCGCACTGCTCGCCACAGACGCAAAGGGCGGCCTCGCGCCGGGCGATGTCGTCGTCCCAGGCGCAGAGCGAGAGCACGGCGGCATTGCCTTCCTTCGATGGCCACATCAGCCACCAGTGATCGGTCTCGCCTTTCAATTGGCCGCAGTTGGGGCCCGCGCAGCGGAAGACGAGCTGCTCGGACGTGGGACTTTTCCCTGGGCGCATCCGATCACCTTCGCGCGCCCTCGGCAGGCGACGCTGGCATGAGAGCTGGTAGGCGCGGCAGGACTCGAACTTGAGCCGCTTTGCGGGCGTGAGCGAAGCGGGAGCCCGCGGGCGAAATCCCGAGCGGAGCGAGGGACCTGTCGCGCTACCTCCATTACTCCAAAGACCATGGTAGGCGCGGCAGGACTCGAACCTGCAACCCTCGGATTAGAAATCCGATGCTCTATCCGCTTGAGCTACGCGCCCGTCAGGGATCAATCTAGCACATCCCAGTGCGCTTACCCGACCTGTGGGTGTACCCCGTTTCGCACAAAGATACGGTGCGTTACCGAACCCCATCGCATACGGACGCGCATTCTGCACTTGCCAATTCCGCAGAAACACGGTTATATGAGCAGACATGTCGAGTGCCGTGCCCGTCCCGCAACCGCCAGCGCCTGAGCGACTGGTCAGGAGATCCCGTCACCGCCGAAGCTTCTGGAAGAGACTGCGCCGCAGACGCGATTTCTGGCGAGTGGTCTCCACCGCCGCCCTGTGGGCGCTGACCGTGGTCGGGGTGTGGATCGTCCTGAAGCAGATCACCAAGTAGCTGGCTGAGCGTGCCGCCCGGTGCGGCCCCAGACCCCTCTACCGCCGACACTTCCCGCTTTTTCCGCTCACCAGACCTTGCAGCGATTCTCCCGCACCATGGCATTGCCCGGCTTGCAGGAGAACGCCTTCTGGAACTCGGGCATGTTGGAGACGACGCCGTTGGTGCGGTACTTGGGCGGGGAATGAGGATCCACGGTAGCGCGCAGCCGTTGCACCTCGGGCCGCTCCGCGCTGCACCAGCTCTGCCCGTAGCCGATGAAGAACCTCTGCTCGGGGGTGAAGCCGTCGAGGGGCTCGAGGTGCTTGCCCTGGCTGGCGTCCTGCCACGCCAGGTAGGCCAGCAGCAGCCCGCCGAGATCGGCCACGTCCTCCCCCAAGGTCAGCTTGCCGTTGATCTTGATGTCGTCCACGATCACGTACTGCGAATACTGGTCGGAGATGCAACTGGCGCGCTGCTCGAATTGCTTGGCGTCTTCCGCCGTCCACCAGTCGCGCAGGTTGCCCTGGGCGTCGAACTGGCGGCCCTCGTCGTCGAAGCCGTGGGTCAGCTCATGTCCGATGGTGGCGCCGGTGTTGCCGTAGTTGGGGGCGTCGTCGGAGCGGGGATCATACAGCGGCGGCTGGAGCACGCCCGCGGGGAAATTGATGTCGTTCATCTGCGGGTTGTAGTAGGCATTGACGGTGGGCGGCGTCATGTACCACTCGCCGCGGTCGAGCGGGCGGCCGATCTTGTTCAGCCAGCGCCGGAACTCAAAGGCAGTGCCGCTTTCTGCGTTCCCCAGCGCGTCGCCGCGCACCACTTCCAGCGCGCTGTAGTCGCGCCAGTGGTCGGGATAGCCGATCTTGTTCGCGACCGTATGCAGCTTGGCCAGCGCCTGCTCCTTGGTCACGGGCGACATCCAGGGCAACTGCTGGATCTCCTTCCCCATTTCGCCCTCGATCTGTTTCACCATCGTCAAGGCGCGCTGCTTGGTCTCGGGGCTGAAGTTCTTCTCGACGTAAACCTTGCCCAGCGCCTCGCCCAACTGGCGGTCCACCGCGCGCACGCAGCGCTTCCAGCGCGGCTGGATCTCTTTGGTTCCGGTAAGAATGTGGTCGTAGAAATCGGAGTCCTCGTTCACGAATGCCGAGGAGAGATAGCGCGCCTGCCCGTGGACGAGATGCCAGCGGAGATAGGCTTTCCAACTCGTCAAGTCCTCGGACTTCAGCTCCGCGTCCATGGCTTTAACGAAATCGGGTACGGCGACGTTGAGCGACTCCACGCCCGCCAGGCCGACCTCGGCAAAATAGCGGTCCCAGGCAAAGGAGGGGCTGAGCGCCTGCAGTTCCTGGCGCGTCATCTTGTGGTAGAGCTTGTTGGGATCGCGCCGCTCCACGCGGGTGAGCGACGCTTTGGCCAGGGCGGTCTCGATGCGCATCACCGTCTGCGCTTCGGCGGCGGTCTCGCCGGGCTTGTCGCCCAGGAGTTGCAACATCCTCTGCACGTGCGCCAGGTACTGTTTGCGGATCTCCTGCGACTTGGGGTCGTCCTTGAAGTAGTAGTCGCGGTCGGGCAGCGCGATGCCGCCCTGGTCCACCTCGGCGATAAACTGCGTGGAATTCTTCGCGTCCTGTGTCGAATCGAAGGTAAACAGCGCCGCCCTGCCCAGGAAGCTGCCGACGTCGTTGGGATGCAGATGCGCCAGCTCGGCGGGAAGGTCGGCCTTGGACTTCAGCCGCGCGATGCGGTCCAGGTCCGCCTTCAGAGGCTTGGCGCCGAGTTTCTCGATTGCCGCCTCGTCCATGCAGGAGGCGTAGTAATCGCCGATCTTCTGCTCTTCCGCGCTGCGCTTCGGGCTGGGGACGGCGGCGGCTTCCAGGATCTGGCGCAGCACCTGCCGGTTCTGTTCTTGCAGCTTGCCATAGGCGTCCCAGGATGCCTGGTCGGCGGGGATGGGGTTGTTCCTGATCCAGCCGCCGCAGGAGTAGGTGAAAAAGTCCGCGCACGGATCCACGGTTTTATTCATAGACGAAGCGTCCAGCACCAACGCAGAGGTTGGGGCGGGCTTGGCGGATTGCCCTGCAGCTACAGCCGCCATGGCCACCAAGGTCGCGATCAGGGCGAGACAGTTTATTGCGCGCATCCGGTTATTCTCCTCGATTGCCAGGAAGGTTTTCGTGGAAAGCCGATCAAGAATAGGACGGGCCAGCGGCCGGAACGAAAGCAGCGGCTCAGCCAGCACCCCGGAGCGCGCCCATGGTCTCCGGCGGCGGAGGTTCGGTCTGGTCGCTGCCGCGGCGATGCATGGCCGACAGTTGCAGCAGGGCGTTTTCGACGATCTTCAGCGCGATGCCCCAGCGGCGGCGCGCTTCGTCTTCGTCGTCGCCGTAGCCGAAAAGGTAAAACGTGAGATAAAAGCCCTCGGCCGCGTCGGAGTTGTTGCCTTCAGGGGTCCCCGGCGCGACCGATTTTGGCGCGCTGGGGTGTACGTGCCGCACTTCAGCGCCGGCTGCGCCTGGGCCGTAGCGGCAGCGGCGGACGATGAACTCCGCGGCCGAGGGGATGTCGGGGGCGCGCCGCAACAGCCGCGCGATGCGCTTGGCGAAGTTCTCGTGGCCGGCGAACCCCAGGCGCGCCTTGGGATCGGCGAAGATCAGGTCCACGTAGGAGCCGAATTTCCAGCCCGCGGCGTAAATCGCCTCCTGCTCCTCAATCCGGTCGCTGAGCCAGGCATCGCATTTCGCCGTTTCCAGCATGGAGAGTGGCGAGTTCATGGCCGTGAGGAACTCGGCCATTTCGCGGTTGTGCGACTCGGGCACTTCGAGCAGCAGCTCGGGGTGGCGCTTCAGGTCGTAATAGCGGAGGTCTCCAGCCTGCCATGGGACCTCGAGGTGCGCGTCCTCGGCTCCCAGCTCGACGGAAACGGTCGCATCCATAGGAAAAGGTAGCCGCCTATGAGACCACGTCTGCGGCGGGAAAACGAGAGGAAAAACGCAAGCGGATGTCAAAACCGTTTCAGGAACTCGACCAGCCTTCGCTCGGCCCAGCGGCCGTCGTAGCCCTCGGGCTCGGCCAGGAAGCCGCAATGGCCGCCGTGCTGGCTCTCCAGCAGCCGCAGGTTGCGATTGGCAAGCAGGCGGGCGCGGGTCGAAAGCGTGATGCACACGAAGGGATCGTCCTGGGCGTGGATCACCAGGGTGGGGACCACGACCCGGTCCACAAACGGAGCGGCGCTGGCGCGGGCGTAATAATCGTCGGCGCTGGCGAATCCCCAAGCGGGTGCGGTGACGGCGTCATCGAACTGGCGCAGGCTGTGCACGCCTCGAAGGCACGCCAGGTTGTAGCGTTCGGGAAACAGGCGCGCCTTGCGCCGCACACTCCGCTTCAGGTAGTGCAGGAAGTTCCACTCATAAATCCGGTTGCGCCACCGGTGGATGGCATCCGCCGTGGCCGCCAAGTCTATGCCGGGACAAACCACGGCCACTGCAACCAGTTCGCGAGGCGCACCGCTTCCCCACTCCCCCGCCAGCTTCAGCACAATGTTCCCGCCCATGG
>JAHFUA010000025.1 GCA_023265315.1 Acidobacteriota bacterium | reverse complement strand
CCAGTTGCGTGCTGCTGGTGTCAACCAAGGGAGCTTCGCCGCTCACCTCGATCACCTGCTCGGCGGCGCCCACCGTCATCACCACATCGAGATTGAGCACCTGGTTCAATTGCACCGTGATGCCGCGGCGAACGTTCTTCTGGAAACCCGCCTGGTTGAACTCCAGGTGGTAGTCTCCGACCGGGACCTCCAGGAAGGTGTAGTCCCCCGTTGGGTTGGTGGCGGTGGTACGGTCTTCCCCCGTGCCGTCGTTGATCAGGTCGACCTTCACGCCCGCGATGGCGGCCCCGGTCGAGTCGGTGACATGACCTAAGACCCGTCCCGCCGTGCTCTGCGCGTTCAAGGAATGGCTGAGCGTAATCAGGAAGCAACACAGGACGAGGCAGCGCGCGATGCGCGCGAACGTCGGCTGAACCATAACGCCTCCAGGTGGATGCCGCTGGGACTGCGCTCTTCAGTTGCGTGAATCTTAAACCTTGCTATAATCCGGCAAGGTTCAGCGACCTTGTCGAGTTCGCGCAAGGTTAGAGAACCGCTTCTCGTCTGTCAAGTGGATTCTCCAGAATGATTGCGAGGACAGGAAATACCGTGGCGCGAGCGCGCAGCAACGGTAACGGGTACCTGAAGATCGGCGATGCCGCCGCCATGGCGGGCATCTCGGCCTCGGTGCTGCGCTCCTGGGAGCGGTTGGGATTGGTGCGGCCACAGCGCACCAACAGCAAGTATCGTCTGTACACGACCGAGGACGTCCGCCTGCTTCGCCGCGCGCGTTTTCTCCGGCGCCAGCGGGGGCTGAACGCCCGCGCGATCCTGGAGCTGCTCAAGCGGGAAGGAGTGCTGCGAAGGGCGCACGCCGCCAGCAGCGGTTCCGGTGCGGCGGCGAGCGGCTCGCTGCTGCGGAGATTGCGCGACCAGCGCGGTCTTTCTCTGCAGCGAGTGGCGAAGAACATCGGCATTTCCGTGGGATTCCTGAGCGCGTTGGAGCGCTCGGAAACCAGCGCCTCGGTGGGCACCATGCGCAAGCTGGCGCGCTTCTACAAGATCAACATCCTCGATATGTTCGAGCCGGGCGGGTCGAATCCCCGCCTGGTGCGGCCTCGCGACCGCAAGCGCCTCGATGCCGGCGCGGGCGTCCGCATGGACCTCCTCGCCTGGGGAAATACGGTGATGGAACCGCACCTGTTCCGCATCGCCCCGCATGCCGGCAGCGGGGAATCCTACTCGCACCAGGGGGAGGAGTTCCTGTACCTGATCCGCGGTGAACTTGCCATCGAACTGGAAGGCGAGCGCTACCGCCTCAAGGCGGGTGACAGCTTTTACTTCGACAGCAGCACAAGACATCAGTGGTCGAATCCGGGGAAACGGGAAACCTGGGTCCTCTGGGTCAATACACCGCCGACGTTCTAGCAGCTCGCAAAATCTCTCGTCGGGGATATGGAGCGTGGTGAACGAGGCTCTCCGATATGGGGTTGGCTGGACGGCATTATTCCTGTGCGCGTTCTTCGCGGTGTCGTCGGCGAAGGCGGCAGCTCGATCGAAACAGCCCGCCGCGGACATCATCATCACCAACGCCCGCATTTACACGGTCAACCCTGGGCAGCCCTGGGCGGAGGCGGCAGCAGTACGAGATGGACGCCTCCTGGCCGTCGGCAGCGCTGGCACGATCGCGCGCTATCGCGGACCGTCCACCCGGCTGATCGACGCACAACAACACCTCCTCCTGCCGGGCCTGACCGACGCCCACATCCACTTCTATGAAGGCTCCATCCTGCTCACGCGCCTCCGGCTCGACGAAGCCCGGACCGTGAGCCAGATCCAGCAGAGCGTGAAAGACTACGCCGCCGCTCATCCTGATGAGCCGTGGATCATCGGACGGGGCTGGTCGTATCCTGCTTTCGGCAGTGCCGGAATGCCTCACAAGCGATTCCTTGACGAAGTGGTGCCCGACCGGCCGGTATTTCTCGTGGGCTTCGACGGCCATAGCTACTGGGCCAACAGCAAGGCACTGGCGGTTGCGGGCGTCGGACCAAATACTCCCGATCCTCCCAATGGCATGGTCGTACACGACGAGCACGGCGAACCCACGGGAGCGTTGAAAGAGGACGCTGCGGCCGACCTGGTTCGCCGCGTGATTCCTGAACCCACCCGTGAACAGAAGCTCGATGCCCTGCGCCGCGGCCTGCGCGCGGCAAGCCGAGTGGGGCTAGTTCGCGTTCATGGAGCCGGCGGCGAAGGGGAGTCCAGCGATTTTGCGGTCCTGGACTTGCTGGAGAATCTCCGCCGCAACGGCGAACTCACGGTGCGGTTCTACACCGCTTACTACCTCGACCCGGCTGAACCATTACCCGCCGCCCTCGAGCACTTGGAGGCGGCACGCAAGCAATACAGAGACGAATGGATCTCAACCGGCGCCGTCAAAGTGTTTCTGGACGGCGTCGTCGAGACACACACGGCTGCGATGCTCACTGCTTACAGTGATGATCCTTCACAGATTGGAAAGCTGTTCTGGGATCCGGAGAAATACAAGTTTGCCGTTGCCGAACTGGACCGGCGCGGATTGCAGGTCTTCACCCACGCGATTGGCGACCGCGCCGTGCGCTTGGCGCTCGATGCTTATGAAGCTGCCGCGAAGTCCAACCGCACGGCAGATGCCCGGCATCGGGTGGAGCACATCGAGACCATCACCCCAAGTGACATCCCACGATTCGGCGGATTGGGCGTGATCGCGAGCTTCCAGCCGTTGCACGCCTATCCCGACGACGACACGCTGAACGTCTGGGCGCGGAATGCAGGCCCCGATCGCAGCTCGCGTGGATGGGCATGGCACAGCATCGCCGCCTCGGGAGGAAGGCTTGCCTTCGGTAGCGACTGGCCGGTGGTCACATTGAACCCCTGGGAGGGGCTGCAGAGTGCCGTCACGCGCCAGACCTGGGAAGGCACGCCGCCCGGAGGTTGGCTGCCGGAACAGCGGGTTTCGCTGGAACAGGCCATCCGGGCGTACACCTTGGGTGCGGCGATCGCAGGGCGGCGCGAGAAGACGGAAGGATCGATCGAGCCGGGCAAAGTGGCCGACCTGATCGTCGTTTCCCAGGACGTCTTTAAGATCGATCCGCACCAGATCCGGCAAACCGAAGTTTTGCTCACCATGGTCGGCGGGAAGGTGGTATATCAGTCCCCCGCTTGGGAAAAGCAGGCGCGACCTCGGGAGGAGAAGCGATGACGCGGGCGAGATTCCTGCTGCTATTGGCCGCAGGCTTGATCTTGGGCGGCTGTGCCAGGAAGACACCAACGCTCAACCTGCTGGTGTGGGAAGGCTACGCCGATCCGTCCTTCGTCCGTGCGTTCGAAGAAAAGTATCACTGCAAGGTTTTCGCATCGTACATGGGTTCCAGTGACGAGCTGGTAGCCAAGCTGCGCGGGGGCAGCGCGAGCACCTATGACGTGATCTCACCATCGAGCGATGTTGCCACCTCAATCGCCAATGCCGGTCTTGTGGCGCCGTTGGACCTGTCGAAGATCCCCTCGTACAACGAGTTGACCACGCGCTTGAGGGAGATGCCGCTAGTTAGATGGAACGGCCAGGTTTATGGCGTCCCATTCACCTGGGGCCCGAACCCCCTGCTCTATGACACGAGCATGTTCGGCAGCCCTCCGCAGAGCTGGAATGTCTTCTGGGACCCGAAGTATCGCGGCAAAATCTCCGTCTGGGACGATCTCTCGACGGTTTACATGGCGGCGCAGGTGCTCGGGTACGACCGCCCGAATCCCGCCGCGATCTACAACCTCTCCGACCCGCAGTTGGAGGCGGTCAAGAGCAAGCTGTTGGAGCTCAAGCCGAATGTTCGCAAAATCTGGTCCACGGGGGGCGAACTGACCAATCTATTTCAGAACCATGAAGTGGTAGCTGCCATGGGGTGGCCGCTGATGACCAACCAACTCCGAAAGTTGAATTTCCCCATCGGGGAAACCATCCCGGCAGAAAACACGACGGGCTGGATCGATCACCTCATGATCACCGCCGCCAGCAAGAACAAGGATCTCGCCTACAAATTCCTCGAATACATGGTCCAAGCGGAGACGCAGAAGAAACTGACGGATGTGACCGGCTACATTCCAGCCAATCCCGGCGCCGCCCGATTCATGACCGCCGACGAGAAAAAGAACCTGCACCTCGATCAAGTGGATGAGTACCAGAAGCACATTTACTTCTGGCAGAACGTGCCGCGTCGGGCAAAGTACAACGAGATCTGGAACGAGGTGAAAGCGGCGCAGTAACTATGTCTTAAGTCTTGGCGGGTTGACCCTGAGAACCAAGCGCATGCATTCAGCACTGCCAAAATCCGCCGTTGCGCTGGGCGAACAGCCGGTTACGCGCCCGGCGCCGCTGCTCTCGGTGCGCGCCATCCGGAAGCGCTTCGGCCAGACGATCGTGTTGCGCGACATTTCGCTGGAAATCGCTGAAGGTGAGTTTCTGACGATTCTCGGTGAAAGTGGATCAGGGAAAACCACGCTGCTCCGTCTCGTTGCCGGCTTCGAACAGGCTGACAGCGGCGAGATCTGGATGGGCGGCGAACGGCTCGATATCCTGCCACCCTACGCTCGGCGCGTCAACACCGTGTTCCAGCAGTACGCGCTCTTTCCTCACTTGAGCGTCTTCGACAACGTTGCGTATGGACTGCGCGTGCAGAAGATAGAAAAGGCTGAAGTCGCCAGCCGGGTCGAACAGGCGTTGGCGATGGTGAAGATGACCGCGTTCGTGCACTCCAAGCCCGCGAACATCAGCGGCGGACAGCAGCAGCGGGTGGCCCTCGCGCGGGCGCTGGTGAACCGTCCGCGACTGCTGCTGCTGGACGAACCGCTTTCCGCGCTGGACGCCAACCTGCGCCGGCAGATGCAGATCGAGTTGAAATCGCTGCAACGCCAGGTAGGGATCGCTTTCGTCTTCGTGACCCACGACCAGCACGAAGCTATGGCCATGTCCGACCGGATCGCGCTGTTGCGGGGCGGCGAACTGGAGCAGGTGGCGACTCCGCGCGAGCTTTATTTTCGGCCGGCGACCGCTTACGTCGCCCAGTTTGTAGGACAGAGTAACCTGCTCCGCTGCAGCGTCCACAACGGCATCGCACGGTGCCAGTCGTTGCAGTGGAGCTGCGATCTGCCGGACGGGAACCACACGCTGTCGCTGCGGCCGGAAAATGTGCGTTTAGCTGAGCCGGGCACAGCGCCGGACAATGTCCGGTTCCACGCCGCGGTACGCGATCAGGCCTTCCAGGGAGCGACGGACCTCTTGCAGGTCGAATGTGCAGGCGGGCCGACACTGCTGGTCCGGGTGCCCGCCAAGGGCCCGCTTTACGGCGAACTAGAATTCGAGTTCTCCGTGAGGGATGCAGTGCCCGCGCCCGACTCGGAGGAAAGCTGACATGTTCTCGCGCGCCTACAAATCGGCCATTACTCTGCCTCCGCTGTTCTGGGTCGCAACGTTCCTGCTTACGCCCTATGCCCTGCTGTTCTGCTACAGCTTCTGGTCCGTGTCTCCGGCCCAGATCATCGTGCGGCAGTGGAACCTGGAGAACTACCGTGAACTGCTGCGCGTCTCCATGTACCCGGCAGTGTTGCTGCGCTCGATGAGGATCGCGGCCTCGGTCACCGCGCTGGCTCTTCTGCTGGGCTATCCGCTGGCCTACTATCTTTCGGTTCACGCCGGCACGCGCAAGCACCTTTTGTACCAGCTCGTTGTCATCCCGCTGTGGGTCAGCTACCTGGTGCGCGCTTATGCCTGGAAGACGATCTTGGGAAGTGATGGCGTGTTGAACACGCTGTTGCAGTACTTCCACATCACGCATCACCCGTTGGGGTTCCTGCTGTACAGTCCGTTCGCGGTAGTGTTGACGCTCACCCATATCTACACGCCGTTCGTGTTCTTGCCGATCTATGCCTCACTCGAGCACATCCCGCGGCGGCTGGTGGAAGCGTCGCAGGACCTCGGAGCCCCGCCGCTCGAAACTTTCTGGCGCGTGATCCTGCCGCTCTCCATTCCGGGCGTCCTGGCCGGGGCAACGTTCGCATTCGTGCTCAGCCTGGGCGACTTCCTGGCGCCGCTGCTGCTGGGCGGTCCCAGCGGCGTGATGATCTCTAATGTTGTGGTGAGCCTCTTTGGCGCCGCCTATAACTGGCCTCTCGGGTCGGCCATCTCGTTCTGCATGCTTCTGCTGGTCGTGGCGCTGCTGTTTCTGACCGAGCGCCTGGAGAAGCGCTGGAGTTTCTCATGAACGCGGCGCACACCCGTGGTCCGCGCTGGCTGCGATTGTATGCTGCGGCCGTTTTCGCGTTTCTCTACTTTCCGATCCTGGTGCTGGCGGTGTACTCATTCAACGGCGAAGGCGTCGGCGGATTCCCGCCGCACAACCTTACCTGTCGCTGGTACGCCATGCTGCTGGACGACTCCGCCATTTGGAGTTCCGTGGGCAACAGTCTGCTGGTCGCCTTCTTCGCTGTGGTGCTGGCGCTGGCCTTCGGCATCCCAGCGGCGCTGGCCCTCGACCGCACCTCGTTCCCGGGCAAGGCCCTGTTCCGCCGCCTGGTGCTGCTGCCACTTATTCTGCCCGGAATCATCACCGGCCTGTCGCTGCTGATGCTGTTTGTAGCTTTCCGGATGAACCTGAGCCTGGTCACGATCGCCCTGGGACACGGAACGGCGCTGATCTCCGTCGCCACCACCGAGGTTTTCGCCGGCCTTCAGAAGCTCGACCGAGCGCAAGAGGAGGCCTCGCTCGATCTCGGCGCGAATTACTGGCAGACGTTCTGGCGGGTGACCGTCCCCAACCTCAAGCTGCCGATCATCGGCGCGGTGCTGTTGATCTTTACATTGTCCATCGATGAGATCGCCGTCAGCTTCTTCCTCATCGGGCGCAACAACACCTTGCCGCTGGAGATATGGTCGCGGCTGCGGCGTGGCATCACGCCGGAGATCAACGCGATCTCGACCCTGATCTTCCTGTTCTCATTGACAATGATCCTGGTGTGGTATCGCCTTGGCACGCGCGGAGAACGCGAGCCACGCCTGGCCGAAGAACTGGTGCCGGGTGCGGTTCAGGAGGGTTGAAATTTCCACCAACCGCAGGGAGTTCATCAAGTTCGTGGTGGCAGGCGCCATCGCTGCCGGCTGCCCCATCGACCTGGCGCTCGTCGCCGAGGCTGAGACCAGGCCCACGGTCGATGGCGAATACAACAAGCTCTGCCACCAGGTACGAGACGGCGTCCGCTTTGCGCGGCCTGCGGTGTCGGCGCGTCATGATGTGGTGATCGTCGGGGGCGGGGTCAGCGGCTTGACTTCGGCCTACCTGCTGAAGGGTTACGATTGGCTCCTGCTGGAGAAAGAGCCGCATTGGGGCGGCAACGCGTACTTGCAGGAATACCAAGGCAATGCCTACGCGACCGGTTCTGCCTTCGTCGAAAGCCCGCCGGCCGCTGAACTCGCCAAGGAGGTCGGACTGGAACCGCTGCCCATCGACTCGTGGGACGGCAGCATCATCAACCGCGAGTTTATCCCCGACACCTGGGGCGCGGGTCTCGATCACCTGCCCTATCCCGTCCGGGTGCGCGACAGCTTCAAGAAATTCCGCGAGGCAATGCTGAAGATCGACGTTGGAAAACGCCACCACGAACTCGACAACATTGCGTTCGGCAACATGCTGCGCGGGTATCCCCCCGAATTGAAGTCGTGGTGGGACGCCTACGGGCCGTCCAACTGGGGGACGCTGGCTGACGAGACTTCCGCCATGGCCGCCATCGAGGAGTTCCAATGGTTCAGCGCCGAAACCCGGACGGACGACCGCACGACCTGGCCCGGCGGACTCGGCGCCATCAGCAAGCGGCTGTCAGAGATACTTGAATCGAAGTATCGCGACCGGATGCTGCCCAGTGCCACCACCGTCGCGGTCTCGCCCCAGCGACACGAGGTCCACGTCACTTACATGCACGATGGCCATCTCACGACGGTGGCGGCGAAAGGTGTCATCATGGCGACACCAAAGTTCATCACCTGCCGCATCGTTGACGGAGTCCCGGACAAGCAGCGTCTGGCCATGCGCAAAATCCGCTATGTGCCGTATCCGGTGGTAAACCTGATCTTCGACAAGCCCGTTTTCAACAAGGGTTATGACACCTGGTGTCCCGGCAACAGCTTCACCGACTTCATCGTCGCCGACTGGACCATCCGCAACCAACCGGGATACCAGCAGAAATACAAGATCCTGACCTTCTACACGCCGATGCGCGAGGCAGCCCGCGGGGAGCTGCTCACCGAGACCAGCGCGCGCCGGGTCGCCGAGCGCGTGATGCGCGATTTCCATAAGCTGTTACCAGGCTCGGACGTCGACCCGGTGGAGGTGCACATCTACCGCCGCGGACACCCGATGTACATGGTCACCCCCGGTAACTATACGCAGGTGCAACCGGTGACTCGCCGGCCCATGGACCGCGTGTTCTTCGCAAACACCGACTCGGAAGGACCGGTGTCTTCGGCTTCCACGGGAATCACTGCGGCACGGCGCGCCGTCCGCGAGTTGAACGCTGCCTTGTCCGGTCATGCGCAAATGATGGTACGAGGGATAACTGCAGCGGACTAAGGGAATGATCTCGCTCGCCCGCAAGCTGCGCACAGTCGATTACTTCACCATCGGGTTCGGCACCATGGTTGGGGTCGGCTGGCTGGTGGTCATGGATGACTGGCTGCAGCGCGGAGGTCCGTTCGGGGCCATCTTCGGCTTCGCCATTGGCGGAACGGTCCTCCTGCCCATCGGCTACGTCTACGGACAACTGGTTATGGCGATGCCGGACGCGGCCAGCGAGATTGCCTACACGGCGAAAGTCTTCCGCGGTGAGGTCAGTTTCGCGACAGGCTGGCTGATGATGCTCGCTTATTTTGTCGTCTGTCCCTGGGAAGCAGTCGCGGTAGGACGTATCGCCTCCTACATCTTCCCTCAGCTCAACAGCCTGGAGTTGTACCGAGTTGCCGGCCAGCCCGTGTATTTGCCGCACCTGGCCATCGGACTTAGTCTGACGGCCGTTATCACGACTCTGAACTACCGCGGTATCGAGTTGAGCGCCACTTTCCAGAACTGGACGACCTTCGGGTTGCTGGCCCTGTTTGTGCTGTTCGCGTCATGCGGTCTTGCACGCGGTTCGATTGCGAACATGCAACCCGGGTTCAGCCACAGTGGCCTCGTATCCGTGCTGCTGGTGGTGCAGATCGTGCCTTATTTCATGAACGGCTTTGAATCGGTAGCCAAGTGTTCAGAAGAGGCGAACCCTGCGTTTCGCAGCCGCGGATTCTTTCGTGCGATCCTGGCGGCTGTTCTTGTGGGAATAGCTTTCTACACCATTGTGATCGCTACTGTCTCCTGCGTGTACCCCTGGCGCGCATTGACCAGCCAGAGATTCGCCACGGCATACGCTTTCCAGCAGGCATTCCGCTCGCAATGGATCGTGAACGTGATTCTCGCAGCCGCACTGCTCTCCCTTTTGAAGGTCTTCAATGGGAATTTCCTGGCTGCCAGCCGTCTGTTTTTTGCGCTCGGCCGACGCAGCATGATCGACGGCCGTCTAGGTTCGGTCCACGCGCGATTTCATACCCCAGCGCTGGCTGTGCTGGGCACCGGCCTGATGACCGCAGTGATGGTCTTTTTCGGCAGAGCCATACTGATTCCCATAACTGAGGTGGGATCGATGGCGGCCGCGGCAGGCTGGTTCGCCGCCTGCAGCGCATACTTCGCTCTCGAACGCAGCCGATCGCAACGCGTCATCGCCTTTGTCGGGGCAGTAATCGCGGCGGCCCTGGTGGGTATGAAGGTGCTTCCCTTCGTTCCCGGCCGCTTCACCGGGCATGAGTGGCTGGCGCTGCTGGTTTGGTCAATGCTTGGCATCGCGCTTCGCCGAACATCCAGCTGAGTCGAATGCGTGGCAACGCCGGCCACGTGAACGCAGACATGTGCGAGAGCGCGAATCGACTGGTGCGTTTGGTGAGTTTGGAGCAGTCTTTGGGTTGTGCACCCAAGACGAGTGCAGCTTCGGAAGGACTGCGCTGTCCACTCGTAAGTCCCTGAATGTCACAAGCTTCATGGTCGCACGGTCCCAACCGAGGTACGCGACCACCCCCTATCTCTGCTGTTAACCCATTGACAACACAAGGCCAGAATTAGACCTGAGGGCAACTAGCGCGCCGTAATACTGCGTATGTTGTTGATTTAAAGCATGTTATGGCGGAGAGAGTGGGATTCGAAGCCGGGCCTTTTTCCAACCGTCTGGCCATCTATGAGATGGCCGGAAATCCAGTAAACACGGGCATTTTATCCCATTGGCTTTCGTAACGTGCTTCCCAAAATTCACTCCGTTTAACAACTTTTCTCGAGTTTTTGGAACTGATGGAACTGATAGAGCGGAGTTCGAGGCCGATTTATGCCGCCGCTGTTTTCCCGCTAGCATCAAGGGCCCGATGGCTATGGCGCAGCCGCCCGGCCCAGGTGGCAGGGTTTGCCTGTCCGAAAATCCGCCATATGCCCGGAAATCAGACACCGAGACTTTGCGGCACCCCCTTGACCGAGGTCGTCTCACACCTCTGTGTGACTTGGGTCACTGACGGGTGTGAGACATAATGGAAGCCTGTATTCCGCCGTGGCCTCCGCCGGATGGCAGCATGGGCCGTCAAAGGCAACAACGGAATTGGTTCTGGGCAACGCTCACGCTCTCCAGTATGAGCGTGGTCGCGCTGGTGCTGGCGCTCTGGGAACTGATCGAGAACCGTTTCTTCCGCCACCTCGACTACGTCACTCTGCACTATCTCTACATCACCCGCGGGATCGCCGTCTCCATGCTGCTGGCGTTCTGGGCGGCGTGGTTCGTGCTGCGCGAGCGCAAGGAAAAAGAACAGCAGTTGCGGCTCTCCAGCCAGCGCTATCGCGCGATTCTGGATTCCTCGCCCAGCGCCATTCTGTTGTTCGACCAATCGCTGTGCATCTGCGAATGCAATGCCGCCGCGGAACACCTTTACGGCTACACTCCCGGGGAGCTGTTGGGGGCCTTCATGCCCACCGTGCCGCCGGAACGCGCTACCGAGCTGCAGGAACTCATGTCCCAGGTACGCCTGGGCACGCCGGCCCTGGAGGTGGAAACCCAGCGGCGCACGAAAACCGGCCAGTGCTTCGACGTGCAGCTCAGCCTGCTCCCCTTCCGCGACCCCGGCCAGCAGGAATACTTCCTGGAAGTGACCAACGACATCCGCGAGCGGGTGCGGCTTCGTCAGACGCTGTTGCAGATCGAGAAGCTGACCACCATGGGCCAGATGGCCGCCGGTACGGCCCACCACCTGAACACTCCCTTGGCGTCGATGTTGCTTCGCCTCGGCATGATGCGCGAAGGCAAGTATGAGGGCTCGCTGCAGGCCGACTTGGAGCGCCTGGAGAGCAGCATGCTGTTCTGCCAGCACTTCGTCCAGCAGCTTCTGCGGTTCAGCCGCGCTGGCCAGTGGCAGAAGCAGCCGGAAACGGTTGCCGCCACGCTACAGGCCGTGACCGGATTCCTGTCGCCCCAGCTGATGGCCAAGCGCATCCGGCTGAGCTTGGATTTGGACGGGATGAATGGCGTCCGGGTGCTTGCCGACCGCAACCAGCTGGAAGCGCTCTTTCTCATTCTGCTGAGCAACGCAGCCGACGCCGTCGGTCCCGACGGCAGCATCCGCGTCCGCTGCGGCCCCTCCCGTGAGCAGCACATCGAGGTGCAAATTGCCGATGACGGCTGCGGCATCGAGAGCGAGGTTCTGCCTCACATCTTCGAGCCGTTTTTCACCACCAAACCGCCCGGCACCGGTACCGGCCTGGGCCTCGCCATCGCCAGCAACATTCTGCAGAACCATGGCGGCTCGGTGCGTTTCGAC
The DNA here is from genome assembly GCA_023265315.1 of Acidobacteriota bacterium. GTDB lineage: Bacteria > Acidobacteriota > Terriglobia > Terriglobales > Acidobacteriaceae > JAHFUA01. The sequence continues at coordinate 18,238 of JAHFUA010000025.1, read as the reverse complement.
AGCGCTCCGCACCGCGGTACCACCGCGATCGTGGAACTGCCGCTATGGCAGGAGACGGGGGCCGGCCCCGGGGGGAAGTCGTGAAACCGTGGGTCCGGCAACGCTGCAAGATTTTGGTCGTGGATGACGATGCCAGTCTGGCGCACACCCTCCGTCATTTCCTGGAACAAGAAGGCTACTCGGTGGAAGTTGCGCTGTCTGCGGCCGAAGCCCTGGAGATCCAGGCGACCACGGCGGACCTGGTGCTCGCGCTCATCGACCTGCTGATGCCGCTCAGCGACGGCCTGACGCTGATGGAACAGCTGCGCCAGAGCAATCCCGACCTGGCGGTGGTCATCATGACCGGATTCGCCACCATCGAAACCGCGGTCGAGTCGGTGAAGCGCGGCGCGGAGGACTACCTGACCAAACCCTTCGACCCCGACACCGTGCGCAAGAAGGTGGGGCGAGTGATGGAAATAATGGAGCTGCGCGCGCGCGTGGCCCAACTCGAAGCCAATTTGCACGAACGCTACCCGCCTTTCGAGTCCTTGGTGTACGTCTCTCCGGTCGTGCAGCGGGTGGTGGAGTTGGCGCGCACGGCGGCGGAGTCGGATGCGTCGGTGTTGTTGCTGGGGGAAACCGGAACCGGCAAGGAGATGATCGCGCGCGCCATCCACGGCACCAGCCGCCGCGCTGCCGCCGCGTTCGTGGCGGTCAATTGCGGGGCGCTGCCGCGCGAACTGATCGAAAGCGAGCTCTTCGGGGTCCGCCGTGGCGCCTTCACCGGCGCCTACGCCGACGCCCCCGGCCTGTTCGTCACCGGGCACGGGGGCACGGTGTTTCTCGACGAAGTCGGCGAGATGCCGAAAGACGCCCAGGTGAAGCTGCTGCGGGTGCTGCAGGAAAAGGAGCTGCGGCCGGTGGGCAGCGCCAAGTCCATCCCCATCGATGTGCGCATCATCGCGGCCACCAACCGCTCGCTTTCCGAGCTGCGTTCCGAATGCCTGCGAGAGGATCTGTATTTCCGCATTGCCACGGTGGTGATCGAGATTCCGCCGCTGCGCGCCCGCCCCGAGGACATCCTGGTGCTGGCGCAGCACTTCACCCGCAACCTCTCGGAACGCTACGACCGCGAGATCGTGCTGAAACGCAGCGCCATGGAACTGCTGTTGCAGCATTCGTTTCCCGGAAACGTGCGCGAACTGGAGAACCTGCTGGAGGCGGTGGCGGCACTGTCGCGCGACGATCCCCAGAGTGTCACGGATAAGGATCTGGCGCGCCTGCTGCACACCTCTTCCCCGCCGGAGGTGGCCAGCCGCGCCCTCGACCAGCCCCTCGTGCTCGACCAGTTGGAGCGCATGGCTATCCAGCGCGCGCTGCGCCTGACGCATGGCAACCGCAGCAAGGCGGCATCCCTGCTGGGCATTTCCCGTGACACCCTCTACCGCAAGTTGCGTGAAATGACACCCGAGTTGGACGACAGCGTCTTTCGGCCAAAGAAAACCGCGGGTGTACGACAACCGGACAATGGCTGAGCTTGTCCCTGGGATCGACGCTAGCCATCCCCCGGTGCTCGCCTCGCCGTTGCTGATCGCGGATACCCTGCAAGCTGACATCACGTTCGTCCGGCTATTCGCTGCATTGCAGGGCATTTGACGCCCGCGGTCACCGCTCACAGCGATGCCGCGCCCACGCTGCGGCGTCGCAGCCTGCATGCTGGCGCAAGATTCCGACGATGGCCACCCAACTGCAACTTCCCGCCTGAATTCACCGCCTTCAACGGAGGCTCCCATGCGCCGCCGACCGATAGTCTGGCTGGCAACGGCTCTCATCGCCCTGACGCTCCTGGGCGGCGTGCTGGTGTGGCAACAGAGACGTGGGCGCAGCCAGTCCTTTCTGGAAGGCAATCCCGTTAACGGTGCTTACCTCTTTCAAGCCAAAGGCTGCTTGCATTGCCACGCCATCAGCGGATCAGGCGGGCACATCGCCTCCGATCTGGGCCTGGTAACTACTCCCGGCCGCTCGAATCTTGGGGAGTTGGTCACCACCATGTGGAACCACGCACCGGAGATGTGGCGGCGGATGCAAAAGGAAGACCTCCGAGCCGCCCCCATGACCGAGGGCGAAGTGAGCGACCTCTTCGCATTCCTCTACCTCGTGCGTTACATGGATGAGCCGGGGGATGCAGCGCGAGGACGGCGCCTGTTCGAATCCAAGGGTTGCATGCAGTGCCATGCGGTCCGTGGCCAGGGCGGCAAGATCGGACCGGACTTGGCTGCGATCTCCGGTATAGATACGCCGATCGAGTGGACCCAGGCGCTTTGGAACCATGCTCCCGCGATGGAGAAGAACATTAGCAAGGTGGGAGTGGCCTGGCCGCGCTTCGAAAAAAGCGAGATGAATGACCTCTTGGCCTACGTGCGGGAAGTGGTGGGCGGCCCGCGTTCCGAATCCAAACTGCTTCCCGCCGATCCCAGGCACGGCAGGGAGTTATTCAACAGCAAATCGTGTGTGGTCTGCCACGCCCTGCAGGGCGAGGGTGGCCATACGGGGCCTGATCTGACCGCCGGTCGCCAATCGCCGCTGAGCATGGTGCAGTTTGCCGGGGTCATGTGGAACCACTCGCCGCAGATGTATCAGGCGATGAACGCCCACGGCGTCCAGCGCCCCGTCTTCGGTGGCCAGGAGATGGCAGACCTAATGGCCTTTTTCAACAGCTTGCGTTACTTCGAGGCAAATGGATCGGTCGAGGCAGGCCGGGGACTGTTCACGTCGCGTGGCTGCAGTCGCTGCCATGGAGCCAACGCCCAGGGAACCTCGCTCGGTCCCGCGCTGGGCGGCAGCGGAAGACACGTCAATTCTGTCGCGCTGGCGACCGCGCTGTGGCGCCATGGCCCGGAGATGTACCGCCGAACGCAAAGCCTGGGCATCCCCTGGCCCAAGCTGGAGGAGAATGACCTGGGCGACCTCTTCGCGTTCCTCAATGCCAAACCGGAGGATCGCCAGAAATGAAGTTCCCCCGACTCGGGTCGTTGCCAAACCTCACTCCACCCGCAGCGGTCGCCGGCTTCATTCTATTCTTCGCGCTGGGCGGAACCGCGTTCGTCGAGTTGCAGCGTTCGAACTTCAGGCAGCCGATCGCGTTCAATCACGCCAAGCACGTCGAAAACGGTGTGAGTTGTACCGATTGTCACACCGGCGTTGAAACACAGGCCCAAGCCACGCTGCCAGCCATTGATACCTGCCTGAACTGCCACCAGACGGCGCTCACTTCCAGTGCCGAGGAAGCGAAGATCCGCAGTGCTGCCGCGGCAGGCAAGGAGTTGGCGTGGGTTCAGGTCACGCAGCTTGCGCCACACGTCTTCTTTTCCCACCGTCGGCACGTGTCGGTAGCCCATCTGGCCTGCACCGAGTGTCATGGACCAATCGAAAAGAGCACGGCGCCACCCCAGCGCCCCTGGCGCGTGCTGACTATGAACGCCTGTATCGGGTGCCATCAGCAGCATGGAGTGAATGCCGATTGCAATGACTGCCACCGCTAGACCGCCGGCATGGCGTGCCACCACGCTCGCCGCCCTGGTGAGCGTGCTCGTAGCCTGGGTGCTGCTCTGTCCCGCGTTACAGGCGCAGAGCGCGGCTGGCGGATCGTACTTCGTCCCCGGCGAGCCCAAGCTGGGCATGCGCGCATTCTTCGACAAGGGCTGCGCCCGCTGCCACTCCGTCCTGGGCGAGGGCGGCCGCAGTGCCCCTGACCTGGCCCGCGCGCCCGCCGGCCACTTGAGTTCCGCCGAGTTGCTGGCGGCCATGTGGAACCACGCTCCCAGCATGTGGGAGAAAATGCGCATCGAGAGCGTCTCCCCGCCGAAGTTCACGGAAGGCGATATGGCCAACCTGTTTGCCTTCTTGTATTCGGTGCGGTCGCTGGACGAACCGGGAGACCCCGCCCGCGGCCGCCGCCTCTTGGAGGACAAGCATTGCCTGCAATGTCATCGCACGGGGGCAACCGGCGGCGGTAGCGGACCTGACCTGCTGAAGTGGGCCAGCTACCGCAATCCCGTGAGCTGGGTGCAGGCAATGTGGAACCATGCCCCGGCCATGCAGTCACGCATGACGGCGCGCGGCGTCCAGTGGCCGCTATTCGAAGGCAACGACGTGCCGGACCTGATTGCCTACATTCGCCTGTTGTCGCCCAACGCCAGCAAGCCCACGTATCTGCGCCCTGCCGATCCGCAAGCCGGCCGCAGGATCTTCCGCGAGAAGGGCTGCGCGTCCTGTCATGCGATCGGCTCGAACGGCGGCTCCGGCGCGCCTGACCTGCGTTCCCGCACCCTGCCACGGACCCTGGGCCAGTTCGCTGCTGCCATGTGGAACCATGCGCCCGGCATGCGAGCCAGTATGCAAGCGCAGAATATCCCCCGGCCGCAGTTCACCAACAAGGAGATGGCCGATCTTATCGCGTACTTGTTCGCGGAAAGGTATTTCGAACCCGCGGGCAACGTCGCCCGCGGCGCTCGCCTGTTTGACGATAAAGGCTGTGCCGCATGCCATCGCCCAGGAGGAATCGGTCCCGAGCTTTCTCACGTCTCGTTTTCGCCCAGCCGCATGGCTGCCTCCTTGTGGAATCACGGTCCGGTCATGTTCCAGAGCATGCAGCAGCAGCAGATCACGTGGCCACGTTTCCAACCGGGTGAGGTCGTGGACCTGATCGAATTCCTCAGTTCCAGAACGGCGCCCACTCGCGCCAAGGGAGGCCGGCGGTGACCTTCGAATTCGATCGGCGAAGCTTCCTTAAATTTGCCCTCGGCGGCGCCGCGGGTACGGCGGCCTCGGGCGTGAGCCTGAAGGGGCTCAGCGACCTCAACGCCGCGCTGGCCAATGAACAAGTGCGGGTGCCCACCGGGCCGGAGTCCTGGGCGACCTCGGTTTGCACCCTGTGTCCCGGCGGATGCGGACTGCGGGTGCGGCTGATTGGCCAACGCGCGGTGAAGATTCAGGGCAATCCGTTGCACCCGGTCAACCGCGGCGGGCTCTGCCCCAAGGGAGTGGCCGGCCTGCAGGAGCTGTATCACCCCGACCGGCTGCACAAGCCCATGCGCAACGCCGGCAGCCGGGACAACCCACGCTGGAAGGAAATCTCCTGGGAGGAAGCGCTGGGCACCATCACCGGCCGGTTGCGCGGGTTGCGTGATGGCGGTGAGGCCCGTTCGCTGGTGGTGCTCGATCGCCCGCGCAGCGGTTTGCTGCCGCGGCTGCAGCGGCAATTTCTCGCTGCTTACGGCTCACCCAACTACCTGGTCATGCCGACGGGCATGGATGCGGTGCAAGCGGCCTTGCGCTTTCAGCAAGGGATCACCGAGCCGGTGGCGTACGACTTGGCCAACTCGCGATACGTGCTGAGCTTCGGCGTAAATCTGCTGGAAGGCTGGGGCGCGCCGGTGGCGGTCATGCGGGCCTTTGCCCGCTGGCGCGACGTCGCCTCCGGCCGCAGAACCAAGCTGGTACAGGTAGAACCACGGTTTTCGATCACCGCCGCCCGGGCCGATGAATGGGTGGCACTGCGTCCCGGCACCGACGCTGCCCTGGCCCTGGGCATCGCCTATGCGCTGATCTCCGAGGGCCTGTACGACGCCGACTTCGTGCGCGAGCACACCTTCGGATTCGAAGATTGGCGTGACGCAGAGGGCGAGTTCCACCTGGGTTTCAAGTCGCTCGTCAACAGCGAGTATCGCCTGAACGACGTGTCCGCCATCACCGGAGTGCCGGCGGATACCATCCTGCGCCTGGCGCGGGAAGCCGCGCAGAACCGCCCGGCCGTCGCCCTGGGCGACCGCCAAACCAGCTCTCTGCCCGGCAATCCCTACGCCGCCATGGCGGTCCATTCCTTGAATGCACTGCTGGGAAGCATCGACCTCCCCGGCGGCGTGCTGGTGCAGCAAGCTTTGCCGGGCTCAAACTCCGACTCCGAGCGCTCGCCTGGCAGCCCCCCGCCCGCCCTGGTGCTCAGCGCGGGCGAACTGCCGCAGGCCATACTTTCACGCCGGCCTTACGGAGTGCAGGCGCTGCTGTTGAACCAGGCCGACCCAGTGTTCTCGATGGTCAATGGCGATGAGTTCCGGCGCGCACTGCGAGAGGTGCCGTTCGTCGTGAGCCTCACCGCGTTTCTGGACGACAGCTCGCAGCTCGCCGATCTGGTTTTGCCCACCGCCACCGCGCTGGAGTCATGGCAGGACACCGGACCGCCGCCTGCGGTCGCGAATGCCCTGCTCGCCATATCCCCGCCCGTGGTGCGCGCGCGCAAGGACGTGCGGCACCCCGGCGACGCGTTGCTCGCTCTCGCACGTTCGCTGGGAGACAAAGTCGCGGCCGCCTTGCCCTTCGCCAACTACGAGGCCTACCTGCGCCGCCAGGTGGATGGCGTATTCGCTGCCCAAGCTGGAGCCGTATTCGGCTCCAACCTGGAAGAAACCTGGGACCGTCTGATGGAACGCTCGGGATGGTGGGCGCCCAGCTACTCGACCAGCGAACAACTATGGGAGCAGGTGAAACAGCAAGGCGGATGGTGGGAGCCAGCCTATTCTTATGGCGAGTGGGCACGCGTCTTCCGCACCTCCTCCGGCCGTTTCGAGTTCTACTCGCAAGCGCTGGCGCAGGCTGCCCGGCAGCAGGCACGCGCGGCCCACACCGGCGGTAGCGCAGCGCGCATCGACGATCGCGCTTGTTTGCCCCACCAGACGGTACTGCCGGAGACTTCATCCAACTTTCCGTTGCTGTTGCTGGTGGTCGAGCAGTTGCCGCTCTCGGGAGGGCAGGGAGCGCACCTGCCTTACCTGCAGCAGATCGCGGGTGAGCACCTGTTCGCGAGCTGGGATAGCTGGCTGGAGATCCATCCTGAAACCGCGCACCAGTTCGGGATCGAGGACGGTGCCATGGTGTGGGTGGAGTCGCGTCGCGGCCGGGTGCAGGCGCGGGCGCGGATCTACGAAGGTGCGCGCCCCGGCGTCGTGCATCTGCCGCTGGGATACGGCCGGGCGACGGGAAGTCCCTGGGCGTGCCGCGGCGCCAATCCGCTGCAGATCGTGGAGCAACAGTCCGACCCGGTTACCGGGATGCCGCTGAACAGTGGCACGCACGTGAAAGTCTATCGCGCCTAGAAAGGGGTACGGATGCCGCGTTGGGGGATGGTGATTGACTTGGCGAAGTGCACGGCCTGCCAGGCCTGCGTGGTGGCCTGCCAGACGGAAAACAACGTGCCCTGCGTGCCGCCCGAGCAGGCCGCGCGCGGCCGCATCATTTCCTGGATCAGCGTGCTTCCGCAGCTCGAGGGCGAATATCCCCGGCTGACCATGCGGCCCACTCCCTTGCCCTGCGTACACTGCGACAACCCGCCGTGCATCCGCGTCTGCCCGGTGGGCGCCACCGGCATAAATCCTGAGGGCGTGGTCCGCCAGATCTTTGCGCGCTGCATCGGCTGCCGCTACTGCACCAACGCCTGTCCCTACACCCGGCGGATGTTCAACTGGTACCGCCCGGAGTTCCCGGGGGAGTTCACGGAGGCGCTCAATCCGGACGTCTCCGTGCGCCCCAAGGGGGTGGTCGAGAAGTGCACGTTATGCCACCACCGGCTGCAAAAGGCGCGCGATCAAGCTCGGGCACAAAATCGAGAACTGGCCGAAGGCGATTACATCCCGGCGTGCGTGGAGATCTGTCCCGCGGGCGCCATGTATTTCGGCGATCTGGATGACCCCAACAGCACGGTGGCCACCTTGGCGCGCGGACGCCGCGCTTTCCGCCTGCTCGAGGAGCTCGGCACCAAGCCCAAGGTGATCTATCTGGCACAAGGAGAATGGAGCGGTGGAGACGGACAAGGAGCGCGCACCTAATACGCAGGATTGGAAGCTGCTACACCCGGTCCTGGCCACGCGCCGGAGTTTCTACTACCTGGGGATGTGTTTCCTCGCCTTCACCGTGGTCGCCTTCTTCGCCTGGCTGCGCCAACTCCGTTTCGGACTAGGAGTAACCGGCTTGAACGTGCCGGTGTACTGGGGTTTTTACATCACTAATTTCGTCTTCTTCATCGGCATCAGCCATGCGGGCACGCTGATCTCGGCCATCCTTCGCTTGTGCCATGCCGAGTGGCGCCGTTCGATCACCCGCGCCGCCGAAGTCATTACCGTCCTGGTGCTGTTTTTTGGGGTGGGCAGCGTGATCATGGATCTGGGCCGGCCGGACCGTCTGCTCAACGTGCTCCGCAGCCCGAACTTCCGCTCGCCGCTGCTGTGGGACGTGTGCAGCATCAGCGTCTATTTGACCGCCAGCACCATCTACCTGTACCTGCCGCTCATCCCCGATATTGCCATTCTGCGCGACCACGGCGCCCGGCCGACGTTCCTCTATCGCTGGCTGGGGCTGGGGTGGCGCGCCACCGTCAAGCAAAAACGCTTCCTCAATGCCGCCATCGCGGTGATGGCCGTGCTGGTGATCCCGATTGCGATCTCGGTGCACACGGTGGTGTCCTGGGTGTTCGCCATGACCGTCCAGCCCATGTGGCACTCCAGCATCTTCGGGCCCTACTTCGTGGTGGGAGCGATTTTCTCCGGCATCGCCTCGCTCATCGTCGTCATGGCGCTCATCCGCCGCATCTACTTCCTGCAGGACTATCTCAAGCCGATCCACTTCAACAATCTTGGCCTGCTCCTGCTGGTCATGGCGCTGCTCTGGTTCTACTTCACCTTCGCCGAGTACCTCACCACCTTCTACGGCAGCGATCCCAGCCACCTGGTGGTGTTTTACTCCAAGCTCAGCGGTCGTTATGCCGTGCCCTTCTGGATCATGTTCGTGACTTGCTTTGTCATCCCGGTGAGCCTGCTGGCCCGGCGCAAGACGCGCACTATCACGGGGACGGTGATTGCGTCCGTGTCGGTGAATATCGGCATGTGGCTGGAGCGCTTCACCATCGTGGTGCCCACATTGTCCCAGCCGCGCCTGCCCTGGGCCAAGGGACACTACTCGCCCACCTGGGTGGAGGTGGGCATCACCGTCGGCTTCGGCGCCACCTTCATGTTCCTGTACATGCTATTCACCAAGTTCTTTCCCATCGTTTCCATCTGGGAGGTGCAGGAGGGCCGCGAACAGGCAGTTCCAGAAGTGGTAACCCGAGTCAGGTCGTACCTGCCTGAGGAAACCGTGCCTTCGGCTTGAGCCATGGCGCCCAACAGGAACTCCCGGCTGCGGCGATGTTGGACACAACACCGGCGCTGGTCAGAGAGGAACCAATCTCATCACGAAAGGACTCAAATGCGAAATATTCAACACTACTTCCTCAATATCCGCACATTCCTAACCCGGCTATCAGGGGTACCAGTCATGATTTTTCTGCCTCTAATGCTCCTCTGTTTCCCGTTGACAGCCCATGCCGGTGAGGCCGCTGGCGCGGCTACGTTCAAAGCAAAGTGCGCCATGTGCCACGGGGCCGATGGCGCAGGCAAAACGCCGATGGGCGCCAAGCTCAACATCCCCGACCTGCTGAGTCCAGAGGTCCAGAAGAAGCCTGACACCACGCTGGTCGAGATAATCGCGAAAGGCAAGAACAAGATGCCGGAATTCGCCAGCAAGCTGACGCCTGACCAGATCGCCCAGTTGAAAGACTACATTCGCGAAATCGGGAAGAAACACTGAATTGCCAGCATGACGGCAGCCGCTCTGCCGCATCTTCACTGTGATTACGGAGGATCTTGTTTACTAAACAGATCGCGGCTCCCATAGACTCTTTTCCGCATTGCAGGAGGGAGCATGGCTCCCCACAAGAAGATTCCTGCCCCGGTACCCGAGCCCGTGTACCGGTGGCCAGCCGGTTTCGATAAAGGAGACGAGTCGCACGACGAATACTTTGTCGACTACCAAATCTCGTGAAGGAGCACGCCGCCTAGGCGGACGCGGAGCTCTTCAAACCGAGCCTGCTTAGCAGCGTCATCATCGGGCACCAGTTCGTGAATCCCGACTGAAGCAGGTTCAATCCTACAAACGCGGTGAACAGAAAGAAGTAGGGACTTACCCAGTATCCCAGGGCAAGTGATAGCAGAACGAAACCGCCGGCGATAAGCCGCAGCATGCGTTCGATGGTCATGGTCTGACCTCCTCGTGAATTTCGGGCGGGGAAAGTGCAGCCGCGGGCAAGTTTCCTGCCGTTCCGCTGCGTTCGCTGATGTAGTAGAGGACGGGAACGGCCATGCGCGAAAGCACCGTGGAGGCGACCTCCCCGGCCATCAGCGACAGCGCCAGTCCCTGGAAGATGGGGTCGAACAGGATGACGCTGGCGCCCACCACCACGGCGGCGGCGGTCAGCAGCATGGGCCGGAAGCGGACCGCTCCCGCGTCCACCACCGCTTCCGCCAGCGGCATGCCCTGGGCGCGGCGCAACTCGATGAAGTCCACCAGGATGATGGAATTGCGCACGATAATGCCCGCGCCGGCGATGAATCCGATCATCGAGGTGGCGGTGAAGAATGCGCCCAGCAGCGCGTGGGCCGGGAGAATCCCGACCAGCGTCAGCGGGATCGGCGCCATGATCACCCACGGCGTCTTGAACGACTTGAACCATCCCACGACCAAGACGTAGATCAGCACTAACACGGCGGCGAAAGCCAGGCCCAGGTCGCGGAAGACCTCGTAGGTGACTTGCCACTCGCCGTCCCACTTCATGCTGTAACGCTGGGTGCTTTCGGGAAGATGGGACGAGTATTGTTCGATAAAGTAGCCGGGGGGCATGCGCAGGCGGTCGATGGCGCGCCCCATTTTGAGGATGGCGTATACCGGGCTCTCTTCCTGGCCGCTGACATCGCCGGTGACGTACACCACACGGCGCAGGTTTTTGCGATAGATGTTGGTGTCGATGGTGGTCTGCTCGACTTGGGTGACCTCGGCCAGCGAGACTTGCGCGCCGGAGGGCGTGGGCAAGCGGAGGCTGCGAAGCTGCTCAATGCCGGAGCGCGACGGGCGCGCCAGCCGCACTTCGATGGGCACGTCCTCGCGGGCTTCCGGGCGGTGCAGTAATCCGGCCGTCGTGCCGTTGAGCGCAATCTGAATGGTGCGCATGACCTCGGCGGCGGAGATGCCGTGCAGCGCCGCCTTGTCGAGGTCCACTTTGACGTCGTACTTGGTCTGTGGGTCCTGGACGTACCAGTCCACGTCCACCACGCCCGGCGTGCTCTTGAAAATCTCCTTGATCCGGCGCGCGAGGTCGATCTGGCCCTTGTAATCCGGCCCGTAAACCTCGGCGACCAGCGTCTCCAGCACCGGCGGACCCGGCGGGACCTCAGCCACCTCTATGCGCGCGCCGAAGCCATCCGCAATGGGCTGGAGCTTGGAGCGCACGCGCTTGGCGATGTCGTGGCTCTGGGCTTTGCGCTCGTCAAGAGGAACCAGGTTCACCTGGATGTCGCCCTGGTTGGGAGCGCGGCGCAGGAAGTAATGGCGGACCAGCCCGTTGAAGTTGTACGGGCCGGAGGTGCCAGAATATATCTGGTAGTTCGAGACCTCGGGCTCTTGGCGCAACGAGGCAGCCAGGGCCTGGGCGACGCGCGTGGTCTGCTCCAGCGGCGTGCCGTCCGGCATGTTGATGATCACCTGGAACTCGCTCTTGTTGTCGAAGGGCAGCATCTTCACCCGCACCAGCTTCAGCGGCGCCAGCGCGCAGGCGGCAAGCAGAAGCACGACGACCATGCCCAGAAACAGCAGGCGCTTGCGGCCATCGTGGATGAGCGGGGTCATGATGCGACGGTAGAGGCGGGTAGTCCAGCCTTCGGATTCAGTCTTGTGCCCGCCGTGCTTCGCATGTGAGCCGATCAGGCGCAGCGCCGCCCAGGGCGAGACCACAAACGCCACCATCAGCGAGAACAACATGGCCGCAGACGCGCCCACCGGGATAGGGCGCATGTAAGGGCCCATGAGGCCGCGGACGAAGGCCATCGGCAGGATAGCGGCGATCACGGCAAACGTGGCGAGGATGGTGGGATTGCCGACCTCGTCCACCGCTTCGACCGCCACTTCAGCGAGGCTTCGCCCGGCATTCTGCGGCAAGCGGAAGTGGCGGACTATGTTTTCGATGACTACGATGGCGTCGTCCACCAGGATGCCGATGGAGAAGATCAGCGCGAACAGCGTGACCCGGTTGAGCGTGTAGCCGTAGAGATAAAAGATGGCCAGCGTGAGGGCGAGCGTCACCGGCACCGCCAGCAGTACCACTCCGGATTCACGAAAGCCGAGCGCTAGCGCCACCAGCAAGGTGACGGAAAAGGTCGCGATGAGCAGGTGCTTCAGCAGTTCATCCGACTTGTGCTTCGCGGTTTCTCCGTAATCGCGGGTAACGCTGACGTTGAGGTCCGCGGGGATCAGGTATCCGCGCAGGGAGTTCACGCGTTCCAGGGCGCGGTTGGCGATGACCGTGGCGTTGGTGTTTTTGCGCTTGGCCAGGGTGATGGTGACCGCCGGATACTCCATGCCCATCTGCGCGCTGCCCTTGCCGCCACCGTAGAGAACGTAGGAGGTTGGCTCGTCGGCGCTGTATTCGAGGCGGGCGACATCGCGCAGGTAAACCGGGGCGCCGCCGTGCACGCCCACGACCACCTCCTGCAGCTCTTCCGGCGTAGAAAGGAACAGGCCGGCTTCGACCTGGATTTCCTGGTTATCACGCGCGAAGCTGCCGGCAAACGAGCGCCGGTTGGCTGCCTCCAGTTCCATGGCGATGGCGCCGGGCGTCAGGCCGTAGGCGGCGAGACGCGCGGGGTCGAGGATGACCCGCATCTTGCGCGGTTGTCCGCCGATGATCTTGGTTTCGGCAACGTCGTCGATCTTCTTGAGCTGGTTTTCCACTTCGCCGGCTACTTGCCGCAGCCGGTCCGGACCGTAGTTCTTTCCCCACAGCGTAAGCGCAAGGATGGGCACATCGTCGATGGAGCGAGCCTTGATCAGCGGCTGCGAAACGCCGGGCGGGATGCGGTCGAAATTCGAATACAGTTTGTTGTACGTGCGGACGATCGCGTCTTCTTCCTTCTGCCCCACATAGAAGCGCACGATCACCAGGCTCATGCCCGGCGAGCTGATGGAGTAGAGGTACTCGACCCCTGGGACTTCGCGCAGCAGCTTCTCCATGGGAATGGTGGCGCGCTGCTCGACTTCGGCGGGCGAGGCGCCCGGCATCCGCACCATGACGTCGAGCATGGGGACGATGATCTGCGGCTCTTCCTCGCGCGGCGTCTGCCAGATGCTGAACGCGCCCAGCAGCAGCGCGGCGGCGATCGCCAGCGGCGTCAGCTTGGAGGCGATAAAGGCGTGCGCGATGCGTCCCGCAAGGCCAAGCTTCATGGCCGGGTCTCGATCCTTCGGCCCGCCAGTTCGCGGTCGCCGGGTTGGGCCACCAGCCACTCACCCTCTTGCAGGCCGGCCAGTACTTCAACGCGCTGCCCCGCGGGCTTGCCGAGGGTCACGTAGCGAAGATTCGCGAGCTTGTCCTGACCGACCACATAGACGGCTTGCAACTGTCCACGGTCGAGCACGGCCTCGCGCGGAACGGTGATGGCCTGCCGCTCGCCACGGTTGACGCGTACATGGCCGGAGAGACCGGAGCGCAAGCGCGCGTCTGCCGGCAGTTCGACCTTGACGAGAAAGCTGCGGCTGGCAGGGTCGGCCGCGGGAACGATCTGCACGATCCTGCCGGGGAATTCGCCGAGAGCATCCACCACGACGCTCGCCGGCGCGCCCAGACGGATCTGTGCGATGTCGTGCTCATTCACGGTAACTTCCATGCGGAAGCGGCGCGTGTCTTCGATAGTTAGCAACGGAACGCCGGGCGCGGCCAGCACACCCGGGTCCGCACGTTTTTCGGCGATCACACCGTCGAAGGGGGCGCGGATACGCGTGTACCCCAGGGCGGAGCGCGCCTGGGCCTCAGCGGCCGTTGCTTGCTTCAACCCGGCCTGCGCCTGGTCGCGATGTGCAGCCGCGGCCTTGGCCCGCGCCTGCACCTGGTCGAACTCGTGCGGGCTGACCGACTTTCGTTCGAAAAGCGTCTGGTATCGCGTCAAAGTCGAATTGGCCAGGTTGTAGTCGGCTTCGGAGGCGGCGATATCCTGACGCGCGGCATTCACGCCGGCGGTGGCGCGTTCAAGCCCGGCCTGCTGGTGCGCGTCGTCGAGAACCACGAGTACGTCGCCCTTGCGCACGTGCTGGCCTTCGGTCGCGCGCATGGCCGTGATCGTCGCGACGATCTGGCTGGAGAGCTGGCTGCTCTGCGACGCGCGCACCGTGCCCATGGCGTCCACGTAATCGGGGATGGTGGCACGCTGCGCCTGCACCAGCGCGACATCGCGGACAACAGCCGGCGCCGCCGCTACAGTCGGCTTCTTCTCGCCACAGCCGGCGGGCAGCAGGGCGAGTAACACGGAGAACGGGATGAATCTGCGGATCATGGCTTCACCACCGGCGAGTCCGGGTTCAGAGTGCCGGTCGCCAACTCGAGATCCGCGTAACTGCTCTGGACTCGGTACACGGCCTGCCAGTAATCGGTCTTGGCGCGCACGTCGGCCTCCTCCATGCGCAGCAGATCGGTGATGGTGTTGAGACCGGCATCGTAGCGGTCGTGGCCGATGCGCAAACTCTCGTCGGCCTGCGCCACGGCCGCGCGCGCCACCTCGAGCTGACGGCGGGCAGAGTCGTAGTCGAAGTACGCCTTGCGCACCTCCAGCCGCACCCCGCTGACGGCCGACTCGCGCAGCGCGTCCACTTTCTGCTTCAGGGCGCGCTCGCGCTGGAGTTGCGCCGTGCGCGCTCCGCCGTCGAACAGGTCGAGGCGAACCTCGAGGCCGAACATCCAGTCATTGCCGCCGCCGCCGCTGAAGCGGGGGTTGTCCGACTCCCAGTTGCCGACCGCGTTCACCGTCGGCCCGAAGGCGGCCTTGGCGATCTTCACGCTGTTCTGCTGGATCGACTGCTGCAGGGCGATGCCCCGCAGGTCGGGACGGCGGTCGAGGGCGCGCGCTTCGAGCTGGTCCAGCGGCTCGGAGGGGAACACGCGATCGGCCAGGACTCCGCCCAGTTCATAAGTCGTGTCCGCGGCAACCCCGAGCTCGTGATTGAGCCGCGCGGCGGCGATGCTGGCGTCGTTTTCCGCGTGAATCAGCTCCTGCTGGCGAGCGGCGTGGTTGACCTGGGCGCTGAGCAGGTCGCTCTCCACGCTCATGCCGGCCTCGACGTTGGAGCGGGCGCGGTCGAGCACCGACTGCGAGCTCTTCAGCGCCTCCCGGGCGACTTCAACCTGGCGCTTGGCCAGCAGCAGCCCGGTGTAGGCGTCCACCACACGCATCACCAGTTCCTGGTCGGTGCGGTCAAGATTGCGCTGCGCCAGGTCGCTGGCCTTCCTGGCCTGCATCATGCGCGCCCACGTGGCGCCGGAGTCGAAGAGCTGCCATTGCCCGGAAAAGCGGGTGACGTAGTTGCTGAACGGCGTGGGCGCGTTGAGCTGGTTGAGGGCGAAGTCGGCGCTGGCGAACCGCTGTTGCCGCAGCTTCGAGCCGAAGACGTACACCGGATCGTTGCCGTCCTGATAGGTCTCGCTGAAGGCGATGCGGGGAAGCAGCGGCGCACGTGAAAGCTTGAAGCCGGCGAAGGCGGCGCGCTGTTCAAACACCGCGGCCTTGCGCACGGGGTTCTTTTCCAGCGCGACCGCCACCGCCTGCTCCAGGGTGAGCTTGGTCTGAGCGGCAGCGGAGATGGAGACAGCGCTCAAAAATGCCCCCAGCGCCAATGCGCTCAGACGCGCGATGAGGTTCATGACTGGGCGACTCCTGTGGCGACGGGTTCCTCGCCCTGGGGAGGCACAATCTCAAAGCTGGTGACCAGTTCGGCGGTCTTCGAGATCATCGCGCCTACCGAGCAGTACTTGGTTTCCGAGAGATGGATGGCGCTGGCCACCGCCGCAGGATCGATGTCCTCACCGCTTATCCGGTGCACGATGCGGACGCGGGTGAACACCTGCGGCGGATCCGGCGCCTGGTCTGCGGAGACGCGCACCTCGTAGGCAGTGACCTGCTGGCGCTTTTTGCGCAGGATGCCGATCACGTCGAAGGCAGTACAGCCCGCCAGCGCCGCAGCCGCTAGCTCGATAGGCTTAGGGCCGGTGGCGCCGGTGGCATCGTCCACCAGCAGTCGGTGCCCGGAACCCGTGGTGACTTCGAACTGCCGGCTGGTCCCTTCCGGCCGGGTAAGAGTGACTTGGGCTTCAATCATGGCATACCTCCCGTGCAGCAAGGATAAATCCAGGATCCAAGCCAGGTGTTACAGGAATATGGCAGGAGGCCAGACCGGGGCCGGTCAGGCTCGGGTGACGGTTTCGAACGCCCGCAGCAGCTTCTTCCTGATTTGGGCCGCATCATGCGGGTTCATCGGCTGTGCGTCGTGCCGCTGGATGCGGCGCACCGTCTCTTCCAGGCTGGCGAGATAGCCGACACAGGGTTTGCAGCCCTCGAGGTGGGCCTCGAGCTTGGCGCACCTGGCGGGATCGAGCTCGCGGTCGAGATAGTCGGAAAGCGCGGCGAACATCTCACGGCAGCGGCGCGAAGGAGCGCGCGCAGGCTGGACAGGTCGGCGGCGCACCGGGCGTCGAGCGAGCTCGTTTCTCAGGAAGGCGCGTGCGCGATGCAACCGGACGCGAACCGTCCCGGGACGGAGTCCGGTGATGCGCGCGATCTCGCCAGTCCTGAGCTCTTCCATGTCGTGCAGCACGAGCACCATGCGGTAGGGCGGCGGGATCCTCAGCACGGCCTGCCGCAACTCTTCGCGGTTCTCCCCACGCAGGAGCTGCTGCTCGGGACTGCCGTCGTGATCCTCGGAGGTGAGCGCTTCCAGTTCCGTACGATCGGGCAGGACCTCCTCGAGCGAAAGATGCTGCTGGGGAACGAACTTGCCGCGGCGGCGGCTCATCAGGCAGCGGCTGCGGGCCACCTTATAGAGCCACACGGCCAGGGCCTCGGGACTTTCGAAGTTGGGCAACTGGCGGGCGGCGCGTAGCAACGTTTCCTGCATGGTGTCCTCGGCGTCCTCGCGGTGGCCGCAGACCTTCATGCTGAAGGCAAAGACGGTGTTCTGGAGGATGGCCAGGGCGGCGTCCAGCGATTCCGGACGGCCGCTGTGCAAGAGCTTGATGGCGTTCTGGATCTCCGGGCGCACCCTGTTCTTACAATACCGCAGCCCAATGGTTCATCCAAGGCTGTCTCAGCCCAGCCACATAATCTCGGCCACACTCCAGGCGATGTTGATGATGCCGAGCGCGATACCCCATCGCGCATAGGTTGCGCACTGATGGCTGCCTGCATTGCGCGGGGTTAGCCGATCCACCACCACCGGCGCATAGAAGGTGGTCGAGAGGGAAAGCAGAAGCCAGAGGGCCCAGAACCCGGCGGGAAGAATCCGGCGCTGGTTAGGGAAAAAGGCAGCAAAGACGCCGGAGCCGCCGGGGACCAGCACCAGCACAGCCGCAGCAGAGAGGAGCCGCACGCGACGCATGCGCCCACTTGTAACAGCCACGCGCTGGCCGCGGTCAGAATTCGGCGGTTTGTTCCGAATTCAGAACAGCCGGCCGGCGCGTGCGTTAAGGCGTGGGTACCGCAACCGACACCTGGCTGGAGAAGGCGCTCTCCACACCGCCCGAGTCCACCGAGGTCACCACATAGAAGTAGGTGGTGCCGGACTGGACGCTGTTGTCCACATAGTTGTTGGACGCATTCAAAGCGGTGTTGGTCTGCGTGTACGGTCCTCCGGAGACAGTGCCGCGATAGACGTTGTAGCCGGAGACGCTGGAGGTGCTCGCCGTCCAGCTCAGCGTGACCGTGTGCTGTAGCGGCGCGCTGACGGTGACCGTGGCCGACGCCGACTTGGTGTTGTCGGCCACGCTGCTGGCCGTCACTGTGAAGCTTCCGGCGGTATTCGGCGCGGTGTAGAGGCCGCTGGAGGAAACGCTTCCCCCGGTCGCCGACCAGGTGACGGCCGTATTGCTCGAGCCGCTTACGGTGGCGGTGAACTGCCGGGTGCCGTTGGTCAGGATCGAGGCGGAGGTGGGTGAGATCGTGACCGAGACCACCGGTGCGGTGCTGACGGTGACCGTGGCCGACGCCGACTTGGTGTTGTCGGCCACGCTGCTGGCCGTCACTGTGAAGCTTCCGGCGGTATTCGGCGCGGTGTAGAGGCCGCTGGAGGAAACGCTTCCCCC
>JAHFUA010000134.1 GCA_023265315.1 Acidobacteriota bacterium | reverse complement strand
TTCCAGGTGGCGGAACAGGTCGTTGCGCAGGTCGAACTCGATGTCGCGCGAGATCCCGATCACCACCCACCGGGTCAGGAAGCGGAAGATGCCCTTGACCACGGCAATCCCCACCAGCAGCGCCGCATAGGTGGCTAGTTTCTTTAGCGTGACCCCCTGGTAGAGGCCGTTGATAGCCCGGCCCAGCACCAGCGGGAAGACGATCCATGTGCCGTTGTCCAGCAGCACGGAGATAGTCCCGAACGCCAGCCCGCGCCAGTATTTCCGAAAATAGGGCAGCAGCGGACGCAGGTTGCGGCGGACGCTCTGCCTCTCGATAGGCGTCAGGAGCTGCGGCTGCATAGTGGCCGAGGTCATTGGTGATTCGATGAAATTCTAGCAGGGCGAGACGCAGGATTGATCGGCCCATCGGCTGATTGATTCATTGACTCATTGATTCATTGATCCATTGCCGTGCGGGGTCCAATGAATCAATGAACCAATGATTCAATGAATCAATTTTACGTTGGCACTTTCAGAAGCATGTACCCGCCGGCGAATCCGAAGATCACGTCCGGGGCCCAGGCGGCGAGCGCCGCCGGCAACTGGCTGACGTTGCCCATGGCCTCGAACAATCCCGAGGTCACCCAGTACACCACGGCGATGCCGATGGCCGTGGCCACGCCCGCCAGCGCGCCCCGACGCCCGGTTGAGAGCGCAAAGGGAATGGCCAGCACCGCCATGACGAAGGTGATCAGCGGGAAGGCGAACTTCTTCTGCAACTGCACGCGCAGGCGCACCACATCGAAGCCGCTCTGCTGCAAGTCCTTGATGTAGCGGCTGAGCTCGTCGTAGTTCATCTCCGACGACTGCTTCACTTCTTTCTTGAAATAGGGCGGCGGCTCGGCCAGTTCAGCGAAAGTCGCGACATCGAACGTCCGGTACTGGCGGATGGCGGCGCCCTGGAAGCTGCGCTCCCAGCCGCCCTCGAAGATCCACTTGCGGAGCTCCGGCGCCCAGCGCGCGCGTGTGGCGTACACCCGGCGGGTGAACTGGAAGGTGGCGGGATCGAACTCGAAGGCGGAGATGCTGCCGAACTGGTTGCGGTCGGGATCGAAGAACTCGTAGTAGTAGATGGTGGAATGCTGGCCGAAGATCCACTTGCGGTCGGGACGCAGATAGGTTTGCGGAGGCTTGCCCTTGATGGCGTTCCAAAGCTGGTCCTGGCGCTTGTTGGCGGCCGGCAGCAAGTACTGCTCGAACAAGAACAGGCCCACCGGGATCACCGCCGCCAGCAGCAGCACCGGCACCACGGCACGGTAGATGCTGATGCCGGTGGCCTTCATGGCGGTGATCTCGTTGGCTTTCTGCATCAGGCCGAAGGTCACCAGCACGGCGATGAGCACGCTCAGCGGGGTCATCAAGTAGAGCATGCCCGGCACCACATTCATTAGGTACGCACCCACCGTTACCAGCGGCACGCGGTTGCGCACGATGTCGCCCAGCAACTCGAAAAAGCTGAACACCAGGCTGAGCAGGATGAAGGTGGCCACGATCAGCCCCAGGTAGGTGAGGAAGTCGCGCAGGATGTAGTCGTCGAGGATCTGCGGGAAGCGGGTGTTGAGGAAGCGCCGCCGCGAAACCGCGCGCTCAAAGGCGCCGTGGGTGCGCTGGGTGCGGTGCTGGAGGTGTCCCTTGAGCGCCAGCCCCAAGCTGCGCAGGGAGGCGATCTCCAAGGGCATGCGGTCCACCCGCCACAGCAGCCAGGCGCCGGCGAAGAAGAAGACGGCGTTGGCCATCCAAACCCCCACCGCCGGTGGGACGCGCCCCTGCCGCGCCAGCGCCACTCCCGTCAGCGAGGTGAAGTAGTAGAGGAACACCAGCAGGATGGTGAGAATGAATCCCGTGGACTTGCCCCCCTTTTTCGACGAGAGGCCCAGCGGGATGCCCACCAGCGCCAGCACCAGGCAGGCGGCGGGCAGGGCCAAGCGGCGCTGCAGTTCGATATCAAACCAGCGCGCCGTGGGATCATTCGCGTGCGCCAGCCCCCACAACGCTCGCGTCGTGATCTCCGCCACGTGCGGCCACTGCCGCGCGCCTGGAGGCATGTTGCTGGGAACCGGCGTCTCCGGCTCGGGCACGGGGATGGAGGTGTCGCTCTCTTCGAAGGTCGAGATCTGGTATTGCTGCGGCGCCTTGGGGTCCACGTCGTGCTCGGTGCCGTTGATCAGGTGCAGGCGAAGCAAGCTGGGCGACTGGCTGCTGACGATCCCGCGCTGCGCCAGCGTGATCTTGGGCGCGCCCGGCGTGCTGATGTCGGTCAGGAAGATGCCCTTCCACAGCGCCCCGTTAGGAGCGGCGCTCACGTCCTGCACGTAGAGCACGTAGTTCTTGAAGTCCTCGTAGAAGACGCGGGGCTGGACTTCGTACGATGCCTGCGAGCTCTTCAGGCGGTCCTGCAAACGGGCCAGGGAGTCGGAGGCCCGCGGCGCCAGGTAGAGCTGATTGCCCGCCGCCAGCAGCCAGGCGGTGATGGCGAAGATCGACACCACCTTCAAAAACATGCTCGCGCCCAGCCCGCTGGCGCGCATGGCGGTGACCTCGCTGTCGGCCGCCAGCCGGCTCAGCCCAATCAGGATGCCCACCAGCACCCCCATGGGCACGGTCACCGTCAGCGCCTGCGGCAGGGTGAACAGGAAGATCTCGGCCACGCTGGGCACGGGCGCGCTGTTGCGCACCACCAGCTCCAGGATGCGTCCCACATCCCGCATGAAGATGACGAAGGTGAAGACCCCGGTGCCGATCAGGGCATGCCACAACACTTCGCGCAGAATGTACTTGGTGAGGATGCGCACGTTAGGGCCAGCGTAGCACAAGGGATCGGGTCATCGGGAGATCGAGCGGGTAGTGTCCTACATTAGGACACTACCATCGGTTGGTTTCCGGATTCAATGACCTGATGATTCGATTTTCCGTCACAAACTTCATTGTTAGGTCATGTAGGTGAAGGGGCACGACCTTGGTCGTGCCATTGGAGGCACTCAAAAAAGCCGGCTTTAGCCCCTGAGGTGGTATCCTCGGTTTCCGCATGAGCACACCGAAGCGGAACTCCCACCCGGAGGCAATTCAATCCCGCCGACGTACCTTCCATGTTGGCTCCTCTACCTGGGGAAAGAGATCCCTGCTGCAATCAGAAGCAATGGCCACACTTCTCATCGCCACTCCCTTCCGTTATCGCGACCAAGGAGAGTACAGGCTTCATGCGTTTGTGATCATGCGCGATCACTTTCATGCTCTAGTCACGATTGATGGGAAGGGCACCATCGAAAGAGTGATGCAGAAGATCAAGGGAGGCTTCTCCTACCGGGCAAGAACAGGCCTTGGTTTCCGAGGAGAAATTTGGCAGCGCGGCTTTACTGACGAGCGGGTGTGGGACGCTGAACAGTTCGTTTCCGTTCGCGAGTACATCCACGATAATCCGGTTCGGAAGGGAATGGTAGCGGCTGCAGAAAACTATCCCTTCAGCTCGGCCCACCCGAAATTCAGAAGACCGCAGGGGCTAAAGCCCACGACTTGTTAGGGCCTTTGCGGCACGACCAAGGTCGTGCCCCTTCACATGTATGAGATAGCGATGAAATACAGCCGGGTGCCCCACCGTCGGCCGGTCCTGCCAAGTTGAAGCGTGTACAAGTTGAAGCGTGTAGTGGGCGTGAGCGAGTCCGGGGGTGCCGGCACGCCCGGTTTTGGCGTGTTGGGGTGCCGATAGCGTCACTGGCATTTTCCGGGTATGAAGCGTTAAATATTATGCGCATCTGACCAGCCATGCCGCTGAACACCGTCCAAAACCACGCCGTGCGCTACGACTTCTCGCTGCTGAGCGACTACGATCTCCACTTGTTCAACGAGGGCAACCACAACAGCCTGTACGAGAAGTTGGGCGCGCATCCGGCCACCGTCGAGGGCCAGCGCGGCACTTACTTCGCCGTCTGGGCGCCGGACGCCTACTCGGTTTCGGTGATCGGCGAGTTCAACGGCTGGAACAAGGCCAGCCATCCCCTGCGCGTCCGCAACAGCTCCGGCATCTGGGAGGGATTCATCCCCGAGCTGGGCCCGGGCACGGTGTACAAGTACCACGTGGCTTCGCGCTATCAGGGCTACAGCATGGACAAGGCCGACCCCTATGCCTTCGAGAACGAGCTTCCGCCGCGGACGGCCTCCATCGTCTGGGACTTGGGCTATGACTGGGGCGACGACGGATGGATGCACTCCCGCCAGCACCACAACGGGCTCCACCGTCCCATCTCGATCTACGAAATGCACCTGGGGTCATGGATGCGCGTGCCCGAAGAAGACAATCGCTGGCTAACTTATCGCGAGCTCGCCCCTAAGCTGGCCGAGTACTGCAACCGCTTGGGCTTCACCCACGTGGAATTCATGCCGGTGATGGAGCATCCCTTCTACGGCTCCTGGGGATACCAGGTGACCGGCTTCTTCGCTCCCACTAGCCGCTACGGCACGCCCCAGGATTTCATGTACCTGGTGGACCACCTCCACCAGCACGGCGTGGGCGTGATTCTCGACTGGGTGCCTTCGCACTTCCCCAACGACGCGCACGGGCTCGCCTACTTCGACGGCACCCACCTCTACGAGCACTCCGACCCGCGCCAGGGCTTTCATCCCGAGTGGAAGTCGCACATTTTTAACTTCGGGCGCAACGAGGTGCGCAGCTTCCTGCTCTCCAGCGCCCTGTTCTGGCTTAACTGCTATCACGCCGACGGCCTGCGCGTGGACGCGGTCGCCTCCATGCTCTACCTCGATTATGCGCGCAACCAGGGGGAGTGGATCCCCAACAAGTACGGCGGCAACGAGAACCTGGAGGCCATCAGCTTCCTGCAGAAGATGAATTCGGACGTGTACGGCAGCCATCCCGACGTGCAGACCGTCGCCGAGGAGTCCACCGCCTGGCCCATGGTCTCGAAACCCGCCTACGTCGGCGGGCTCGGCTTCGGCCTCAAGTGGGACATGGGATGGATGCACGACACGCTCAAGTACCTATCCAAAGACCCCATCCACCGCCGCTTCCACCACAACCAGCTCACCTTCCGCGGCCTCTATATGTTCACCGAGAACTACGTGCTGCCGCTCTCGCACGACGAAGTGGTGCACGGCAAGGGCGCGCTCATCGGCAAGATGCCGGGCGACGAGTGGCAGCAGTTCGCCAACCTGCGCCTGCTCTTCGGATATCAGTGGGCGCAACCCGGCAAGAAGCTGCTTTTCATGGGCTGCGAGTTCGGCCAGAAGAAAGAGTGGTACCACGAGGAAGGCCTGGAGTGGTGGGTGCTTCAGTTCCCCTGGCATTCCGGCGTGCAGAAGCTGGTGGCCGACCTCAACCGCGTCTACCGCGAGCAGCCGGCGCTCTACGAGCGCGAGTTCGATCCCGCCACCTTCGAGTGGGTGGACGCCAACGACGGCGACTGCAGCGTCCTCAGCTTCCTGCGCCGCGGCCATAACGACGTGATCCTGGTGATCGGCAATTTCACTCCCGTCCTGCGCAAGAGCTACCGCGTGGGCGTGCCGGAAAACGGCTGGTGGCGCGAGCTCCTCAATAGCGACTCCGGGATCTACGGCGGCAGCAACCAGGGCAACGCCGGCGGCGTCATGGCCGAACCCGTCCGCCACCACGGCCGTCCCTTCTCGCTCAATCTGACTTTGCCGCCGTTGGGTATCCTGTATTTGAAGCTCGAAGGCTAGAAGTAGTCCTATGAATGCTCTCTTGGGGAGGGCACGGCTTCAGCCGTGCCGAATGCGCACTTACACTCCATTGTCACCCTGAGGAAGCGCGCCTGAGGCGAAGCCGAAGAAGCACGACCGAAGGACCTGCTTTCGCCCGGCAAAACCCAGATCCTTCGCTCGGGCCTCCCCCACTGGAGAAAGCGTGCGGGGCCCTCCCTCGCTCAGGATGACAAGAGCTTTAAGGGTGTTTGCGGATACGACCCAGCCTGAGGATCGACTGAAGCTCCGGCCATGCCCCACCGATACCTTGAGCCCGACCACACGAAGGGCTCACCATATCCGGAAGCCCTCCCCGAGTGTCTGCGCATCCAACCGAGCCCATGACCAGCGAGCGCTTCGACGTGGTGGTGATCGGCGGCGGCATCAACGGGGTCGCCATCGCGCGCGCCTGCGCCCGCGGCGGCAAGCGCGTCCTCATCCTGGAGCAAAACGATTTCGCCTCCGGCACCACCAGCCGCTCCACCCGCATCATCCACGGCGGCCTGCGCTATCTCGAGCACGGCGAACTCGGCCTGGTGCGGGAAGCGCTGCGCGAGCGCGAACGCCTGCGTGCCGAGCACTCGCACCTGGTGCGGCCGCTGAAGTTCCTGCTGGCCCTGGGCGCGGGCGGCAACCACAGCGCCCTGGCGGTACGCGCGGGATTGTGGCTCTATGCCACGCTCGGCGCCGGCCGCCCGTCGGCCGTTGACGGCGAACTCGACCGCCTGGAGCGCCTGCTCGACTCCGCCCAGCGCTGGTCGGTCTTCCACTACGACGACGCCCAGTGCGAGTTTCCCGAGCGGCTGGTGGCGGAGTGGCTGTGCGACGCCCTCGCGCACGGCGCGGACGCCCGCAATCACACGCGCGTGCTCGAGGTCGAGACCCGCGACGGCCGTGCCACCGGCGTGCGCGCGCGCAGTCTGCTCGACGCCAGCGAATTCCGCGCGCGCGCCGATTGGATCGTCAACGCCAGCGGCCCCTGGGTGGACCGGGTCTGCGCGGCGGCGAGCGTGCGCACCCGATCGCCGCTCATCGGCGGCGTGCGCGGCTCGCATCTCGTGTTGCGGCGTTTCCCCGGCGCACCGGCGTCGGCGGTGTACAGCGAAGCCGTGGACGGACGCCCCTTCTTCCTCCTCCCCTGGAACGGACAACTGCTCGCGGGCGCGACCGAGGTGCGCGACCATGCTGATCCCGGCAAGACCGAACCTGGCGCGGGCGAGATCGAGTACTTGTTCGCCTCGCTCAACCGGCTTTTTCCGGGAGCGCACCTCTCCTGGAACGACGTGCAGGCTACGTTCGCGGGCGTGCGTCCGCTTCCTTACGCGCCCGGCGAGAAGCCGTCGGCGATCAGCCGCCGGCATTTTCTCCACGACCACTCCGACGACGGCGCTGCCGGGATGATCTCCGTCATCGGCGGCAAGCTGACCACCGCGGCCGCGATCGCGCGGGAGTGCGCGCGCAAGATTGGAATCGACGCGCCGGAGCCGGCGCTGGCCGCTGCTCCCTCCGCCCAGGAGATCGAGGCGGCGCTCGGGGGATGGTCGCGGGCGGTGGCACAGCGGGCGCACATCGCAGAAGCTTCCGCGCGGGCGCTGGCGGAGTGGCACGGCGCGGGCGCGGCCGAGATCGCGCACGCTGCCGCCATGGACGAGCGCCAGCGCGCTCCACTCTGTGAGCACTCGCCGCACATCGTCGCCGAGGCCGTGGCCGCAGTGCGCCGGGAATGCGCCTCCACCCTGGCCGACATCCTGCTGCGACGCGTGCCCGTGGCCCTGGGCGCCTGCTGGACCGACCAGTGCAGCCGCACCGCCGCCGCGCGCATCGGCGTAGTTTTGGGATGGAGCGCCGCCCGCGCCGCCCGCGAGCGCGACGCCTTCGAAGAAGAGCGCGCAGGATTTTGGAAGCGGGCGGAAGCCGTCGCTTTGCAGCAACGCGGATGAGGATCAGCCGCTTGGTGCCGGGTTGTGTTTAGCGACGACGGGCCATCGCCTCCAGCTCCCGCTCGCAGCGCGCCATGTTCTTCTCCATCATGCGGCACAGCTCGGCGATGGCGCGCGCCTCGTCGGCGGTCGTCCGCTTGCTTAATACCATGTCCACGGTGTACGCCAGCACCTCCTGCAAGGCTGAGCGCGTCTTCGGGAAGCGGCAGCCCGTGCATGACGTATAGAGCGCGTGCCAGTCGTGCCATCAAGGACCTAAGGAATCGAGGGCTTTAGTGTGTGCGTGAGAACTCAATTTTTGCCTAGGCCGAACACAATATGTTGGGCTTGCTGGAAGGCAGCCGCTCAGGGCGGGTTTAGATGGGGTTGCCGTTGGTAAGACAGTTGGCGGTGCTGGTGGCGTCGTACTTGATCACGCCGGAGCTGTCGCTGCAGAAATAGCGCTGTCCGGTGGTTCCGGGACTGGTCGGGGTCGCCGTGGACTGGTAGGTCACGATGGGCGTGCCTGAGCCGCAGCCCTGCAGCCCGAAGCTGTATCCGCTCTTGGCACCGCCGGCCAGGTTGGCATCAATCAGACCGGCTGCAGTCGAAGACGGCGCACCGCTGCCGCCCAGATTACCCAGGGTGCAGGTAAAGCCCACATTCGGGTAAGTGACGTTATAGGTGATCTCCGCGATGTTGATCGTTCGCAGCGAGCCCACGGCGGAAGCCTCGTTGGCCGCAATGCGCGAGCGCAACAGGTTCGGGATGGCGATGGCAGCGATAATCAAAATGATGGCCACCACGATCAAGAGTTCGATCAGTGAGAATCCTTTGTTCCGTTTCACGTCGGCCTCTCTCAGTGCTTCAACGCGGGCACCACTATAGCTGATTTCTCTGGGCCCGGCACCGTATTTGGGCCGAATGTCCTAGAAGCAGCGCCGCCGTCTCGGCGGCTGCGCGGTGTGGGCGTCTCGCCCACACGCCTGCGAAACCGGTGGAATTTCCAGCGAAATACCTACAAAAAAAAAGGGGAACAGAGGACTCGCGTCCTCTGCTCCCCTTTGGCTTGTACCCTCCCCCAGGTACT